>CAKZMO010000563.1 GCA_937128595.1 uncultured cyanobacterium | reverse complement strand
ATATAGCCGTGAAAAGGCGAGCCTTGTCCTTGCCTCGACGATGTTGAGGATTAAGAGGATGTTTGAAAAGGGGGGATAGCTTGTAAAAAAGCCCACTCAATATAAGCTGCAACTAGAAACCGTACAGCCAATGAGTGGACAACATGAGTAAAGATTACCCTAGCAACCTACCGAAAGACGAATTGGAGTTACTGAACGATTTTCTCCCGGCTGCCAAACCCGGTGGACGGCCTCGTAGCGTGAATTTATGGGAGGTCATCAACGCGATTTGCTTTGTGTTGGTCGAAGGGTGCCAATGGCGAGCCTTACCAGGGGACTTCCCGGCGTGGCAAACGGTGTACACCTATTTTCGTAACTGGCGCAAGGACGGGACTTGGCTGAAAATTCATGATGCCCTGTATCGCTGCGAGCGGATGGCAAAGGAGCGGCATCCGAGTCCGTCGGAAGCCGTTCTCGATAGCCAAAGCGTCAAGAATGCCGCGAGGGTTCATGAGGCGATTGGTTACGATGCAGGCAAGCAGATCAACGGACGCAAGCGATTCATGACAGTCGATACCTTGGGCTTAGTGTTACGGGTCTGGGTGACTGCGGCCAACGTGAGTGAGCGACAAGGGGGACAGCACGTGCTCGAACGAGTCCAGCAGATGGGGAAATCGGTCTCTCGTCTGCACACCATCTGGGTCGATGGGGGCTTTCGTGGCCCGAACTTTATGATGGCGGTGATGGACATCTGCCGTTGGATTGTGCAGGTGGTGCTCCGTCCTGAACAGTCCCAGGGATTTGTCTTACTGCCGAAACGATGGGTGGTGGAGCGGACGTTTGGATGGTTAATGGGATGCCGTCGATTAGTTCGAGATTATGAAACGTTGCCCGAAACCTCAGAGACATTTATTTATCTCGCGATGATCCGGATTATGGTCAAGCGGTTGGCATAAAACTTGACCCCCTACCCCCTTTTCAAACATCCTCTCAGATGCGTTCTTTCCATACCCTGCTCTGCGGCAAGGCAATGTCGCTCATTGCCAGCTTCTTCAATCGGCCTCCTCAAATAGCATTTTGAGATCCCGATATCCGCTGACTACCCGAAGGATATCAACCCCAGAAGGTGTGGCAGTGTAGAAAACCAAGTAGTTATCTACTGATAAGCTCTTGACTCCAGGAAATATGTCATCGCGCTGCCGCCCAAGCTTCGGAAATCGAGCAATGTGGGCAAATTTTTCATCAAGTTTAGCTAGAAAGTATTCTCCCTGAGCTAAGCCTGATTGACTCGTGATGTAGTCTGCGATCTCAGTGATATCGTCGATTGCAGGTTGGCTAAGGAAAAACTGAGGCGTCACGACTCGGTTGACCCATATTTAGCTCTGAGGTCAGACCGAATTTGCGCCATCGCAGTTGTACCCTCTACAACGTCACCTCGTTGAGCAGCCTCCCAACCCACTTGAACCTCTTGTCTCAGTTCGTTGAGTTGCCCTTGATAGACATCTGCCTGTTGTTCAAGTAGACGAACAGCGACTGAAATGACCTCAATCGCTGATTGGTATTTGCCACTGGCGAGTTGGCGTTGGACGAGTTGCTCTAGTTCAGGTGGCAAAGTAATTTGCATAGGAGGGGCGACTTAGAAAGACTCTCATTATCGTTTCATTCTAACGGGAGGGGGATCAACTACATCTTGAGGAGTGTCTGTTATGAGCCGGACGAGCCACACAGGTTTTCACGAGCAGTGTCTAGGGCTTCAGCCACCTCAGAAGATGTCGATTGCAGGGGCATGATTTCAGCCCAGGCTTCAGTTTCTAAGCCCTGCTGCCAAAAGTAGTCGGCTCTCGCTAGGGCGATCGCCCTAGCGAGAGCTGGGTAGCCATTGTTGGAGGTGCGATCGCCATCCTCTAGCAGGAACGCGATAGGGCACCGAGTCGGGATGGCGAAACAGGGACGGCACCAAGTACGCCGAAGGATAAGTCAGATGCTGTTCTAGCTTCAGATGGAGATAGGCTGACTGCAATGAGGCTTGGGCATCTTTGATGCGTTATAGCAATGCGCAGATAGGTTAGGACAGATATTGACGGAGAAGCCGCGCGGTGCGCGGCTTCTCCGTCAACTATTGGTTTTATATCAGCGCGTAGCACTATAAGCCGATGCAGAAGGCAGACTGCTGGCAGGCACAACCCCCACTCTTAGGCCATTGACTTGAAGGAAACTCGCCGCATCTGGCACGATCTGGTCATCCAATTGAATCTGGTAGGACATACTACCGGATTCGAGCCAGGTTTTTGACCCCAAAACAGGCGAGCGATCGCTGATAGAGAGGTTCGGCTTGGCCATACTTCCCTTGGTCTTGATACAACCCGGCCAGATTATTGAGGCTGGTGGCGATAGAGGGATGGTCAGTGCCTAACTGCTCACGTCGAATTGAAAGAGCTTCCTCTAAAAGCGGTTCAGCTTCGTTGTAGAGACCTTGCTGAAACAACTGACAAGCTTGCTGATTCAGTTCGCCAGCTCGCTGTAGTTCTAAGTCCGCACGAGACGCTGACCCCCAACTCAACGCATATTCCTCAACCTCCCCAGCTCCATACGTAGTCACAATCACCTGATATTGCCCGGTCGCAGGCAACTCAACCATCAACCGAGCATTCGTTCCCTCTCCCCCATCATCATCCTGAACAAAGACATTTCCATCTGGCCCTACCAAAAACAAATAGGCATCAAACTCGTCACTCACCAAATCAATCGAGACCACTTCCCTCGCAGTCCCCTCAAACTCATGAACGGCATAGTATCTGCCAACCTCCGGCAGCGTGGCACGATTCTCATCCCATCGCCCCGTTACCTGCCCCGGCGTCACCTGCGCCACCCGCACCACCGACTCAGCCCCCACCTCCGCAGGCATCACACCACTGCCACCCAGCGCCAACACCACCGCCAACACACCACCCGCCACAGGTCGCCTCAACACTATCGTTCTGGCCTGCCGATTTTGCTCTCTGCCAGAATGCCTAGTTCTGACAGCAGCAAGCTTATTCAATTTGACCCATCCGCCAAAAAGAAACCGATTTTTCTCGAATCACTCTCGACGACACGAACCCGCCCCCAGCGACAACAACGTGCTCTGACGACAGACAAAGTGTGTTACTCGATACATAGGTGATGGACGTAACTGGACTCGAACCAGTGACCCCCACGATGTCAACGTGGTGCTCTAACCAACT
>CAKZMO010000562.1 GCA_937128595.1 uncultured cyanobacterium | reverse complement strand
GAATTCTGTTGCCGCATCTTCTATCACCAGTTCACCATCCTCATTAAAGAAGAATGGTAATGAACTCAGCGGCGGTGTAGTGATAATGTAGGTGCCAGGACGGGCGGTTGGCGCGGTGAATAAGTGCAGGTTCATTGTTATGTCACCAATGCGGATCTGGGGTTGATCTTCCTCATTTAGAATTAACTCCAACTCACCTAGACCATCGTTACCATAGGTACCGACAACCCCGGAGAACTCCTCAGAATCAATCGGCTCGATCTGCTCACGTAACTGTTCTTCCTGGGACTCCCCTTGCTCAATCAGGAATTCAAGCTGTGCGGTGGCCTCATCAGGCTGGTCGTATACGAGTTCCATCAACCGCTGGAAGATCAGATCATGCGATGAGTTTGCGCCACGCAGGTTCGATAGCATAACGACACCTAATCCGGCTTCTGGAAGTAAAATGAATTCGCTAGTGTAACCAACGGCGTTACCCGCATGCCCCAGAGTGCGTGCCCCCTTATATTCACTAATGAACCACCCAAGTCCATATTGTACATCCGCGCTAACATCAATTTGTGGTGTCCATAAAACACCCAGGTTATCTTCACTAATCAAACGATTACCATTTGGTGTCATACCACCGTTCATATACATCATGAGATAGCGTGTCATGTCATCCAATGTGGAGAAAGCACTACCGGCTGGCCCTGTAATCTCTATTGCTCGTTCGTATTCAAGCGGGATTGCGATAATCTCTAAATCCGCAAGATCTAAGTTGTGGGGGATAGCCAGTTCATCATAAGCGGCTGCTGTATCCAGTGCGAATGTGGTATTGTCCATATCTAGAGGTTGCCAGATATTACTAGCAACCTGTGCGATGTAATCCTCTTGCATGCTTTCGATACTACCTCCGGCTGCTACGGCTGAAAGATAGCCCCCTGCTGCAATCATCTGATTACTGTATTGGAATGCCTCACCAAAATCAGTATAGAGTTCGAACCCAGCTAATGCACCGATAAATTCTTGCGGTGTATCGTCTAGGTTGAAAAACAACTCAAGGTCACGCCGTTCAACGCCGACACAGGCACAGACCAAATTACGCAGTGTAAGCTGTTGGGTCACCTCTGGATTTGAAAGAGAAAACTCATCCCAGATACCTGTAACCGGTGTGTCCCAGTCCATTAGCCCTTGATCAACCAGTACAGCCATTGTTGCTGTAGTCATCGTTTTGGTTGTAGATGCAATCGCGAACAGAGTTTGCGATGTTACAGGCAAATCCGTACCTAGTTCGCGCACCCCATAACCCTTTTGCAGGATAATTTCACCATCCTGAACCACTGCAATTGCCATACCGGGAATTTCACTTTCCGTCATGACACGCTCAATAAACGCTTCCCACTCGGCAATATGTGCATCATCAAGCGGCAATGGATCAACATCACTCAGATCGGCGATCTCAACACTGGCAATTTCAAAACCGCTGATGGTGATACCGATCTGTGCGGACCTACGCCCCGCTTCGTCACTGTCACCAATGATTACACGAATGTAATTGGTGCCATCAACAGTAATCAGATTTGCACCATAGACAATCTCAGATCCACCCGGGATGTTATATGAAAACTCGTATTCTGCATCAATTCCAGGATCGGTCGGTGGTTGTGTGATTTCATCTAGGTCAGCCAGGGTAAGTTCAGGTTCAACAAGAACCCAAGCAGCATTAATAGCCGCTTCCGCTTGTTCAGCGTTTTCGACTGTAGTTTCGTTGATGATGATATATTGTTGAATCAGGTCATCTGGACTGTAGAGACGCACGTAGGCTTCATTTGTGTCGTCTACTGCCCAATTGGTTGGAATCGGTACACTGTAGAAGCCTTCTAATGTGAATGTGTCTTCCTCATCTCCCCCACCATTCAGCGAAAATGAGTTAATCGCTGGGAGAAATACAGGTTCATAGTAGATATCCCGATCTGTGATGGGCGTTTGCAGTAGGATCAAATAGGTGCCATCATCTGTATCTGTCAGAGCCATATCAACACCAGCACTGACCACATCAACTTCAAGATTGTAAATATCCCAGTCTAAGTCGTTGGTACTGATAGATTGATCTGGTTGTGGAGCCTCTGTAAGGGCGAGTTGTGGTAACAGATTTGACAGAGCCTGATTGCGGTCAGCATCGGGGATAACCTGTATCACCAGAATGAGATCGCCAGCAGGTGAGCCAAGAAAAACACCCGCTTCTACTTCTTGCCATTCATCTGGAACAACCGTCTGAAATCCTTGACCATCATAGGGGCGAAGAGCAATCTCCTGTGCAATAGTTGGTATGATGAGCATCACACAACTCAAAATGAACAGCATTAATTTGCGCATATTAGTTACTCCTGACGATTTATTTGTATTAGAGTCTGAAGGTATAGTGTAATATGACGTTCGCAAATGGTATTGTAAAAATCGGACACGATCTTGTACATTTCTGCGGTCATGATAATGTCGATCTATGTCTGACCTCTCTTAGCGTACTTTACCCATTCATCTTGAAGAAATCCAAGCGTTTCCCGTCGCTTTAGAAATGCAGTCGGTGATATTCCCGCAAACTTGCTAAATTCACGGATGAAGTGTGGTTGATCACTATAGCCATGTTCCAGTGCAAGCTGGGCAAAGTTTGGCTTATATAGCTGGTTAAGATGCAAAAGCGCACCCTTGAATCGGTTTAGTCGGATGATTTTATTAGTCGTCAAACCGGTTTCCAGCTTAAAAGAGCGCAAGAGTTGTCGCTCACTTATATTTAAGCCCTCAGCCAACTGGGTAACTTCAACCTGTCCCCAATTCCGCCGGACAATCTCAATACCATATTGAGTGCGGTCATCGATGCTGAAATCTGGCTGAAAACTAAACGCAAGTAATTGTTCAATGGCTATCACTTGTTGCAGTGGGGCCAGCCGTGTCATATCCCATAAGTACTGCACTTTCCAACACGGGAAAACATCACTCAGCATAATAGGCGTGGTTGGGAAATCAATCGGCGAATAACCGATAAAAGGTTTTTCACCGCCCAGACGAAATGCAATATGAAGCGAATTAAAGTTTCCTTCAAAAATATATTCTTTGGGTGTTGAATTTGGGCCGATCAAGCTCATAGCAGGTAATTGATTTAGTTGCTCAGAAAGCAGGAAACATGGAATATCTCCAAAGTGTATCCATATTTCTGTGAAATTTTGTGGATAAGCACGCAGTGATTTCGGTAGATATTTGCCGGTGAAGTGCGTATATAAGTCAATGTAAGGTGAAAATTGGGGGGATGGCCTAATGTAAGTTATGCCTTCTTTTTTAAAGATAATCTGCGGCTGATTCTGGTTAAAATCGAGCACTGATGTTGATAACAGGTAATTCGGTTCCAGAATTTGCAAATGGGACATATTTTTACTGCATGCTCCATTCTTAACCTTCTAACCATCAACAAGAAAGATAAACTATCTAGTCATAATTACATACCCTGACTTCTTTAGCATTTTCTACT
>CAKZMO010000561.1 GCA_937128595.1 uncultured cyanobacterium | reverse complement strand
GGGGGGATTAGGCTCATGGGAAGGAATGGTCATGCGGGTGTTCCTGCCCTATATTCACTGTTCTCCCCTCAATAGATTCAGCCCTGCTGAAGAGCAGGGGACATAGGGCAGCCACCGTGTCAGGCTCACCTTGCCTTGCTGGAGCAACGCCACCACCATCCATAGGCAGGTCATCAAATGGCTACGATGTGCCCAGGGTACTGATTGACCCAGTCAGGCATTCAAGGCATTGTAGAGGAGGGAGGTTTTTCACAGCGTTCACGGTTTTGAGTGGTATCTAAGCTTAGAACGCTGCCTCCTCTCTTGTCTTTTCAATTATTAAAACTAACGTGTGGCAAGCTTCTTAGCCACTCACAGCCAGCTTTTGTCAGTTAGCCCGTGAACGCGTCAGGTGTGAACATGCTTTTGCTGGGCTCAAGCGCTACACCATTGTCTATCAGGTCTATCGAAACCGTATCGAAGGATTCGATGACTGTTCAATGGTAACGGCCGCTGGATTGTGGAACTTCTATCTCATCGCAGCGTAAATTAACTGAGGGTGGGACGTCGGAATGGCTCACGTCGCTGACCCGAGCGTTCTATTTCACAACAGCTCTAACGAAACCAATTTGAAATCAACAGCAAGCCATAAATTGACCACTTTGACAGTCCAGTTGACAAAAGTGTAGCGAATCAGTTCCCGCAAGCAACAGTGCATATGAGTGGAATAAGTGATAACGAACCTGGTTTGTTAGGCTCCTGTGACATCGCGATATTAGTTAATTGAGCCTCCGCCCCACAACTCCGCTTCACACGATCGGCTCAGAGCACAGCTACACTATTTGTGAAAACTGTACTACAAAAACTGGTGGCTCATTCTCCGTCTTCCAACTCGACTGATTCTGCATTCGAGCCCAATCAGACTCCTAATCGAATTCAGGAGAACAATATCGCTGTACCCGCATCTAAAAATCCACTGCGCTCTGATTCCCAATCCACTCCTCAATCTACGGATGATTTAGTCACTGGCCTCGATGAGGCGATCGCCAGCTTTGACCACATTCAGTCTGATCTTGGCTATCAGCAAGCTCAAGAGACCCTCCGACATTTGCTTCATAAGCTGGACCTGACTCCTCAAGAACGACAGGGATTAGAAACTGACCTAGAGCAGCTCGAAACAATGCTCAATCGGTTGGAACACTCAGTTGTTCAGATCGCAGTGTTTGGTATGGTAGGGCGTGGCAAGTCCTCAGTACTCAACGCCTTACTAGGACAGTCCATCTTTGAAACAGGGCCACTCCACGGCGTCACAAAAGGAGTGGAGCGGGCTGAATGGACAATGCAGCGAGAGGCGATCGCAGGCTGTGATTCTGAGCTGCTGAGGGTTTCTCTCAAAGGCATGGGCAACTCTGCCGTTGAGTTGATTGACACTCCTGGTATTGACGAAGTACATGGAGAACAGCGGGAAAGACTGGCGCGGCAAGTTGCGAAACAGGCCGATCTAATCCTGTTTGTTGTGTCAGGTGACACGACTCAGGTGGAGTATCGGGCACTCTCAGAACTGCGACAGTTTAGTAAGCCGATGCTGCTCGTGTTTAACAAAATTGATCAGTATCCAGATGCCGACCGTAAAGCGATTTACGACAAGATTCGAGACGAGAGACTGCGCGAACTGCTCTCCCCAAACGAAATCGTCATGGCAGCAGCAGCTCCTCTCACCACTGAAGCCGTGCGTCAGTCCGACGGCAGCATCACTATCCAACATCGTAAAGGCCGACCCCAAGTTAGCGATCTGAAGCTGCGCATCCTTGATCTCTTGGCTCAGGAAGGAAAGGCTCTCGTAGCACTGAATACCCTACTCTACGCCGACGAAGTCAACGAACAAGTTGTCCAGCGTAAGCTTGAAATTCGCGATCGCGCAGCCAACCAAATCGTTTGGAACTCTGTGGTCACAAAAGCTGTGGCGATCGCCGTTAATCCTCTTGTCCTCGTCGATTTGCTCAGTGGCGCAATCATTGATGTTGCTCTTCTGCTGACACTCTCTCGACTCTATGGCATTGCCCTCACCCAGCAAGGCGCACTTGGCCTTCTCAAACGGATTGCCTTTAGCATGGGTGGCATCACAGCCAGCGAACTAGTCGCCACTTTAGGACTCAGCTCTCTCAAAGGTCTATTGGGTGTCTCAGTGCCAGCCACTGGAGGATTAGCCCTAGCCCCCTACCTCTCGGTTGCCATTACCCAAGCCGGGGTTGCAGGCGTTTCTACTTATGGCATCGGTCAAATTGCCAAGGTTTATCTTGCTAACGGAGCGTCTTGGGGCGCACGGGGACCCAAAGCAGCGGTGTCTGAAATCCTTGACTCTCTTGACGAAACCTCTATTCTCAATCGGGTAAAACATGAGCTTCAGGAGCGGCTTCAGGGGCGATCGCCAGTTGCGCCCCAGGAGGGCGATCGCCCTCTGTCATAGTTTTTGCTCTCAGCATTTCGTTAAACCTAGCTAAAGGTAGGCTTTGTCGTACAAATTGATACAGTATGTTACTAAGTTTTGAGCCATTTTGAAGACGGGTGCATCAGTGAGTTTGGAAAAAAAGATAGTGTCTCGTCAAAATTCAATGACTTACTCCAGATCTTTCTGAATAGAGGGAATACCCGATGAATATGGGGTGAGGAGAAGATTTACTTTACACCGTCTGATATTTCAAGAGCCGCCCATACTATTCCAGAGCATTCCTACCTGTATTGCAAGGGCGGAAGCTAAATCCAAGAACCTTCTTTTTTAGTAAAACTTGCTCGAAAGGTCTGGTAGATGCCTAGGCATTTTAACGGATCGTTTAATCCATTTCAATCACTCTTCGAAGCGTGTCTTGATGGTTCGAAGTAGCAACATAAAAGTGCAGCTATCACAAAGGTTTTCAATTGCAAGGATTAGCTGCGAAGATATTTGAACTTTCTCATTCCCTTTATTGAGTGGTTAACTTCTTGTAAAGCTAAACTATTGCGAGCTATCAGGAAATA
>CAKZMO010000560.1 GCA_937128595.1 uncultured cyanobacterium | reverse complement strand
GCGCGGCTTCTCCATCAATATCTGTCCTAACCTATCTACGCATTGCTATAGATGGCACGCCAGAGCGTTTCGATCCTCTTACATCTCCGCGCTCCGCACCACCAACGCTAAGAAAAAAGGGAACTTAGAAGACGGTTCTCCCTTTTCAAGGAAGGGCAAAGGAGAATCTGAAATAACATTGACGACTGTTCAGATGTCCTTTAACCTCCAACGTCAGAGATTCTTGCGTCTTAACTGTCGTTCGAATCAGACTGTGGATTTCGAATCTGCTCGGCCTCGGGGCAGTCTTCAGCGATTAAAGGATCAAAATTTCCTTTAGGAACAGTAGCGAGACGCTGCATGACCGATCCAATGCTGTCGAGACGAATCATCTCTTCCCATGAACAAACTTCGTCTTCCTCATCAGACTCGTAGCGAACAGTGACAAGGTCTCCTTCAATATCAAGAATTTGCGCGCGCTCGATCCAGCGCTGTTGATCTCGCAAAAAGATCCAAACCTCACGACCGTCGCAGCACAGTTGATAAATTTTGCGATGCAGCATGGATAGTTCTCCTGAGCAAATCGCCCTAAATCCTTACTAGATTGAGATTCTGTAAATTGAACGAGATTCGACTCTCGTTTACGGGTTTTGATTTGTATAACTTTTGATCTTTTGCATTAGGTAGGGCTTGTATTAATGAGAAATGATGGAGGTAGCGTAGAGCTTTTAATCATAGTCAAAAACTGTCGAACTCGCTTTAGCCTAAGCGGTAGAGCCGCTCAAAACCAGCAACGTGTTTGTGAGAACGCCAAGATGAAAAACTGCGGCTGATTGATTCGAACCTGCTCCACCTTGGTTCGATATCAGATGTTTGATACCAGCATGAGTCTGATCACTCAGCATCATTTCAATGATTGTAACGAGATTTTGCGTTCTTTTAACCACTACCTGTAGTTTTCAATTTTAGTTGAAAGTTGAGTCAACTGAATTACGGGATGTTCCTTGAAGACGATTCGAGCGTTCAACACAGCTTGGCTATCTACCCTTTGAGCGGTTGCTCCCTTTGAGCGCGATCGCCAAACCTATCCAAGGCCAGCCTACAGTGGCGATCGCCCCTAATCCGAAAACTGGAGTGAGCCAGTCGCCCCAGCGGACATAGGGTGTGAGAGAGTGACGACGACCAATTGTCGCTTGATGAAGCTGGTAAACAAACGGCTGCGATCGCCAAAGCGTGCGCCCGTGGTGGTCGACTACACCGGAGTAACCCGTATTCGTTGCCCGGACAGCCCATCGATCAGTTTCAATGGATCGCAACACATCTTGGGCGTGATGCTGTGCCATCATTGCGGTGCTGTAAGGATCGTTGTTCGATGACGTGAGGATAAACTCACCTCCCGATCGAGCCTGTTCGCGAAAAAGGCGAGAAAAGGCTGACTCATAGCAAATCCCTACAATGGCCTGTCCAAGGGACGTGTTGAACTGTTGGTTGGCCTCGCCTGGAATCATGTAGGAATCGAGCGGAGAGAGCCGATCAATCAGCGCTCCGAACACACTTTCAAAGGGAATATATTCTCCAAGGGGAACGAGTTTGACTTTGTTGTAACGCCCGACCACCTCTGCATCTTTATTGAGAGAAATGAGGCTCTGGGTAAAGTCCCGGCCTTCTGGGAAGAAAGTGCCGAGCCAAATGGGAACATGGCGATCGCGCACGGCTCGATAGAGGGGAGTTCGAGTTTGAATGGGATCGTCCCAAACAATGGGAAACGCCCCTTCGGGAGTGAGGACAGCATCGACGCCTTGTTCAACCAGAGTTTCATAGCCGTTGGTGTATCCCTGAAACGCACGCCGCAGTCCTTCTTTATACAGCTTGATCCGCGTCGGAACGTTGCCTTGAATGATGCCGATCGTTAGAGACTCTGGAATGGAAGATGAAGCGATCGAAGTTGATTCGGAGGCAGATTCTTTTACGACGGTTTCGGCAGAAAAATCAGTTGCATAACGAAAAGCCCCTAGTCCGTGGCAGCCCACAAAGATAGCTAAGGCGATCGCTCCAGAGAGCATTGCAGTTCGACGAGCTAGAAAAGCTGGAAAGGGTTCGGATGATGAAGTGGAGGCTTTGCGCCACCCAATCCATGCTTCTGCTAAAAATCCGTTGACGGCAATGATGGCGATCGCAATGGCATTGGGGCCTGCCCATTGAGAGAGATGAAGAATGACAAGATTGTGAGGACTTTGAGTCAGTGCCAGAGAAGGCCAGTAGAGAAACGTGTTTCGCCACAGCCAGTCAACTCCACTCCAGAGCGCTGCTGCTAGGAAGACGCGCTGACTTACTTGCCAAATTTCCCCTTGGAGAGCGGGTTTGGGAGAAAGAAGTTTGGGAGAAAGAAGCTTGCGCGATCGCCTCCAAGCTCTAACTCCACTTTCCTGTAACGTTGTGACGGCTCTCAACGCCACAATCCAAAGGCACATCCAAACGGTCGAGTAAATTGTGCCCATGACCCAGCAAGAGAGAGCGATCGCTACGCTGGCGAGCCAGGGAACTCCCATCCAAGTGAGCGGGTGCAGCCCCGTGACCCAAGACAACATCAGGCCGTAATAGCCCATGCTCCAGATCGCGCCCAGAGCAAGGGCACTACGGAAGACCTGACGAGAATAGGAACCCATCACCAAAACCCATAGGGGTGCGATCGCCACCCATGCCAAAGGCCAAGCCGCAATAGGTTCGACCGAGAGAGCCATAGCAATGCCGCTACAAAAGGCGATCGCGCCTTGTCCCAGAGGTAACCCCAGGCGCGATCGGCGAAAAGCCACTTGAGGAGGAGGTGTTGATTGATTCACCATCTCTCTACCCGCCCTGATGAGGATTTGAGTTATTCAGAGTCAGTCTCATCCTCACTCATGACTTGTGCCACGGCATCTGAGGCAATCATCTCGCCTTCGACTGGATTGGTAGGCTCTACGTCAATTAATGAGTCTGCTTCTAGGTTTTCAGCCTCAGCTTCAGAATCTGTCTCATCATCCCCTTCCATTTGCTCGGCTTCCTGCTCCACGGGAGGAACAAGGGCGATCGCTGCAATTTCATCATCCTCGTCTAACCGCTGCACAAAGACACCCGTTGCTGCCCGAGACTGACAAGAAACCGCGTTGACCCGCTGGCGAATAATCACGCCTCGATTAGTGACGATAATAAACTCATCCGTCTCACCGACGATTCGAAGTGCCGCTAGTCGATCGTTTTTCTTGCGGAACTTAATCGATCGCAACCCAAGTCCAGCACGATTTTGTAGTCGGAACTGCCCCACTGGCACTCGTTTTCCCAACCCTCCAGTGGTGATGACCAGCACCCAAGGCCCTTGTTGACCCACGGTTTCTGTTTCTTGTGGTTCGTCACAATCGATCTCAATGTCTGAGTCTGTTTCAGTATCGTCTGGTTCATCAATGTCTGAGCTACTCTGATTGCTCACCAGAGTATCCACAAGTTCTCCAGGTAAAATGTCCATACTAATGAGCTCATCCCCCTCCCGAAGAGACATCGATCTCACCCCTCGAGTGGGTCTCCCAAGGGGACGTAGCTGATCATGATCCGCTCGGAAGTGGATGGTCATGCCTCGGCGAGAGCCGATGATAATGCTGTCTTCGGGACGTGCACGCCGAACCCAACGCAACTGATCGCCTTCTTCCAAAGAAATTGCAATGAGACCATTAGCCCGTATGTTGCTGAAGGCAGAAAGCTGAGTCTTTTTGATGTAACCTCCACGGGTTAGCATCACCAAATACTCATCATCGACAAATTCACTAACGGGCACTACGGAGGTGATTTTTTCATGGGCGGGAATAGGCAACATTTGCACTATTGGAATTCCCCGAGAGGTGCGCGATCCCGTTGGAATCTGGTATGCCCTGAGACAGTAAACTACTCCGCGATCGCTGAAAAATAGAATACTATCGTGATCGCAACAGCCAATAAAGTGATCCACGCCATCGTCTTCTTTCATTCGGGCTCCGGCTTTACCCCGAGTTGCCCGACTTTGAGCCTGGAAGGTGCTGATGGGCATTCGCTTGATATAGCCTTGCTCAGTCACAAGCACAATGACCTGTTCGTTGGCGATGAGATCAATGTCATCAATGTCGCCCAAGGTCTGCTCAATTACCGTCATCCGTGGGGTGGCATGGGCGGCTCTGATCATCGTAAGTTCTTCAATGATGATCTCCAAAACGCGTTCTCGCCGCGCCAAGATATCTTGCAAATCTGTGATCCGCTCTTGCAAATCATTGTGCTCTTGCAAAATTTTGTCGGCTTCGAGAGCTGTGAGGCGTCGGAGCTGCATTTGCAGAATGGCATCAGCCTGAGAGTCAGACAGTTCAAACCGTTCAGTTAACTCTTGCTTCGCTGTAGGTGCATCTGGAGCCTGACGAATCAGGTTAATGATAGCGTCTAAGTTGTCTAGGGCAATCAACAAGCCTTGCAATAGATGATCGCGCTCTTCTGCTTTGCGAAGCTGATATTGAGTGCGACGGATGATGGTTTCGATGCGGAAGTCGATAAAGACTTGCAGCATCTGTCTCAGGCTCATGATCTGGGGCTCGCCATTCACCAGCGCCAGCATGTTCACCCCAAAGTTGTTTTGCAGCGGGGTTTGCTTGTAGAGATTGTTGAGGACAACACGGGGATAGGCGTCTCGTTTGAGTTCGATGACGATGCGCATTCCATTGCGATCGCTCTCATCTCGAATATCGGTGATGCCATCAATCCGGCGATCGTTCACCAGCTCAGCGATTTTTTCAATCAGGGCAGCCTTGTTGGTTTGATAGGGCAGCTCCGTAATAATGATGGCTTCTCGCTCAGGGCGACTTCGCTGCTGAATCGTCTCAATGCTGGCGACTCCACGCATTGTCACCGAGCCACGACCCGTCAAATAAGCTTCTCGAATGCCGCTAGTGCCAAGAATTTGTCCCCCAGTCGGAAAGTCTGGCCCAGGAATATATCGACGTAGTTCGGCATCCGGTAGCTCAGGATTACCAATCAGCGCGACTACCCCATCAATCAATTCTCCCAAGTTGTGCGGGGGAATATTAGTAGCCATGCCCACTGCGATTCCTGCTGAACCGTTGAGCAGGAGTTGCGGAACGCGCGAGGGCAAGACAATGGGTTCTTGCTGAGAGCCATCAAAGTTGTCGGCAAAGTCAACAGTGTCTGCTTCGATGTCTTGGAGAAGAGCATCGGTGGTGAGGGACTGCAAGCGACACTCGGTATATCGCATGGCCGCAGGGGGGTCGTTGTCGATAGAGCCGAAGTTGCCGTGACCGTTGATCAACGGCAATCGCATCGAAAAGCTTTGCGCCATTCGCACTAAGGCATCATAGACTGCCGTGTCTCCGTGGGGATGATACTTACCTAAAACTTCTCCGACAACACGGGCACATTTTCGAAAAGGGCGATCGGCGGTCAACCCCAGTTCATGCATGGCGTAAAGAATACGACGATGAACAGGTTTGAGACCATCTCTGGCATCGGGGAGAGCCCGCCCGACAATCACGCTCATCGCATATTCAAGATACGAACGCGACATTTCATTCCGCAGATCGGTCGAGATAATTCTCTCCTCTGGGGTCGTCATACCTTAAAAAACTCCAAATACTAGGGAAGGGTGAGTTTCGTCAGAGAACCCAAGACACAGGCGTTTGGGTTCTACTTCGAATCCTGCGAGCAAAGACAGAACTAGACAAGTGAACGGCTTGCTGGAGCGTGATTTTTTAAGTCACTGTAAAAATCTCTGGCTAGTCATGACTTTGATTGACAATGAATTGACAAGGTCTTCAGCTAATTCCTCAAGCAGCTATTTGTAGGGGCATCGGTAAGAAATTGAACGTGTTGAGAGAACTGATGATGATCCAAAGATTTGTGCGATCGCCCCATAAAAATATGCTCAGAAACATGCTCAAAACATGTGCTCAAAATATCTGCTCAATGAAAGCCAATCTGAGGGATGTTTGAGTCGTAAATGATGTGCAAGTAGCCCCTCAATTTTAACATGCATTTCTAATGCCGGATTTGCTTGATAGGTGAGGAGTTGAGCCTTGTGGAATGAGGCTGAATCAAGGCTGATGAGAGAACCCAAATTCTATAGTTTTTCGCTACACTGAAAACCCTGTTTTGAGGCTTGAGTTTCAGCGATGTTTCCTGTGTTTTATTCTGATCGGTTTCTCGAACATGATACTGGGCTGTTTCATCCCGAAAACCCAGGACGGCTCACGGCAATCGTCGAGGCCCTAAAGACTTCTCATTTTGCTCAGCATCTTGATTGGCGATCGCCCACCCCTCTGGGGATTGAAGAGAATCGATTGATGGATGCAGTCACCACAGTCCATCCCCAGAAATATCTAAACGCGGTCTGCCGCCTTGCGAATCAGGGGGGAGGCCATATTGATGGAGATACAGTGGTTTCACCTCTCAGCTATGAAGCAGCCCTTGTCGCTGTCAGTGCCTGGATTGATGGTGTTGATCAGGTGATGACGGCTCAACGTCCGGCGTTTGCTCTGGTTCGTCCTCCAGGACATCACGCGTCAGCCAAGCAAGGCATGGGATTCTGCGTCTTTTCGAATGCAGCGATCGCAGCCCACTATGCACTCAAGCGACCTGACATTCATACGGTTGCGATTTTCGACTGGGATGTTCACCACGGCAATGGAACTCAGGCGATGGTCGAGAGCTACGACCACATTTTTTACTGCTCGATGCACCAGTCTCCTCACTACCCAGGCACTGGAGATGCTTCTGAAACGGGTAAATTCAACAACGTACTCAATATTCCAATGAAGGCAGGCAGTACGATAGAAGACTATCGCCCTATATTTGAAAATCAAGTTATCCCGTTTCTTAAACAAACTTGTCCGGATGTAATGCTAGTGAGTGCGGGATATGATGCAGCGTCCGCTGATCCTCTGGCTCAAATTTGTCTGGAACCACAGGACTTTGGTTACTTTGCTCAGACTTGCCTCCAGGTCACTTCTAATATCCTGTTCGGTCTTGAAGGAGGATATGATTACAAAGCATTATCTCAATCTGTTATTGAAACGATTGAGGCTTGTCTTTGAATCTATGCTTTAAAGACCAGTGACTTTAGGTTAAATCAGGGTTGACTAACGCAATGAACGGTGGGGCAGAACTCGCTTTTATTCAGTCGAACTGTGGAATGTGAAGAGGTCGATCTTCTGAGTTGAACTTGTAAAAATCTAAGCTAGGATGTGTTGAGGATTTGTAATCGTGGCACGCTTAGTTCTTGAATCACAGAAAAAAGCTTGTTCCGGAGACGAACTCTCGCTCTTGACAGCGGAAGCCTACCACGACTGCGCCAAAATGTATTTCGCTATAGTGTTATCGCACAATGCCTTCAGAAGCACGCCAAAACCACTTGCTCATCGTTGAGGATGACAAGGGTCGTCGAGAATATATGCTGGACAGCCCTCTTTACACGATTGGTCGCGATCCAAAGTGCGATATCCGGTTGATCTCGCAGTTTGTTTCTCGTCGCCACGCAACTTTAGTTCAGCTTCCCAGAGAAGATGGTGGGTTTTACTATCGCATCGTTGATGGCAATTTGAAAGGTAGAACTAGCTCCAATGGCTTGATCATCAATGGCCGAAAGCTTCAGGCACACGATTTGGAAGATGAAGACAAAATCGTATTTGGGCCTCAAGTGTTTGCGGTGTATTACATGTTGAGTCGTGACGCAGTCGCCACTGTTCCACCAGACGATTTTGACATCACACTCATCAGCCCCAACATGATCGTTGAGGACGACGATGACGATGATTTTGATATGGACAACGACGATCTCACTGCATCGCCCGACTAGTTAAAGATCAGCTTTGCTTTCGCTTTGCGCTAACTAATGGGAAAAAACGAACCCAAGATTTGAGCTGTGAAAGATGGCTCGAATCTTGGGTCTGATTGCAAATGTTGAAAGAGTTCAGCTATAGCAATACGCAAATAGGTTAGGACAGATATTGATGGAGAAGCCGCGCGGTGCGCGGCTTCTC
>CAKZMO010000559.1 GCA_937128595.1 uncultured cyanobacterium | reverse complement strand
AAAATGGCAATCCCTTGGTATCGCGACAATTCAGGAAAACGAGTGCAAGCCTTGCAGATTAGGGCGATCAATAAAACGATCGTCCATTTTTTTGGCGATCATCCGGTCGTGGTGAGTGATGGCTGGCTAGCCACTTATCCGGTTGAGCCAATGGATTTTTACGTCATGCCGGAATATGGAGTGAACTCTTGGGGAATGAGTCGTGACGAGTTTCTACAGCAGTATCGCCCGCTATGAATAAACAGCAACAGATTCTCGAAAGCATCCACGGCATAGACTTGAGTTTTGATGCTCGGTTTGGGGTGCAAGGCTCTAAAGATGTGGTGCCCAATTTTGCGGGGAATGACTTCGCCTATGCCGCTGGCCCGGTGTCGCTGGCTCAAGAGCTGCAACGGCTGTTTGACCTGACTCCGGTGGGGTCGTTTATTGATGACCCGACCTACGGCATTAACCTGCATCCATTCATCGGCAAACGGCTGAATCCTCCGGTGGCGATCGCCCTGTGCAAAACTGAGGTGCTACGGGCGCTCAAGCATCCGCATTTCCTGAGTCGGTTTCGGGTGCGATCGCTCAACGTACTTTGGAACCCAGAGGTGAGCAGGGCTCTAGAAGTGCGCGGGGTGCTGGAGGTCTACGGGTTCAGCAACGTGGCCTATGTGCAGTTTGGCCCATATATGATCCGGGGGTATTCGACGCTTTGAGTAATCCATACTTTCCCAGTTATCGAGAAATAGCCGATCAGATTGTCTCTACCCTGCCTCCGTCGTGGCGAGCAAACATGGCGGGCAAGGTGTTGAAGCGGCTGATCATTGCGCTGGCGATCGCCATTGAGGGGCTATACGCGATGTCGGCCAAGGTGTTGCGATTGTCAATAATCGCCACAAGCCAAGATGAGTTTTTGCGATCGCTGGTGGCTGGGTTTGGGATGGAGGCTCATGGCGGAGTTCCGTCCACAGTGACCGCTCGACTGATTCGCTACGGTTCCACCAGTTCATCTCTGACCGTCCCAGCAGGGCTGCGAGTTGGATCGGTTTCGGGGGCAACGTTTCGCACGGTGTCAGCGGTGACATTGGGCGCTGGAATCGACACGGCTGAGGTGAACTGCTTGGCCGAACGTCCGGGCATCTCCGGCAATATTCAAGCAAATACGATGCTCTTCATTAACAAACCTGCCGGGATAGATGCAATCGAGAATCGAGTGATCGGCAGAGGCGGAGCTGACCCTGAGCAAGACAGCGCAATCAAGGCGCGTGTACCAGGGCATATCGAAAGCCTTCATCGGGCAACAATCCCCGCAACAGAGTACGCGATTCGTCAGCGGGTCGATCAATACCCAGAAGTGCGCGGTTTTGTGACTCGCAGGAATTACGGCACTCCGGGATATTTCTTGGGCGTAATGAGCGACTATGACGGCTCTGTATCCTATCGTCCGGGTACGTGGCAGTTGTCGGGCAACGGAGTTTACTTTGTGAACACTGCGCTCACTGATATCGCGGGGCTGGTCGCCTTCGATTGGCCTTGTAAACGGTTTGGGGTGTATGGGCGATCGCTCGACGGCGAGGAGCAGTGGAAGGCGTCGGCATTTGTCGCAGAAGTAGAGCAGGGGAACTGGCGATTCTGCCACGACCGGGGCGCGGGGCGTTTGTATGCGCGGGCGGATGGGCGCGACTTGAACCAGCTCAAAATTACGATCGTGGCGGGGGTTCTGCTGCGGGTACTGCGAGAATTAGAGCGGCAATGGGCTGCGAATGGTGTCGGTCTTGATGTGATTGCCCCGTTTGAAGTCCGGGCACAAGTCAGTGTCTTGTACTCAGTCGATGCGGGCTATTCGCAGACAACAACGACTCGAAACGTGCGATCGGCGGTCGAGAGCTATATCTCTAGCCTGCGGATGGGTCAAAATTTTGATCTAGATGGTGCCTATGCGAATCTTGCGCTAGTTGCTGGAGCATCGTCGGTGGTCTTGGAAAGCCCAACTGACAACATCTCAGTCCCTGTTGATAGCGTTTTCAAGGCCGATGGAAATGTTGTCGTGAGGGTGCGCTGATGCCATTGCCTCAACTGCCAGAACACTATCAGGCGATCGCCAAAAAGCAGATCATCTCCACGCTGCCGCGCAACTGGTTTCACGGCATCGAACGGGGGGATTCACCCCTGCTGCCGTTGCTGGATGGACTGGCGTTGGCTTTGGCCCATGTTCGCTATTCAACAGAGCAAGCGAGAGACGCATCAATCCCCATGCGCTCTGAGGGCGTATGGTTGACGCTGCATCTCTTGGGCATTGGACAAGAGCGGGCGCTGAGCGATTCGGTTGACTATTCCCGCGATGTCTATCGGTGGCAGTTTAAGCCGTCTCGCAACACGAGAGATGGTCAGCTAGCGGCTCTTGAGCGGTTTTTGGGGCTGTCGCCTCCAGAGATTCGGCTAGAGATGGATCGGGCACTGGATCGGCTGGGAGAGTTTCGGCTAGTCGTGGACACTCAGCGACACTGGGAAACATTTGACTTCCGATTTGTTGAGCCGTTTATTAATGACTACGTTTCAAACGGGATTATCCCGAGTCTTGATCTTAGTCTTCAGTGCTTGCTCTATCAGGGCTTGCCTGCCTACCAGTTCAGTACTCAGTTTCCGATGGGCTTTGAGCAGTTGGGGCCAATCTGGGAACGGCCCGCATTTGTTCAGCCGATTCGACTGCCGTTTGCGCGATCGCTCTTTGCGCAGGTCAAAGCATCGGAGTGGCGGCTAGAGCGCGATCGCCTATTGGCGTTGTTGGATGCGGGGGCATCAACTGCACCTGCGGCTGCATTTATCTATCTGAGCGATCGCAACCCGTGTCCATATCTGCTAGCTGATTACACGCTGGCCTTTGAAGAAGATCCTGAGTCGCTTTTTCCGTCTCGCCCCTTTGGGATAGATGGCTACAAATTTTCTGACCAATTCCCGATCATTGGGCCTTCGTCGGCGGCATCAATCACGGCACCGCAAATTGTTGCAGATTTACCACTGCTGACTGCCCCTGATTTGGTGATAGCGATAGAAGACCTGTCTTCTATCAACGACATGACGGCTCTATCGAGCGGGGCGATCGTCCTCAAGTATTTTGGCCTCGACTTCACTCGGCTTCAAATTACAGAGTTCTACGATCCGCTGCCAAGTTCACCGTCAACCGATCCGGCTGTGGGGCTGATGATTCAAGGGCCGTGGACATTAGCCATCACAGAAGGAAATCCAGACTGGGGAAATGTGCCGCCTGCCGGGACAACATTGTTTGCGGCTCCCTTTGTCGAGCTATCGCCTGAGTCGCTGTGGTGGACGGATGAGAAAGGTGAGGTGCGATCGTCGTTTCCAGTTTGGAATGGTGAGGCGCTGTACTTGGCGATCGAATTTTTGTATCCAAAAAGCGCAACAATTCGCACAATTAAAGAGTTAGAGCTACGCTTAAACGATTCCCGCGTGCATTATCGGCGGCTCTCGTTTCGCGTAGATGAACGGATAAACACGGGTTTTATTTTTAAGGTGAGGGCTTCGAGATGAGCATCGTCAACATTAAAAGTAATGATTTGGAAGTGCTGTGGACGCAACCTAGCTCAAATATTGATAGACGAGCACCAACGGCTCAAGAATTGGCGGCTTCATCTCGACTCACTCAAAAAAACATTGGGGGCGCGATCGCCCCTATCCATCCATCGGGGTTGCTGACTCGTCCTACGTTTAATGTTGCTGCGAGCTTGGGGCTAACGATTCCTGCGGGGTTGTCGTTCTATACGCCAATGCACCCTAGCCTCAATACAATCGCATCCGCAACGACAATCAACCTGCCTGCATTGGCTGACGCAGTAAGCACAATTAGCCGCTACGACTATGTGTACTTGGTCTGCCTCGGTGTCGAGGTGGGGGCGACAATTGATCCTGACATCAACCTAACGTTTGAATGGCAAGGAGCGGGCGCTCTCCAAACACTCACAAAGGAAAATTCTCGGCGCATCCGCTCTCATTGGGCGATCGCCGTTGCTGAGTCGCAGATTACCGCGTCGGGTTTGTATGCGGCGTTAGCTAGTGGAATGCTGACAAGCTCTACCCTAGCAACGGGTATCGACCTCGGCGCGATTCAGCTTTATACGCTTGATCCGGCTTGGGTAGACGCGACTGAATACAAGGTCGTAGAGGGGTCAATCGATCTAATTGATTTATGTCGCGTGTGGCGATCGCAGAATCTGACGCAGACGGGTTATATCTGGGGCAACGGCGGTGAGAATGATTTTGAACTGGACTACCACGTTCAACCCACTGGCCGATATGTTGGCGGCGGCTGGGATAACCTACGCGATCGCCAAAACGAAACCCTGAACCGCATTATGCTGGGCTATCCATTGCCGTTTAGTCCGTCCTACGATCGCTCGGTTCAAAACCTGCTGAATGGGCAGGTGGGCCTTAATGCGGATGCCCCTGGCGTGGCGGCAGCATCGCCTAATGGCAGTGTGGCGATCGCCAATAATCAGCGGGTGAGCTTTTCATGTCAGGCACTACTGCAGAAAACGTACTGCCTTCCGGTGATCACTGCGGATGCGGGGGGGCTGGCTCAAGCGTCGGTGCCGTTCCAAACTTCGCCTACGGGTGCAAAGTTTTCAGAAAATTTAACCGATCATAGAGTCTTCTCAGTCACGGGGGAAGAGATTACGGCGAAAGGAACCCTGACCGGACTGGGAAGTACGGGTGCGCTGGTCTGGACGGCTGCAAATAGCTCCGTTGCGGCGGTGGGCGATTTAGTCTACTTTCAGCCCTCAATCAGCTATCCGTCTGGGTCGGGCTTACCTGTGGCGGGCACAGTTGAAGCGGTCTATCTCAACGGCGCTCCGCTCAATGCGGCCAATGTGCGTGAGGCTGCGGTGGGTGATTTGTCGGCCTACGCTGCGCCTGCGGGGGGTGGGTCGTACTTTGTCGTCCTGGGGCGAGAGCGGGCGGCGTTGCACTACGTTTTGAAGCGGGTTACAGCAACAACGACAGCGGGCGGTGTGCTGGCAATGCCACAGACCGAACGAGGGGCGATCGCCTTTGTCGAGGGGGTGAGCGGGCGCATTGATAGCCCGATTGTTGCGGGGCTAACGCCAAACACGAGCTATAACTTCCTGGTCTATTATCCGCCTCGTTCTGACGAGTCGTGGCAGATTCAAATTAAAACCGCGCGTTACAAGGGCACGGCTGAGAAAACATGGCTCAACGGATCAACAGTGACCACGCCTCCGATGGCGATCGCCCATACCCAAGGGGGCGGCAATCGTGAGTTTCTGAGTGAAAGTGATTTACAGTATGTGGCGATCGCGCTCCACATGCCAAAAAATACGCTCAGCGATTCAATCAAGCCGCATCAGCTAAATTTTCGCGTTGTGTTTGCTGACGAGTCGAATGCTGCTGCGTCGTCAATCCGGCAGATATTTGAGCTGGGTGCGGCGGGCTATGCGTTGCCCAAGGTCGGACAATCATTGCTTGTTGAGGATGCTGCGAGTGCTCAAACTCAAGGAATGGCGATCCGGTTGAAGAATGCAAAAACCTCTCAACCGTTGGGCGTACTGAAGCGTCCACTGGTTTGCAGTGCCCGCTATCAGTTGGCGATCGCCTGGATTGCCAGTAAAGACAATCAACAGCGGCTGGTCGTGGCAACAGTCAACGGGGGCGATCCGGGGGCGCTCTCTGGAGTGGCGCTCGATTCGGATGGGCCACACTATTCAGCCATTGATACGTTTCGGCTTTTTTGAGGAAGATTTGTGACCCAAAACCCTAGCCTATTTCCCGCTATTTATGTTCAGCCCTGTGTCACGGCTGAAACAGCTAACCCGTATGAAGAATTGCTGCGCCAGATTCTTGTGCTGCGGAACCTGCACCTGATTCAGGCGCGAAAATCGGGCACCAGTGACGCAGAGCTGCAAAATCAAACGATCGAGGCGCGAATCAGCGTTGTGCAGCAAACGGCGGCGTCAACGGTCACGATCAACAACGTGACCACGAATATCTACAAGACGGTCAATCAAATTGTTTCGCCTGCGCCTGTTGCCGTGGCAAAAACGGTTGCGCCACCTAAACCGCCAGCACCTAGACCAGCTCCGCCACCAGCGGCAACGGTTGTCAAGCTAGGCAGGGTTTTCTTGGGGGGTGGTCGTAATAAAGGGGCGGTTCATGGCCAAGTCGAAAAATTCACGTTCAATGGCATGTCTCGCGTCACGATGGGCTGGAAACTCGTGCAGACCCGATGGAGGCACGCGGGGGCGGCGGGTCGGGTTCGCGGGTATTGGTTTGCGGGTCAATATCGGGCGGCTGATAGTCTCAAGTCTGCGGCGATTGAGGGCGTTGATTTAGCAAAGGAAACCTACTACAGCGTAGGCACTAGCCTGAGCCAAGCTCAGAGCTACTGTCAGGCCAATTATGATTATCTCCGGGCGTATATTTGCGGCTCGTACTCGCCACTGGCGGGCACGATTCAAAAGTTTATCTTTTCGACTGAGGTGGCAAGCGTTTTAGGAACGTCGCTGCCCAACAGCACGGGCGGCTGCAACACGATTGATAAACAGAGTAGAGGGGTAATCGTAGGCGGCTGGAACAATAGCCGAACCTTTGATCAGATCACGTTTGCAACGGATGCTGTTGTTGCACTGTCAGCTCAGTTGGGCATTCCTCGTGTGCGTGCTGCCACGTTTGAGAAAGATGGCCGGGGCTATATTGCCGGGGGATATCGGCCTAATACGGCAGCTTATTACGACACGGTTGAACGGTACAAATTTTCCAATAATTCGATCGTGACCAACGCTCGACGCATGTTTGCGGCTCAAGCGGATTGTGAGGGCGTCTCTGGAGCAATCCACGGATACTCTTTCGGCGGCACCAAAATCAGAAATCGGGTGAGTCACATGCGATTTGTTACCGAGTCTTGGCACTACTCAGGCTGTGCGCTCTCTCAGGGTGGGCGCAATCCAGTAGGGGCGGGTCGGAAGTTCTAAACACAGAAACCTATGCAATTTTCTACCAACTCAAATGCAGCACTGCTTCATGAGATCCGCTCGTCTCCGACACTGGCGGGGCAATTTCGGCGGGCATATCTACAACTGCGCGATCGCCAAGGGGCGATCGCCAACTATCGGCTAGAGCGACAAAAGACGATCTATCGACTGGAACTCAAAAAAGCTGAGATCAGCAAGTTAGAAGGTCAGCACCATTTGCACGGCTCCGACGCAGATGCAGATATTCAAGCGGCTCAGATCGGCATTTTGACAATGGAGGCTGAACAACTCAAGCTTGATTTGACGCAATCTGATGAGCTGTTGCAGGATGCGGCTCGTGAGGCTGCGGTTTGTCAGTCGGAGTGCGATCGCATTGTCGAAACGCTGGGCGTTGACCCCTCAACGCTAAGCGTTGAGGGGTATCAACGCTTGATGTCCCAAGGCTTTGACCAAAAGCTAATCCGATATTTTGCGGCGCATGTCTTTGGGCCACTGCTCGGAATTCAACCGGAAGCGGCTGAGCAACTGCTTGAGATGGATGAAGCGCAGCAGACTCATGTGATGCAATCGGCGGCAATGATGATCAGTCGCGTGCCTCTGCCAGAAGTGGCAAGTCAGCGAGAAATTTCTGGGGGTGAAGATGTCAACGCTTATTAACTCGCTGGTCTTTGATTTGCAGGGCTCTCTGATTACATCTCAGGGCGTTGTGCCGAATTTTTCAAGAGACACGACTGCAAATGCTGAGTACAAAATTAACGGATCTCTGAGGCTCGTGGCGGCTCCGTCTGGACTGCCGCGTTTTTCCAGTACGGGGGCGCTTTTTCTGGAGAAGGGCGCGACAAACTATTTGCCCTACTCAAATGAGTTTGCCGCGACGGGCTGGATTAAAGGATCGGCTTGGTCAATCTTGAAAGATCGGGTGGTCGATCTTCACGGCAACTATACGGGCGATCGCGCCTCCGTCAACTTCACGTTGGGCAACGATGCCGAACAAACGCTCTATCGAGATATCGAGCTGGCAAGCGGTCAAACCTACACGTTCACGGCATATTTGCGACTAGCTGGCGGACAGTTTTCGCCCAATGACCGGATCTACGTGTCGGGTGATGTGGTGGCTCCTCAGTCGGTTTACCTGGGTCAGGCACTGAACGAGCTGCCAGGGAACTATTTACCGCTGTCGTTTACGTTTACAACGGCGGGTACGGCTCCGGTTGATGCTTTTGCTGAAGATCTGGAGCGGGTGATTCGCGTCAACTTCTTTGTTGAAGCGGCGGTGAGCTTTGACATTGCCGGGGCGCAGGTTGAGTCGGGCTCGCTTCGCACGACGCTGATTAGCCCTGAAGGTGATTCTTCGCCTATCGTTTCCCGTGATGGCGACATCCTGACCTACCCTGACTCTCCGGTGGTCGGCCTCGACGCATTTGTGTTTTATGCCTCGCTGGATCGGTGGTCAGGCGATGGCGCGATCGCCACTGCGGGCACGTTTGCGGTGGCGATCGCTAATGGTGCGCTTACAGCGTCAGCGGGTGCGGTGGTGGTAACTGACCCTGACCCGTTGCCATCTGCTGCGGTGGTCTGTGTGCGGGTGTCGAGCGGCTTGGAACGCCTCAACATTTACGTCAATGGCGTACTAAAGGCATCGGAGGTTTTGAGTAGCTATGTAGGGAATCAAGCTAACCTCTCCGTCTCGACAGGGGAGGGCTCTCGCGAGTTTCGATGCCTCTATTTTTTCAATCAAGACTTGGGCGATGGTGCGATCGCCGTTGGGGGATCGGTTGGTTCGATCTTGGGCACGCTGCACAATCAGGATGTGTTGTTCAGCGATGTGACCGAGGGATTTGGGCGGATCTCGCTGCCATCGGTGCTGATTGCGGCCAAGAATAAAGCACTATTCAAAATGCCGGAAGTTCGCCAATCAGCGCAGGTAATTCAGCGCGTCGATCCGGGTGCAGGGGCAGTGGCTCAAGTAGTGCGAGTGCGGGTTGAGAATGTGGCGGTGGGTGTGCCTCAGCGCGACTGGGTAATGGTGAACACGAGCAAGCTGGAGTACACAACAGACAACACGCCTACGGCGGCTGAAATGGCGGCGGGGCTAACCACAATGATTAACTCCAATCCCAAGCTGGAAAAGGTCACGGCTTCTTACACCGCGACGAATACCTATTTCGACATCACGGCAGACGTGGAGGGCGATCCGTTTGACGTTTTTGTGAGCGAAAACTTGGTGGTTGAGAAGATCACAGACAACGTATTGCAACCCGTGACAATCACTGTGACAGCAGCGGTCGATTTTGCCTTGGGGCGTGCCACGATCTATGACGACAATGCGTTTATCGTGGATGCGGCAATTACCAATGTTGATCCTGGCACAAATAAGCTGACGATTGAGATAGAGCTAAATAGCGACTCGGGGCGGCTAGATGTCGGTCAAGTGATTTCTCAGCCTCGATGGGAGATGCTGCTTTCTCAAAATGCTTACTTTGTGCATCACCTCGAAGATCATCCTGACGTAAAGGTATCCCATAAGGGAGCGGGCTATTTTAGCCTCGAAAACCTCGGAGAGGCCGATCGGGTCGTGACGCCATACGTCAAAATTTCGCTATAGGAAAAATTAAATGGCTCAATATATCGACCTTGATGGCAATAAATTTGTGCAGTGGGATGACGGTACGCTTTCGGCGGTAGTTTTAATGGGGTCATTGGAAGAGGGCAACTTATTCAGACTGCCAGATGCCCAAATTGCAGAGCTTCAGGCGATCGCCCTGCCGTCTACGTTTGCCCTGCCGTCTACGCAAGTCACCGACCTAAAAACCGTCGTAGTTTCCAACTTCCCAGCATCTTTTCAGGTTTCCAACTTCCCAGCGTCGTCTCAGATCTCAAACCTGCCCTCTACCTATCCGCTGAGTGCAACGCAAGAGGCGCTAATCAACGCAATTAAAACGCAGGTTGAAAGCTATAGCAAGGGCGGGGGGGCGCTGAACCCGACAACGCTACGCACGACTGAGGCGATCTCATCTAACCTGACCATTGTGCGATCGTCAGTCGCAGCGGCAGCGGCTGATACGCTGATTGTTGCGGCAAACCCGTTGAGAAAGAAGCTGCACATCTACAACGACTCCAACTCGGCTCTTTATATTGGGCTAGGAAGTACGGCTGTCTCGATAACAGATTTCACCGATCTGGTGGGTTCGCGGGGGCGAGCGGTTTTCGATCGGCAAGATGCGGGCTGTGAGGTGCGCGGGCGCTGGGTGTCGGCTACTGGTTCGGCTCGAATCACGGAGGGCACATAATGCAGGTCTTAAATAATCCTCAGTCGTTACACCTGCCGGGGGAATTCATCTTGTACGGCGGCACATTAGATGCCAACAATCCAGCCGTTGAATCTATTCAGCACAGCGGCAATGTATTTCTGATTCGGGGCGAACTGTGGGTGCAGGGAGGGGTTTCAATTGCTCGATCCGCTGCGTCCACAGGAACAGTTCG
>CAKZMO010000558.1 GCA_937128595.1 uncultured cyanobacterium | reverse complement strand
GGGGGCTAGGGGGGATCTGAAGTAGCATTGACGACTTCTCAAACATCCTCTTAACCCTAGGTCGCATCAGCACACTGGGTATCCGGATCGTCCGCAATCTGACGACACAAGTTAATCATGTACTGATCATCGGCAGGCGGTTCACTATAGAACTCGCTGCGAATCGACTGAGGTGTAACGAATCGTTCTGCAATGGGGCCTGCGGGCGCATATTGCAACCCGACATCATAACCCCAGAGACGGTTCGGTGGACTATAGTATCGAATCCGTTCTCGGCCCGATATCGTGTTTTCATCCGTTTCCCAGGCATCTTGGTCAAAGGGGGCCGTGGCATAGTTGCTGAAGTTGAGCTGGAGCAGTGACCCAGAAATATAGAGACGGTTCCAGTCTTCCAAGAAACGAGGGAAGTTGTGCATTCCTCCATAGGCTTGGTCGTCGCGAGACGGTACTAGACCACTGATGATAATGGCATTGATTCTGGCGTCTTCAGCCGTATTGAGAGGCTTATCAACCTCTCTGCTATAGAAATCATTAGCGTCGTGACCAGTTTTGTCTTCAAATGATTTGATGGCATTGTCTGCATCATCAACAATCATTGGCATCCCATTACGAGAAACGACAACAGGTGAATTGTCATCGAGAGAATTCGCTCTCAACCAGTCGTAATCGTCTGTAGCTTCACTAGGACGAGTCGCGTTGAGGTAAGTCGTGCGATCGCCATTGCCATTACACCCATAGCGGTTTTCAGAATCTCCGATCCTGGCTCCTGAACCATTCCCTGCGGTCACGAAATAGTCTTCAATACTCCCGTCACACAACCGTTCAGAGACAACACTGACCGCATCAGCCAAGATTTCACTGGGTCGCCACAGATCAGTTGCTCGTCGAGCAAATCGAGTATCAAGGTTATTGCGGCTGTAGAAGTTGTTGAAGTTGTCTTGGAGCTTGGTTTGAAACTCTTCGAGCCGACACCCGTTCGTTTCGTCGCAGTTTGTCGTTTGATGCCAGTTGAAGTGTCCTTTGATATAGACAGGCGTATCCGCCACAAAGGTTAGCCCCCGTCCATCGTCATTTGGACGATTTAGCTTTGCGCCATTGAAAAAGCGGAAGCCATTCGGACGACGGTCAGGATCAGGGTAGTAATCTACCGCCTTAGGACTAATGTTGTTACGTGAATTGAGTGGCGGATCTTGCAAATCATTCGGATCAGCTTTCATCCGACAGCGAGCGTTATTGGGGCCACCCGTGCGTTCATAGGTAGCATTTGCATCACAAGCATCCCAATTTGCATTGCGGGGACGAACAATGCCGTCTTCTCGCACTGCATCCTCACGGAAGGCATAGAAAATGCCACTATTGGGGAGCCAGTGGTCGGTGTTGCCGTCAGCGTCATTTCCGAGACTATTATCGGCATCGTGCAAAAGCCCCCAGTCGATATCGAGAACGCGGGTACCGATCAACTCTCGTCCGTTGAATATGCCCTTGTCGAGCAGCGGCACAGAAGCCATGCGATCGCTGTCGTAGTCATCGCCAAATGCATCAGAGCTATAGATCAAGTTGGGATCGGTAGTGCCAGGAGTCGTATTAACAGGTAAGACCCAATCTCCAAAGTTGAGAGCATGGGGAGTAAGCGCAATGGACTCTATGCTTGATTCGCCAGTGCCAGCCCCTAGATCTTGTTCGTCTACACCATCCCCGTCATCATCACCCACGACTTCGTAGGTGTAGGTGTCGTTCACACCAGTGCCAACAGGGTCAAAGATATAAGTGTCGGCAACATATTCCTCAAAGTCGGGCTGGTCGTCCCAAGCCACCGCATTGCCTGTGCCGAGATGGTCGTGGTTATAGACAGGCAGGAGATAGTAGAGCGAAGGATATCGAATCTTAAGGCTCTCTCCACAAATAGCAACAGATATGGCAATTGGATCTCGGTTAGACGCACCACCACCAGCACTAACACCAGTAAACTCGCTAAAGATATTTGGATCACAACCTGTTTTATATGATGCTCGGTCACCTGGAACATTCGCTCTTGCGGTATATCCAGTAGCTTCATCCCATCCAATCGATGACTCACTGCCTAATAAGTTGGGTAAGAATCCATCAGCGAAGCCCATGGCACGATCTCGTAAGAGCTGGTAGCCAATAAGCAACTGTGTCATGAACTCTCTGAATTCCTCTGCTTCGGCCTGGTTGACATTGTTTAGTAGGCTATAGCCAATGATGTACTGGTCAACCGTGAATTGGTTTGCATAATCACCAATGTCGCAAGCAAAATCGAAGTTAGCCGTGTCGTCATCTCCAGGAGCACAATAGTAAGTTCCAGGATTGCCAGGTTCTTCTATCTCGTTGTACTCATCTTGACCACTGGCAACCCAATCGTCGTAGTAGTCCTCAGGTTGGGTAAACCGTCCGTCGTAGTAGGGGTTAGGGTCGCCGTTATCGAGTGTCTGCTCAATGAAGATATCGTTGATGTCACCATTATTGGGGTTGCTGTCTATCAGCTTTACAAAGTCTTGCCCTGTGTTGGTCAAGTTACCTAGAGAATTGATAGCTCTTTCGGCGCGATCGATCACAATTTCTGCATTGTGACCCAACATGCCCATCATGCAGGCTGCGGTATGCAGAGTCGCTTTATCCGCAGGACTGAGATTAGCATAGGCAACGGCTCCTCCTGTTGGATTCCCTTGAGCGGCGGATGCTCCGTCCAGCATCGCCAGCACTCGCCGCAACATCGAATAGTCACCCCACATCGTCAAATTAGGATAAGGATGAATCGTGTTACCCCCTACTTCCTGAATTGGAGTAAACGAAGGTGCACCACCTTGAGGATCACCCGCAAAGTGAGCCAAGTTGCGAAGGGCAATGCCGAGAGGTTGATCGTCGGCGATCGCACTAGCAAAACTAGCCTCAGCACTCGCTCCCGAAAAACCGCCAGGAGCATCAAATTCCCATCCGTTCGTTCCTTTGCCGTTCAAAAAGTCTGTGTAAGCACCAAAGCCATTGCCCGAATCTTCAAAGGTACGACTGGACTTAATCGTTTCGGCTGAACCTGGATGCGCCGTGAATGCATAACAAGCTGCCGGAAAGTCACCGCCATTTTCATGAGATGAATGGTACACCGCTAGCGACTGCACCGCTGCCAGATTGTCATACAGAGTTCTCCGCTGAAGCGACTCATGACAGCGATCGCCCGGACAAGACTCCGCCGGATACAGCGGTTCAGCTTGACGATCCGTATCATCAAGAACGCCATTTTCGTCTAAATCGACTCCCCAGCCAAAAGCATTTCCCAGCTCGAGGCGCTGACCCACAATCAGCTTAGCCCCTTGACGAGTAGCGCGACGCTCCCAATAGCCGTCTAGCCCAACATCCCGAGGATCAGAGGCATCGAGATTGGTCAAGTCATCATCGCTAATGTTCTCTCCCGCCATCTGATCACCCGTGATCGGCTCACCAATATCGCCCGGAATACGACGTTTGGACACCCGAGGCTTGGGGCCATAGCGATTATCCGCCCGATAAAAGTCATCCAGATACGGCGCATCCTCTGACTGGTTGTAGATCCGCCCTTCAGTCACAAACTTGCGATCAGCCCAGTTGTTATCTCGCTCGGTGCTCGGGTCAGCAATTCCTCTCGCCATGGATACATCTCGTGTCACCAGAGCAATCGGGTCAAGCGCATATTGGGTCGGACGAGGCGTGGTTCCCACAGAATCGCGATCTCTGTCGAGGCGAACATTGTCAAGCCCCGCCGTCACCGGAGGATTTCCAAACAAGTGGAAGTCCGACCGACCACCAAAAGAATTGTCATTAATTTTGCCGCTCATAACCTGAGCTTGAAACGCCGGGATGCCATTGTCAGGATCGGCTACAACATCTGCCACCGTAATCTCTGAAGCATCGCGAGTGTAGAGACAAGAAGCTGGAGAACTGACAAGATATCCGTTGAATCGGGTATTGCCAACCACCAAATTGCCTTCCGTATGCATCGCCCCGTTCCAGTTGAACTCAGGGCCGGGGAAGATTTCCAAGTCATTGCGGAACCAAGCTCCCCACTTGTTTCCTTTCGCAAGCTGGCGGTCTTGGTGAAACTCAACTGTGGAAACCGTTCCGTTCGTATCGTCTGGCAAAATGTAGGCATCAACCTGGAAGTTTTTCCGCAAGATTGAAGAATTGCCCTCATCGGTAAACCACCCCGCCTCGATAGAAGCTGCTGCCGCATTCCCTTCAATCTGACAAGCTGCACTCAGCTCTGTGGTGTTGCTCAAAGGCCCATGTCGCACTTGCATCACATCAGCTCGTGCTTGAATGGCCGCATCAGAAGCCAGTTCCATATCTGCAGGGTCTGCTGGAGTTCTGAATACGATGGAGTAAGCCACTGTCGCATCATCCGTGCCATCGCTATTCAGATCAGTCCGATACGCCCAAGCATTGTCGGGTAAGCCATCACCATCCAAATCCAGACGGTCGGCAGTGCCATCACCATCCACATCCATATCTGCGCCTAAGCCGAGATCAACCGAAGCCGCAGTCGTTTCATCCGGAAACGTGTAAGGATCGACCGGGTTGCCGTCTTCGTCGTTAATCAAATGGCGCTGAACAGTCAGTCCACCGCGATCGCGCCCATCATTGACCAACATGCCCCAGAGCTGCGGTTCTCCCGGAATACCGCTCGGCAGTCGCGGATCTCTCTGACGGTTAAACAAATACTCCAGCTTAGCTTTGGCTCGGTCAATAGCAGGAGTGGCGGCATTGTAAACCACACGCTGATCTCGTTCACCAATGGTCTGCTCTGTACGGTTGTAGGTTCGAAGCGTGATCGCTCCAACCGTAAGGGTCAGCACCAGCAACAGCAGCACAGTTGTCGGAAGAACAAATCCTGCCTTGCGGGTCGCGGGCTGTCGTCCGTAGAGCAACAGTCCTCTCAATACCCATAAGACAAAGGCTTTGGTGGTATTTTGAATAAAGTTTTGGGCAGCCCGAAGAACCCGTCGAACGGCTTGGCTTAACCTGCGGTTAGTCATCGCGAATTCCTGATGTCGATCAGTAATAGGGTCTGTGATGGTTTCATCACCCTCGACCCAGCGGCTGATAGCGCGATCGCATACACTTATAGTCCATCGACTTGGATGGACTAATGCATTGGGCGATCGCAAAATTTAGACCGATGAATCGGAGCGAAATATGGCAGACTGCACCGATTCGTTATGGAACGCTAAAAAGTGAAGGCTAAATAAGATACAAGACTAATCAGTCCTCATCCGGTCTTGAGAAGAAGCGCGTTTTTTCCAAACGCATCATTCTCGACCTCTGATAGTGAAAGAATCTGAGTTTTTCTTATCTTTCTGACTAATCGTTAAACCTGGCAAAAGTGCGAGATTTAGACACAGACATAAGTGAGCGGCGAATGAACCATCGATTACCCTGCTGGATTGAACACAGCGCCTGATTCAGGTAGATGCGGTTTACTAATGCCGCCTCAAAAATGCTAAAGACTCCTCTCACCATGACACACTCGCCTTCTGAGTTCACGAGTGTTTACACGGAGGGCGATCGCACGGGTAGAGCATCGATCGCGCAACAGTCAGTATCATTCCTCACCGCTAGGCTAACATTGCGATACCCCTGTTGAGGCAAAGCTTTAGTGAAGCCGCCTTAAAGTTTTCGCTATCCTCAGCACAACACACAGCTTGTGTCCCTCTAACCGCCTGACTGTACGCAAGTTTACGTAAGTACATCAACTCAGTATGAATTTCACTGCCAGCCATAATTAATGATTTTGCTAGAAATCGCTGACGGTTACTGAGATTCCGTCACTCCAAGTTAAAAACGACAAAATTTTTTCAGATTAAAGAGACTGTAAGCCTTCACAACGGATGAGTTTTTGTATCGCTTATTACACTTAAGATGAGCCAAAGCGTACGACGCGCGACACACTTTACATAGCGCGCACTCGCATTATGTAATAAACGAGCACAGGGAGGAACCCAATGACTTCTGTAACAGGGATTCAACTCGGAACAAGCGCAGTAGAAACCATACTCGCCGACGTTGAGCAGAGGAGTGCTGTCAATGTGTCTGCTGCCGCTATTTTTCAGGCTCTCATCAAAACATTAGGCAATGACGATGTCGTTGAAGGACAGGCGATCGCTACATCTAGCTATGGTCAGGCGATCGCGACGGGTCTCTTATCCTCGTCTGTTCACACAGGTTCCGACAACGACACTATTACCCTTTTTGGGTTAGCCATTGGCAATGGCACGGGCTTTGGCGTTTCCGAAAGCGAACTGAGTGCGGGTGACGGAGATGACACTGTTATCATCACGGGAGAAGGACGTGGAGCTGGTTTCTTAGGTGAACCCATTGATAACCTTTTTGGTGACTTCCTATTCGGCGGTAACGGTGTAGGTTTTGGCGTTTCTCGCAGCTATATCAGCGGGGGACTTGGTCACGATACGTTCATGATCACTAGCTTCAGTCTCGGCGGTGGAGCCCGATCAAGTCGATCAGCCACGAGCTTTGGAGTTTCTCAAAGCCGCATAGAGGGAGGTGATGGTAGCGATGAGATTTTTATCGCGGGTACTGCTGAACTAACGGGCATAAGTACCGCTTATGGGGGGTTTCAAAGTGCCATTGAGGGCGGCAACGGTGATGACACCATTACAGTTTCAGGCGAAGCTTCAGGATCCAGCCGTGGCACTGCAGTAAACACTGCCTACGGCTTATTTGAGGCAGGTCTTCATGGAAACAGCGGAGCCGATACTATTTCTATTGATGCGACTGCTAGTGGCTTTGGCTCGTATCCAACACGCACTGCTACTGGGGTATGGCGCTCATCCGTCAGTGGTGATGCGGGTGATGACAGCATCAGCACGACTGGACATGCGACAAACAACAGTTTTGCTGGTAATGCGACAGGATATGGCGTCTCTCATAGCAGCGTCAGTGCGGGTACTGGCGACGACGACATCGTTGTTCAAGGAACTGGCACAGGCTCAAGCACCATTTACAATCCTTTAAAATCTGAAGTCAGTGGATATGGACTGTTCAGTAGCAGTTTGACGAGTGGAGATGGCCTTGACTCTATTGCGATCGCAGCCATCGGCAGCACCAACGACGGGCCATCTGCGATGGCGACGAGCTATGGCGCTCTGAACAGCAGCATCAACGGTGGAAACGACGATGACACCATCACCATTGACGCCATTAGCACAAGTCCAGGGGATGAGAATCAAGCGGTCAGCTACGGCGTCTCAAACAGTTACGTTGGCGGTGGTCATGGCGATGACACCATCAATATTGCAGCAACCGCCGCAGTAGATGACAGCGAATCATCCACAGGTCTAGGCGTTGGGGTCTTCCGATCGTCCGTATCCGGTGGTAATGGCGACGACTTGATCGGCACATCTGGCACAACCTTCGATATCCAAGACGCTCTCATTCGCGGAGGACATGGAGACGATACCTTCGATACGGGAATCGGGACAGGCACCATCGACGGGGGAGCTGGATTTGATGTCATCAAGCTAGATTTCTTTGATGCAGCGACGATGACTTTGTCTCAACTTGACGATACTCAGTTCCTCATTTCCGGTACCGAAGATAACCAAGGTAGTGCCACTGGATGGAATCAGTCTCTGATTAACATCGAGGCCTTTCAAATGGGTAGCAATCTAATTCTCGCTTCGGAGATGGTCTGAGCATCGCTTCCTCTGCTCTAGGAACTAACATAAGCGTATGGTCAAAGATGCAGTTTGCAATTTTCACCACTAATGTCAGCTCCAGAGTATCTATAGCAATGCGCAGATAGGTTAGGACAGATATTGATGGAGAAGCCGCGCGGTGCGCGGCTTCTCCATCAACGATTGGTTTTATATCAGCGCATAGCACTATAGTGCCAATTGGTGACGACGGGACTCTCAACTGCGAGGGCGATCGCCCCTCAAAGCGGCTTGTCTCGTCCATGTTCTCTACCTTCTAGGAAATATAGTCCTTCTGAAGGATTATGAAGATGGCTCACAGACAGCATGATAGAAGCTATTCGTTAAATTCTCTCCTATGGCAGACTCCTCTAATAAAGTTTCCATCTATGCCGCAATGGCCGCAAATATGGGCATTGCGATCGCAAAATTTGTCGGTGCGTCTATCAGCGGAAGTTCTGCAATGCTGGCTGAAGGCTTTCATTCCGTGGTGGATACTGCCAACGAAGTATTGTTGCTCTACGGCTTAAAGCGCAGCGAACTTGGCCCCGATAGTCGTCATCCGTTAGGACATGGGCAAGAGCTTTACTTTTGGTCATTAGTGGTTGCTATCTTAATTTTCTCGGTTGGTGGCGGGTTTTCAATCTACGAAGGTATTCACAGCTTCGAAAATTCAGAACCTTCTAGCAACGCACTCATTAGCTACTCAGTACTGGCGATCGCCGCTGTCTTTGAAGGAATAGCGCTCATCGTTTCGGTGCGAGAATTCAACAAGCAGCGTCCTGATAACGTTGGTTTTATCAAAGCTATACGCAGAAGCAAAGATCCCAGCAGCTTTATTGTCATCTTTGAAGATGCAGCGGCTCTGGTGGGTCTGTTGATTGCCTTCGCCGGGGTCTTTTTAAGTCAGTCCACAGGCAACGCCATGTACGACGGCATTGCCTCTATCATCATTGGCATCTTGCTGATTGTGGTTGCCACGGTTTTAGTTTTAGAAACAAAGGGACTTCTGATTGGAGAAAGCGCCTTCCCCGAAGTGCAACAAAGCATTTACGGTATTGTCCAGTCTGACAAAGCGGTTACGAAGGCCGAACATCCCATCACGCTTCATATTGGGCCAAAAGACATCATGGTAGCGCTCAATATTGAGTTTCAAGACGGCCTCACCTCGGACGAAATTGAATTTGCTGTCAGGAACATCGAAAACGCAATCCGCGACACCCACCCAGACGTCCAGCGTATTTTCGTTGAAGCAGCCGCGATTCGCACTCAAGAAATGACACCCCAAGAAATCTGATCAAAGCTTCTCCATCAACGATTGGTTTTATATCAGCGCGTAGCACTATAGAACTCCTGCTCTAGTCAGTCTGGGATGATGGCGTGCAAAAGAGTCCGGTCTACATCAGGATCTTTGAACAGCGATCGCCCCGCAATGTTGTGTCGTAATTGATTCGCCACAAGCCATACGTTATGGAATATGATCCACCAGAGTTGTGACCTTCAGCTTTTCCAAAACAACATCAGGTGCTCATGCCTTCCTATTCATCCAACACACTCCATTCAGCCCCAGACACACTACATATCAACGGCATTAGAGCCTACGGCTACACAGGAGCCTTGCCAGAAGAACAAGTTCTCGGTCAGTGGTTTGCAGCCGACATTACCTTGTGGGTAGATCTAGAAAAGGCGGCTGAGAGCGATCGCCTCGACGACACCCGTGACTACAGCGCCATCGTAACTGATACCCTCGATTTGATTCGCACCTCTCGCTTTACACTCATCGAAAAGTTAGCGATGGCGATCGCCAGTCTCTGTTTGCAATACAACGATGTGACTCAGGTGCGAGTGCAACTCACCAAAGAAGTGCCGCCCATCCCCGACTTTGCCGGACACATCACCGTCGATATCACCCGCCGCCCTTAAGCAGATGACGACTTTTGTCCCCTGAAGACGTAGCTCAGTCAACCAAAGCTACGGAAAGAGTTGTTATGCTTGGTGAAGTATAATCGCGCACTCACCCCAAAAGAAAAACCGACGATTCGATCAAGCCAACGCATCACTACCGTGATCTTGAGGCTGAGTGCAGGAGCATCTTCATACCCTGATTATTGCGCAAGAGTGTGGCCTATGATTCCTGTTCGCTGGGTTGCAGGGCGTTTGATTCTAGCTATTTCTGTCGCTGCTGGTTTAGCAAGCGTCATGAACTATCAGCATTATCGAAATTATTGGAATAGTGGTTTATTTCTCCAAGGACATCCAGATCCTTTCAAACGTCAACCCAGTTTGATAGTGACAAATTGCACTACCCCGCAACCCGAATGTCCTGAGCAACAAATTATATCTGTTACACCTTTACCCAGTAACGATTCTCAACTTGAGCAAGGAGATTTGGAAGCGCTTTTATCGACGCCTCTTCCCTATCAAGAACAACACAAAAGCGGTGATCAATCTGAAAATCCTCAGAACACTGCTACTGGACGTATCTATTACGTTAGAGAAGTTCAGCCAGTTTTTTGGCAATCATATCTTCAGTCGCTCAGAGATTTGCCTGAAAGCCTATTGAAAGGCGATCAACTGAGTCAATCGTATGGGGTGACGTTGCTGTTGCTGTTGACTACTGGTTTTGGCCTATGGATCGTCGTGGAGGCGTTGCAGGTTAAGCAGAGACAGCAAAAAAGGAAAATCGGCAAAACTCACGCCAAGCTCTATCAAGCTCAACAGCAAGTCCGTCATGCACAACGTTTGACCCAGGATTTAGATCGCCAGTTGCTCAAGAAAAACAGTCAACTGGCAGAGCAAGAACAGCTACGATATCAGCTCAATCAATTGACTCAAGAGCGTGAAACTGTTCTGCAGCAGCAACATCTGCTACATAAGGAGAATGACACTAAGTTGGCTGCCTTAGAAGCAGAACTGCAAATATTGCAGGATCAAAGTGCTGCAACTCAGGAGGAGATTCAACAGCGGAGTGACCAAATCACCCAATTACAAAAGCAAATTCAAGATCAGCGATATCAAAATCAGCAGGCGGGTGAGCAAAACGCACACCTCCAAGCAGAGCTCGCAGATTACAATCAACAGCTTGATGCAGCCACTCAACGCATTAAGCATTTGATCGCTTCTGTTGACACGTTACAACAAGAGCGAGACGAAGCAATCGCGTTGAGTCAATCGATACCAGCAGGACGACGCGCCGTTGAACTCACGAATCAGGACGCTGATCAACTGTCGCAAGCCTTACAGGTTGCTCAAATGGAGCTTGAAGAGTCGCGAAATAAAATTGTAGATTTAAAACAAGAACTCTCAGACGCCCAAGAAATTGAGGCTGAAGCCTTAGCAGAAAATACACAGTTTACAACCGATCGAGAGGAACTCAATCAGACGATTGACCACTTGCATAATCAATTGGCGATCGCTCGTAGCACAGGTGAGCGATGGTCATATCAGGAAGCTGAAGCTCAACCCAGAGAATACATCATTGTTCTCAAAGCGACAGAAAAAGATCTCTATGCTTATGAGAAAAAAGACCTGCTTCTGACTTTTCTTAAAAAAAGTGTTGCCTCGATTCACCCCAACAGTCGTCAAAGTCACATTTTGCAAGATATCCTTGCATCAAATCAGACGCGTGGGCAGCGACAAAGCATTGAGTACACTTTACGCTCTGTGCTGCCTGGATATAGGAGAATGAACGCCAAGACAAGACGTGTTTTGAATAAGCTTGGATTCACCATTTCCCAAGATGGAAGGCATTATAAAGTCGTCTTTCGAGGAGATCCGCGATACAGCTTCTCTTTGCCAAAAACAGGAAGCGATTCCCGAGGGGGGGCTAACTTGTTGAGTGATATCCGGAAACGGCTGCTCTAGAGTTTTTAGTTTATCGATATGCAAGATGCCTTGAGCGATAGGCGTTTTGGTATCCCGCTAAATGGCTCGTTATAGATTGGGTCAAAGCCGCTTCGGCAAACCAACCCAGCGCTTTATCGGGGAAGCGCAGCGCCATTGTGCGATCGCCCATCCAAACCGTTCATGTCTCCCATCTTTTTAGCCATCAGCAATCTCTCTTGTAACAGAGATTACTGTTCTGCCAATAGTCGAAATCAACACACCAAGAACTAAGTCTTACGAATGTTTAAGTTTCTTAACATTCTCGTTACAGTGAAAACAGATTGAGGCAATTGCTGGACTATCACTCAGGTGTTTCACTGGATTTTAGAAATCTTGAAAGCCGATAAGAAGCCAGCCCGATTGACTCATTGCAGCCAGAAACCAGGAGGTTTCTATGACTTACATTACCGACAATGCAATCAAGCAGCCGTTAGAGCTATTCAACAGCTATGATGTCGATACCCAGCTTGCACTGTTGTGGCTAGGATATCTTGACATCAAATCTAGCCTTAATCCGTCTCCCGACTATAAGACGGAAAATATAGCGAGTACGTTGTTTGACCGGTTCAAGAACAGTTCTCATGACGAGCAACTGAAAGCCATGCGCGACATCGCAGGCAAAGAAAATACGACAATCAGCCGCGAATATGCAGCCCTTAGCCCCAGCGCCAAGCTCGATATTTGGCTGATGCTGGCTCAGGGCATGGAAGATGGCACCGTCGTGGGCTATCCCGATGACTACAATCTGCCAGAATCTACCCAAGAATTCACTAACGCGGTGAAGCAAGTAGACTTCGAGCAGCGCATCAACTTCGTTCGCAATGCCGTTGTTGACATGGGCTACAGCGCGTAACCGCGACGCTGAGTTTGGCGCTAATGCTCTCTATGCCAGCACCAAACCAAATCCCTCTCCCAAAAACTTGGGAGAGGGATCTCAACGTATAGCGTTAGCCGCTCACATTAGGAGAGAATAGTATGGTTGCGTCCTAAGCTTCTTGGCAGCAGCTATACTCGCTCAACATCAGAGACACCAGCAGTGACCATCCTCAGTCCAGGCCGAATCTTCCTCGGCGTGGCGAATGGCGAGAGACAAATCATTAGTCCCATATCAGTCCCATAATGGAAGGAGATTGTGTCCTGATTGTGAATGAACAGCGATAGGGTATCAGCGGAGCCACTGTGGGCACTGTTGATCCGCGCAGAGACGCACAGCGTGCGCCTCTACAAGCCCTTACTTAAGCATTGAGCAGTTCTGACGAGAGCCGCTTAAACACCAAACGCTCCAGCTCGACATCCACGTAAATCGTGTCGCCTTCATGGAATTCACTCCGAAGAATTCCTTTAGCGATGGGCGTTTCTACGTCTCGCTGAATCGATCGTTTCAGCGGACGAGCACCATACACCGGGTCAAAGCCCGATTGAGCAATCCAGTCCAGAGCCTCATCAGAGAAGCGGAGTGCCATCTTTCGATCGGCCAGCCGATCTTCGAGTCGCTTCACTTGGAGCTTGACGATATCACGCAGTTGCTCTTGCTTGAGGCTGTGGAAGATGATCAGCTCATCGACCCGGTTGAGAAACTCAGGCCGGAAGTTAGAGCGCATGGCATCCATGACGCGATCGCGCATCTCTTCATAGCGGTTGTCATCGCCAGCCAGATCCAAGATGTACTGTGAGCCGATATTGCTGGTCATGATCACCACGCAGTTCTTAAAGTCTACGGTGCGGCCTTGGGAGTCGGTCAAACGACCGTCATCCAAAATTTGCAGCATGATGTTGAACACATCGGGGTGAGCCTTCTCGATTTCGTCAAACAAAATCACCGCATAGGGACGACGACGAATGGCCTCAGTCAGTTGTCCACCTTCCTCATAGCCAACATATCCCGGAGGCGCACCAATGAGACGAGCCACGGCATGTTTTTCCATGTACTCCGACATGTCAATGCGAACGATCGCCTCTTCAGTATCAAACAGATAGGAAGCCAGAGCCTTAGCCAACTCTGTTTTTCCTACGCCCGTGGGGCCAAGAAAGATGAAGCTGGCAATGGGACGATTGGGGTCAGCTAACCCGGCGCGCGATCGCTGAATTGAGTCAGCCACAGCAATAACTGCTTCATCTTGACCTACAACTCGTTTGTGCAATTCGTCTTCCAAGTGGAGCAGCTTCTCCATTTCAGACTCAACCAGCTTACTCACCGGAATGCCTGTCCACTTCGAGATGATTTCGGCGATGTCTTCTTCCGTCACTTCTTCCCGCAGCAACGTTTTACCGTTGGTTTGGGTCTCTTCCAGCTTCGACTCCGCCTGCTCTAGTTCTCGCTGCAGATCCGTAAGCTTGCCATATTTCAGCTCAGCCGCCCGATTCAAATCATAGTCGCGCTCAGCCTGTTGGGCTTCCACGTTGACCCGATCAATGTCTTCCCGCAACTTTTGAATGCGGTCGATCACATCTTTTTCCGACTGCCACTGGGCATTAAGGCTCGACTGCGATTCTTTCAGGTCAGCCAGTTCTTTTTCTAGGCGCTCCAGGCGATCGCGCGAAGCACTGTCGGTCTCTTTCTTGAGAGAGAGCTTTTCCATCTCAAGCTGAAGAATCTCTCGGTCGATGCGATCCAATTCTTCTGGCTTGGAGGTAATCTCCATCTTCAGCTTGGCGGCAGCCTCATCCACCAGATCAATCGCTTTATCAGGCAAGAAGCGATCGCTGATATAGCGAGTCGAAAGCACCGCTGCGGCCACCAAAGACGTGTCAGAAATGTTGACCCCGTGGTGAACTTCGTAGCGCTCTTTCAGACCCCGCAAAATCGAGATGGTATCTTCAATGCTGGGCTGATCGATATAGACCTGCTGGAAACGTCGCTCCAACGCGGCATCTTTTTCAATGTACTTACGATACTCATCTAGAGTAGTGGCACCAATACAGCGCAATTCTCCTCGTGCCAGCATCGGTTTCAACAGGTTGCCCGCGTCCATTGCGCCCTGGGTCGCCCCAGCACCAACCACCGTGTGAATCTCGTCGATAAACAGGATGATCTGACCTTCAGAGTCCTGGACTTCCTTCAGCACCGCTTTCAGTCGTTCCTCAAACTCACCCCGGTACTTTGCACCCGCAATTAGCGCACCCATGTCGAGGGCAATCAGCTTGCGATCGCGCAACGACTCCGGCACATCACCACTGACGATCCGCTGAGCCAGTCCTTCGGCGATCGCCGTCTTCCCGACACCTGGTTCACCAATCAGCACAGGATTGTTTTTTGTCCGGCGAGAAAGAATTTGAATCGTCCGCCGAATCTCGTCATCACGACCAATCACCGGGTCGAGTTTTCCCTCTCGTGCCAGTTGGGTCAGGTCACGCCCATACCGTTGGAGGGCTTCATATTTGCCTTCTGGATTTTGATCCGTCACCTTTTGACTCCCTCGAATCTGGTCAATAATTGCCCGCAGAGTTTTCTCGTTCAGCTTAAATTCTTGAAAGAGAGCTTTACCAAAGCGCTCATCTTTCGCATAGGCCAAAATGAGATGTTCTATAGAAATATAGTCATCTTCGAAGTCTTTGCGATAGCCCTCAGCCCGATCGAGTAGCTTGTCAAGGCTGCGTCCCAGGTAGACCGAACCGTTGACCGCACCCGAAACTTTGGGCTGGCGACGGATAAACTCGGCAGTGCGCTGGCGCAAAATCTCAGGAAGAGGCGCGGCAAGATTTGGCATCTCTGTGCCTGCCTTTGTCAAGATCGAACTAGCCAGTCCATCTTGCTCCAAAAGCGCTTCCATCAGGTGCTCGCTTTCGATCTGCTGGTGCTGATTTTGCTTCGCGATTTCTGGAGTCCGCACCACAGACTCCCAAGCTTTTTCAGTAAATTGGTTCGGGTTAGTGGGTTGCATAAATCACACCTTTTTTCAGTCTCAACAGAGTCGGCGCGTCAACGGATAGTGTTGCTTTAAGAGAAAATGGAAAAAATTTCTGGTTCCAACTCAACGAGAGCTAGATTCGCGATAGTTGTTATTTTTACTATTTCTTTCGCTCATCCAAGAGTGACGCGTTTCGATTCCTATTCCCACAATATGCGGTTTATTGAAGGACAAACAGTGAAGATTCAGCGACTCTTGATGACGGTTTACCCTACTCACCCCACCTGCTGAACCCTGCACTAGGTGAAGAGAGTACGACTTTGTCATACGGTTTCCCGATATTCCTCAATAGAGCATCCATTCAGTCAAACCTACAGCCAGGGTTCATCTCTGCGGGGGTTTGCCAGTCGATACCGTATTTCTCTCTGAGAATCTGCTTTTGAATGGCCCATGCCGCATTGCAACTTCCAAGAACATTAGGTCCTTCCGCTAAGCTTCCATCGGCCTCTACTTGAGCCGCCTCGATGTAACTTCGCTTTTCAGAATCATCCTCTTGTGGATCGTAAAGCACCACAATATTGAGTAGCGGATACATAGACGCCGCCCATATTCTCCGCTCAAGAGACTCACTGGAATTGCTGACGGTAGCCAACACCGCTAGGATCAAAATCTCTCGCGACGGATTCTGAAGCAATGGTTTCAACTGAGATTGGACATAGGAAAACTCTATGTTTCCAATCGCAACATAGAGATCTCGATGAGCTGACTTTTGAAAGAGATCAATTTGTTTTTCAGGTCTGTCGAGGTCAATTTGGTTTTCGAGTCTATTGTTGGACACTGTTAGTGAAGCTGAATGGGAGCAACAGGTTAGTTTTTCCAGTGTTGTTGATGTGCTGCGATGGTTTCAAGGCTGGTCATTAGAGGAATCGTCGCAGGAAACGACTTAAAACTAACATGCCGATGAAAATGAATGCAGTGGCGATCGCCACGCCCAATCCTAAAGCAATGTCCCGATAGAAGCTCGTGTAGAGTCCAATATTGTCTATGAACTCGTGTCTCTCACGTCGATCAACGTAATTCTAATCCACCTCACGCAAGGTAACGCGATCGCCAAACGCCATCACCGCTTCAACCGAGGGCAGCATCGGCCCGATTTGTCCCAGAGCACCCATCGAAAACGCTGTACTCAAGCGAGCACAGCCATCAAGCGGCAAACCTTGAATTTTCGCTGCAACAAACCCTGCAACCATGGCGTCACCCGCACCCACCGTACTTTTGATGTCGAGAGCAGGCGGAGCGGCATGAATGGCGCGTTCCGCATCAACAAACAAAGCTCCAAACGATCCCATCGACACCACCACACAGCCAATCCCCTGTTGAACAATGTCCCGTGCCGCTTTCAGGACAGCTCGTTCTGAATCAAGAGTTTGCCCTAGAACCTCTTGTAGCTCAAAGATATTGGGTTTGATGACATCGGGTTGAGCCGCCAGAGCATACTGTAGCGGCTGACCACTGGTGTCGAGCACCACTGTTTTATCAATCAGCTTTAGCCCTGTCACCAAATCGTGATAGACCGTTGCTGGAACACCCTCAGGCGCACTGCCTGCCAAAATAAACCAGTCGTGGTCAACGACAAGCTGATCGATTTCTTCCTGCAAGTCATCTAAGTCAGCTAGGGTAGGAGGCTGTCCCGGAAAATTGAGATCCGTCACATCCTGCTGCACTTCGTCCATAATCTTGAGATTGACGCGGGTTTTACCGTCAATGCGAACGAAGCGATCGCCAATTCCTTTGGCAGCAAACAGCTCCTCAAACGTTTTTGCATTGTCACGCCCGAGCAGACCTGTAGCAACGGAATGATAGCTAAAATCAGCGAGAAATGACGAGATATTAACTCCTTTGCCCCCCGGATCAGAACGCTCTTGAGCGACTCGATTGACCGCATAGGGTCTAAAATCGACCACAGAAACAGTCTGGTCAATGGCGGGATTGAGCGTGACGGTAACAATACTGGTTGGCTTATACGAGGGGAGTATCAATTGAGGCTCCATGCTGACAGCAGGCTCTGGCTCTGCTCGGCAGCAATAACAAGGACAGTGATAGTTGAATCTGATGAATCTGACTGATCCAGCTATCACTATAAAGTGCCATCAAGCACTCTAAACCCATGGGTTCATCCTGCTTAATGAAGTCAGTATTTCGGCCTTGCTTACGTCAATTAAGTAGGTGGACAAAAATAAACGTAAGTGTGTGTAGGTTGTGGTTGAGGAACGAAACCCAACAAAACATTTTCTGTCGTTGGGTTTCACTCCGTTCAACACCAACCTACCTAAAGCACGATTTTAGCTGTGTCGATGCACTACACAAGCTGTCAAAATTTAAGGCAACCTACTTATGCAACCGCTTGGAGGGTGACCCTTCCTAATGGTTAACATCTGACTCGTTGTAATCCGTCTAAGCATGCATCTAGCGTATGATTGAGGCGTCTCGTGGAATGTCGCTAGAGCAAAGGAAAAGACATGACACTGATCGAAATACTGCTGCTATTAATCATTGCCGCAATCTGCGGAGGTTTGGGACAATCGCTGGTGGGTTATACGCGAGGAGGCTGCCTCGTCTCAATTTTTGTCGGGATTATCGGCGCTTACTTAGGCGTTCTCATTGCTCGACAGCTCGGACTACCCGTCTTATTTGCTGTTCAGCTCGGAGGCCAATCGTTTCCAATTATCTGGTCGGTCATCGGTTCAGCAGTACTCTCATTTATTTTTGGTGCTCTGAGCAAAGTGCTGCGCTAGTCTGGGAAAGCAGATTTAGGCAAGGACGGGTAAGCCAGAATGGCGATCGCACTTCAGGTGATTGGGCTAAGTAAGCGATTTGGTAGTCACCAAGCGGTTGATGAGCTGAATTTACAAGTGCCAGAAGGCACGTTCTATGCCCTGTTGGGCGCAAACGGAGCAGGCAAAACGACAACCCTGCGAATGGTTACTGGACTGTTGCAGCCTGACCAAGGAGATGCGCTGATTTTAGGACGCAGTATCACGCAGCAGCCCAACAAAGCCAAAAAGCTGTTGGCCTATCTACCCGACGAGCCAATGCTATATGGCAAGTTGCGACCTTTGGAATATCTAGAGTTTGTCGCAGGATTATGGGGAACAGCGGGCGATCGCGCGGCATCTCGGGCTACAGATCTGCTGAAGAAGCTAAATTTGTGGGACGTACGCAACGATTTTGCTGAAACCTTTTCGCGCGGTATGAAGCAAAAGCTGGCTTTAGCTGGAGCCTTTATTCACGAGCCTCACGTTGTCATTCTGGACGAACCTTTATCTGGATTAGACGCTGTCGCTGCTCGACTTGTCAAAACGATGCTGAATGAGTATGTTGCCGAGGGCAAGACGGTCATTTTCACTACCCACACCATGGCGATCGCCGAACGCACGGCTCAGCGCATTGGCATTATTAACCACGGCACACTGATCGCGGAGGGAACCTTGGAAGACCTGCAAGCCCAAAGTCGAGAGTTAGGCGGCGAGTTCGCAGACGACTCTGACCTAGAGAGCATTTTTTTACAGCTGACAGCTTCCCCAGTTCAAGCACCTGCCGATTCCGACGCCCCTCTCAGTCAGGATGAATGGGGGTAATCATGGGTTTGATCCGCCAGTTTCCACCAGGGTCTCTTCCCTGGCTGATGGTTCACGAATGCCGCCTCTGGTGGCGAGACTTACGAGCCAAGTGGTTTCTCTACATCATGGGGGGGCTGTTGGCGATCGTGACGCTGTTCTTGGCCGGAGTGTGGCTGTTGACGGCTCGGCTCGGTGACGCGCCCCTGGTGCTGGTGCCCAATCCGCCTACGCCGTCGATGCTGAGAATCGCAGGCGGATTCTGGATGTTCTTGTTCATCTATGCCTTTATTCAGGCGATGCAACAAAGTCTGACAGCTCTGTTCGACCGGGGCGATCTGGATTTACTCGTGTCGTCGCCCATCAGTTCCAAAACAATTTTTGCTAGTCGGCTGCTCAGCGTCGCCGTAGAAGTATTCCTCGGATTTCTTCTGCTCATCGTGCCAGCAACGATCCTAGCAATGGCGATTGGAGCCTTTCGACTGTTAGGAATCTATCCGGCTCTCGTTGGACTGTGTCTCACCACAGCCAGTCTTTCAATGTTGCTTTCCCTCGGACTGGTCAAGTTAGTGGGAGCGAAGCGTGCTCGCACCGTAGCCCAGGTTTTGACCATGGCGATCGCCGGAACCTTCTTCGTCGGCGTCCAGCTGCTCAATCTCGATACGCGCACCAGTCTTTCCCAGGGTGGCGATCTCAACATACCTGGAGGAGCCACAAGCGGACTGTCCCTGTCGCCAGAAAGCTGGTTATGGTTCCCGGTGCGAGCGATTTTCATGGATCTGCCTTCTGTAGTGGCAACATTAGTCGTCAGCGGAGGATTAGCCTGGATCACCATCGAAACCCTCAACCGACAGTTTGTTCAGGGGACACAACAGGCCGTCACAGGAAGTCGGCGATCGCCCAAATCCTCCTCTGCCACCTCTCCAGCTCAAACCGTTACCTTCAACCAAGGGCTTTCTCAGGTGCTGTTGCGAAAAGAATGGCGGGTGATTCAACGCAGTCCTTATTTAATTTCGCGAACGCTCCTTTCAGCCGTGTTCCTGATTCCGCTGATGTTGCTGGTCGTACAAGATTCATCAACTCAGAATGGATTCGACCTAGCGACCTTGACCACAGTAGCGCTGCCGAGTGCTGGAGCTTTTTTAACCTCTAGTCTTGCCGTCATTTGCATTGCCGGAGAGGAAGCGCCCGATTTGCTCAAATCTGCCCCAGTCAAAGGTCAGCGCGTTCATCTCTTGAAACTAGGCGCTATTTTGCTCCCTGTTTGGTGCTTTCTAGCATTGTTTTTCGCAATTTTGCTGACTCAGGGCGTCAACATTCTGCCAGGACTGGCCTTAACGCTGTTGGCTACCTGCTGCACGGCTTTAGTCCGCCTCTGGAACGCCAAACCGATTTCTCTCTCCGCAATGATGATGCGACAGCGAGAAAACGCCTTCAACGACACAATCCTAATTATTTTGGAAAATGTGCTGTTTTTCTTGTGGATTTTTATGGGCAGCCAGATGAGTCAAGGAAATGCGATCGCCACTCTGGTACTATTCGGTTTCGTTCTGCTGATTATGGGGATTTCCTACTGGCGTAGCCGTGCCTTGGGTTCTTCTCTAGGGTTCTAACGTCGAGACAAGCTTGAGGTCAAACTCAGACTCAAAGCAGGCTTTTTTGTAATCAAGGCTCCACTGCTCCAAATCGCAATCTTCAAACTGCTCCGCCAGGAAGAGATGAAGATTCATAGTTTTGTTGTCAGGGTCATGCTCACACTCCACCTTGGCGATCGCCCCAATCTGCCGACGATCGAGAGCAACCGCCAGCCTAAGAATGGCGCTGAGCTGGTCAACCAGGGTGCGATATTCCTTCGTCGGTAGATTGCGGTAGTTCTCGTGTTTCTTGCGAGGCTGACTTTTGCGGTGATAGCGACAGAGATTGGCGATCGTCTCGATTTCGACTTCGGTATAGCCCAACAATCCCCCATGACGCACCAGGTAGTAAGAATGCTTGTGGTGAGCCGCATGATTCACAAAATGCCCGCAGTTATGGAGCATAGCCGCCGCCCACAGCAGTTCTCGTTCTCGATAGCTCCAGTTGTGCAACGTCCCCTGAGTTTGGTCAAAAAGGCTCAGGCAGAAGTGAGCCACTCGTTCACTGTGTTCAATATTGACCTGATACTTAGTTGCTAGATTGAGCGCGCTACGCTGGCGGACAGAGCCTTGATAGCGGAGGCGATCGGCAATCAGTCCATGGGTGAGCATCCAGTCCACCACAACGCCTTCTCGCAACGCTCGTTCGCAGAGGCTGATCGACTCAGCTCCCAACATTTCCATTGCTTCTCGAAGAACGACTGCACCAGCCACAATAATTTCTGCCCGCTTGTCCGACATGCCAGGAAGGTCGAGCCGTTCTTTGCTGCTCAGTTTTCGCAAACGATCCACAATGCGTTTGAGGTTGCTCAGGCTCATAGACGCGCCGTTGAGCGTCATGGGAATCGAGCCAGAAGCATCGTGCATATGCATACTGACAAGGGTTTCAATCGTGCCAGAAGTGCCCACGAGCCGCAGGCTTTCATCTGAGCCTAAACGCGAGAGCAACTCTTCGACAGGGCGTTCCAACATGCCGCGCACATAGGCCTTCAGCATTTTGTATTCGACTTCGCTGATCGGATCGGTGGTAACAAATTCGCTCGTCAGACGTACCGCTCCAACCTTAGTGCTGCTGAGCGATCGCGGTTCGTGACCATCTCCCAAAATCAGCTCCGTGGAGCCACCCCCAATGTCGATGATGGTGTGGGGCTGTTGATCAAACTCCAGACCCGACAACACGCCCAAGTAAATCCGACGGGCTTCTTCTTCTCCAGCAATCAAATCGACCGACAGCCCAACCTCAGCCTGAATGGATGTCAGAAAATCTCGACCATTCGGCGCTTCTCTGACCGCGCTTGTAGCAACAGCAATAATCTCTTCTGCATCCAGGCTTTCGGCCAAGTCACGACAACGCTTGAGAGCGGCGATCGCGCGCTTCATCGCTTTTTCTGTCAAACAGCCCGTTTCTCCATCTCGTTCGCCCAAGCGAACGGTATCTTTTTCTCGGGCAATGATGTTGAAGGCCGGCAGTGACGGATCAATTTGAACAACAACTAAATGAATCGAGTTAGTCCCAACATCAATCGCGGCCATGACGCGCTCACGCTGTTGAGCAACATCTGAAAAGCTGAGCAAATCAGCGTGGGTCTGTTTTGAGCTACTTGGACGGGTCGTTTGAATCATTGACAAGAAATTCGTTACGTTCAGACAAAGGGAACTAGACTGACCGACCTCGAAGCAACTCATTTTTCATCGGACTCCGGGAGCGTAAATCGGCTCACATCGCCAGTTCACAGCTTTGTCCCAAACCCAAGAAAACCTTATCGTTACCCAAGAGATAACCAATCAGGATAATCGCCCTGATCTTAACCCGACACCAGGCCATCCCGATGTGTTTTGGAAAATCAGATCGATTCATTTATTTCTGCTTTATTTTTCTTTGCCCGACCTCAATCGGCAGAGTGCCAGCGACGACATGCATCACCGACTAGACAATCTGCGTTCATCTGCAACATCTGCGGATGATATCTGCAAACACAGTCTTGTGCTAACGCTAGGATCTATGGGGTGCGGCTCGCCAGTCGCCGGGTCTAGTCGTCGGGTGTAGAGTCTGTCTTTGGCATCGTTGGCATGTTCAAGATAGGCAGGCGATCGCCCCGAAAAATTTCTTCACTGCTCAGTCCTAGCTCGGTCATCATATCGTCCAGACCTTTCATAACAACCAAGCCCACTAGAGTTGGAATGGTAGCGAGGGCGATCGCCACATCAGCAGTGATTGAAGAAGACGATTTTGCCATAACAGAAGATCCGCTCCGAAAGTCTGAATTCAAAAGGTCGTATCAGCATCGATGCCAGCAGCACGACACCACCAGTATCTGCATTGTAGCGT
>CAKZMO010000557.1 GCA_937128595.1 uncultured cyanobacterium | reverse complement strand
CCCGCCCCACCTCTCACAAGTCATTTGAGATTGCTATAGGATATCTTTTTTAGCTTGATGTTCTAAATCAAAGAGCAGTTCCTGACTACGTTGGCCTTCGTTTGCACACGTAAAACTCTCGGCATAATTATTAAGTCTTTAAGCCATCCGTTAGACAAAAGTACACTCTCCCTTACAAGAGCAAATGAGCTGTGAACAATTCAGACGAAAAACAAACACCTTTCATGTCTGAAGAAGACACCCAAATCAGCAATTTTCATGCAGACTCCTATTCCAGTGCTGACTTTGACGCCTGGGCAGCAGCTGTGAAAAAACAAATGAAAGCCACTCTAAGGAAACGATGGTCACGTTCCTAGTTCTTTCAGGTTCACAACTTACCAACATTTATAAAGCTCCACAAAAAGAATTTTCTCGTCAGTACCCTATCAGATATTGCGCTGCGATACATAAGTTGACCTAATACCGTGGTTTCTAGAATGGCATTAGTGCACGGTCATTCCCAACATCGAGCTGGGAGCGTCCCACACGTTCAAATTTAGGATATTCGTCGTGCGAGCGTCCCGATACTCTTGATGGAGAGGCATCGCCAACGGGGACAAGATGCCCACGCGACTCAATCGATAATTTATAGTTTTCTATTGTATTTGAGCTGACTATAGAAAAGCTTATTGCCAAGGAAATCAGCCGCTCAAGCATTCGTATCGAGATTATGTCTGACGAGCTAAATTCTCGTACTTTTCTGCCAATATACCGCCGTTCAGCCTATTCATAACTTAAGTTAATCTATTAACGCTCATACGTTTAAACACCCTATGACGTCAGCGTTCTGTAGCTCCATGCGCCACGGGGAAGTATTCACAGCAGCTCTCTGAAACCCTTACGAACAAGGCATCTTTCCCTTTTCTTAAGCTTTTTTCGCAACATTTCTGGTATTTCAACCATAAGCATTTTCGGGTTAACAATGCCCTATTGATTACGAATCCTTTCGCTATCCCTATTGCGAGGTATTACAAGACATTTCATTTTCCTTTAACATCTAAATGAGTTACACAAACCGAGAGACAGGTCTTGCAGATTAAGCGTAAATAGTAGGGCTTGTCATCTTCGAGTTTAACAATTGCTGTTTTTGATCATTTGAGAGGACTGCCGCATGGCAACTTACAAGGTCACCCTAGTCAACGAAGCTGAAGGCTTAAACCAAACAATCGAGGTCGAAGACGACACGTATATTCTCGACGCTGCTGAAGAGCAAGGTCTTGATCTGCCTTATTCCTGTCGTGCTGGTGCTTGCTCCACCTGCGCAGGCAAGCTGACTGCAGGCACCATCGACCAGTCTGACCAGTCTTTCCTAGATGATGAGCAGATCGAAGCAGGTTATGTTCTAACTTGTGTTGCATACCCAACTTCAGACTGCACCATCGAGACCAACAAGGAAGAAGATTTGTACTAAACTTCTCCAAATATGACTCAGCAGCTCTAGCGCTGTAAGAGTTTTTGACAATGCCGATAGGTGACCAACCACCTATCGGCATTGTTTTTGTTATACGTATCTTCAAGCTCTTCAACTCACCACAGTAGAAGCTTCACAGATACTGACAAATTATTGCTGTAATCAGCTCATGTAGGACTAGGACATTGACATTGTTGTGGCTGCGCGCCGTGCGGCCACAACAATGTTCTACGACTACTGGCTGTGGCTATAGGTACTGACAAATTATTGCCATTCAAGTCGATTAGATGACAGAACTTGTGTACCCTAAGACTATAGAACTTGTGTACCTGATAATATTCGGTCATAGTGAAACCATGACGCCGTCACTTAACCGCTAGTCAGGCCGTCTGTCCCGTTCTGATTTTGCTGTATGGCTATTATTTCCTCTCACTCTTCGGCCCAGCCTCCTTCTGCAAATTCCCAGTCTTCGAAAACTTCAGCTTCAGAAGAAAAAAATCCTGAATCTCAGAAGGTGCAAGAGGCTGCGACAAATCAGCCATCTCCTAACTCTGAGGAAGATTCGCTTCAGGCATCAGCTCACAAGCCAGATCCTTCATCAGGCAGAACAGAACTGCTCCAATCTAGCCCTGGCGCTGAAGAATACAAGAAGGCAGAAGAAGGGTTACGTCCCCGCTGCATTGGTGACTACATTGGGCAACGAGCCTTAAAAGAAGTTCTACATATCGCAATTAAAGCGGCTCAGGGGCGACACGAGCCGCTCGATCATCTACTTCTGTATGGGCCTCCGGGCTTGGGAAAGACAACCATGTCTCTCATCTTGGCAGCGGAAATGGGCGTCGATTGCAAAATCACAACGGCTCCAGCGCTTGAGCGGCCTAGAGATATCGTTGGATTACTGGTGAATTTGAAACCAGGAGACGTTCTGTTCATTGATGAGATCCATCGATTGCCCCGGATGACGGAAGAAATTTTGTATCCGGCCATGGAAGACTTTCGACTTGATATCACAATTGGCAAAGGTCAAGGCGCTCGCACTCGGAGCATTCCTCTACAGCGCTTTACTTTAGTAGGCGCGACAACGCGGGTGGGAGCGTTGACCTCTCCCCTGCGCGATCGCTTTGGGTTAGTTCAGCGTCTACGGTTTTATGAACGTGATGAGCTAACTCAGATCGTGTTGCGAACCGCTGAGATTCTAAAAACACCGATTGACAACGAAGGGGCAATTGAAGTTGCACAGCGATCGCGCGGCACTCCTCGGATTGCCAATCGGCTGCTGCGTCGAGTGAGGGATTATGTCCAGGTCAAACAACATGGAACGGTGACTGGGGCGATCGCTGCCGAAGCTCTAGAGTTGTTTAACGTTGATCCAATGGGATTAGACTGGACCGATCGCCGCATGTTAACCACCATGATTGAAAAATTTGGCGGTGGCCCTGTGGGACTCGACACCTTAGCCGCCGCTACAGGAGAAGATGCGCAGACGATCGAAGAGGTCTACGAACCGTATCTAATGCAAATTGGCTACCTCCAGCGCACACCGAGAGGGCGCGTTGCAGCTCCAGCCGCTTGGATTCATCTGGGCTACCATCCACCAGACGGTCAGCTGACGCTGATGAGGCTATCAGATCCATCTTCGTGAAGCTTGTATAGCGATGCGCAGATAGGTTAGGACAGATATGTATGGAGAAGCCGCGCGGTGCGCGGCTTCTCCATACACTATTGGTTTTATATCAGCGCATAGCACTATGGCTTGAGAATATGCAGTAGGAAGTTCATGCAGCCATATCTGCGCTGCCATAGCAAAACTGCGGATTGACTCGTTCCTCGCATCAATCCTCTAGCTTAGTCGGCTTCAAAGTTGGAGGAAGCTGCGCCCGAGTCATCTTCAGAGTTCAAACGATCCGTATCGCTCGAATCCGATCCTCCACGAGCTGGAGACTGAGAAGGATTCAAAGATGCATCTTCCATGACGCTATAGACTTGACTGGAAACTCGGCGAATAATCTCGTGAGCACGAGTATCGTTGTGGGGGCGCTGTACCTGAACGGCGATCGCATATCGTTTGCCATTAGGCACATCGACCAGACCTGCATCTCCCAACATTGTGCCAATATCTCCAGTTTTGTGAAAGATGGTGGCATCGCTCGACAGTCCTTGAGGAAGCAGCGTATTGGTTTGGGTTCGTCTCATGATGTGGAGCAGCCGATCGCGCGATCGCCCAGACAGCAATTCTTCGCGGCTGATCAGCGCCATCAGTTCGGCTAGTTCTTTGGGGGATGTGGAATTTGTCCCTTCGAGATCAGGCAGCAAATTTCTGAGAGCTGTGTGGCGCAGGCCCCAAGCGCGAAAACGCTCATTGAGCCGTTCCATTCCCCCCAACCGACGAATCAACATATTCGTCGCGGTGTTGTCGCTCGTAATGATCATTTCGCTTGCAACTTCCAGAGCTGTAAACTCTGTGCCAACAGCCTGAAGCTGCATGTTGCCTGAGCCTGAGGCAACATCTTCTTCTTCCATTATGAGGATTTCGTCGGGGTTGAGCGCACCCGACTCTACATCCTGGAAGAAGGCAATCAAAATCGGAATTTTGATCGTGCTGGCGGCTGAGAAAGGCGTCGTTCCATTGACATTGACGTAGTTGCCTGTGTCCAAGTCATAGACAAAGACCCCTGGATTGAGGTCGGGATAGGCTTCTGTGATGTCTTGGATATCTTGAGACAAGCTGCTCATTTCTTGACCGGGCTGCAAAGAACTCATGAGCGATCGCCCTGATTCTGGTGCCGCGACTAGAGCATTGAGCTGGCTAGCACCACCCGCTGCAGGTTGGCCATCTGAATCGTTTGCGGCTAGCTCCTGACGTGAAGGGTTGAGCACCGACAAAACCGTTCCAGCGATCGCACTCATACCAATACCCAAAATCAGCAGCCGTATGCCATGAATCCAAGGCGAAACACGACGTCTGACAGGCTTACGTCGAGGCTTGCGGGGCTCAGGAGGTCTGTGCTTATAGATCGGACGCGGTGAAAGCTTTTGGACAGGGCGATAGGTACCTGCAGCTTGAGCACCTGGAAACGCAGACTGAGGCGAAGAAGTCGGAGCTAAGGGGGATGATGTAATCGGTCGGCGGGGAGTGGCACCTACAGAGCGCGATCGCCGTCCGCCAAAAGCAGGGGCATAGGCTCCTACCTGTGCTCGACGACGAGGATCAGGGGCAATGTTCATCCGGCGTCCATCTCGACCTCGCACCGATCCGTTAGAACGAGCCAGACTGCTCGACGACCGCAGCACAATGCTGCCTGCATTAGCATCAACCGCAGCACCGCCACCGGGGCGACCTGTAGGATTGACTGCATCCCTCTGGGAGCGAACTTGGGCTTGCTTTTGGGACGGGCTAGAAGATGCTGATTGAGCTGATGATCGCCGGGGCGACTTGCTTGAAGACCTAGGCCGACGAGATGCGGCAGATGCGTTGCTGCGACCTCGACGAGAAGAAGAGGAATGCAGATCAGGGCGAAGCGATCGCGTGTTTCGTCGGCGCGGTGCTCGCGGCGATCGCTCTCTGTCATCTGCCATAGCGCTCCTCCAAAGCTAAATCAACTCTCTCACATGACGGGCTATGAACCATACCGTCGATGAACCATACTCGACAGACAGCAGAAGCCGATTGATTCGCGATCGCCCCATGGTTCAGCACATAAAAACTGAAATGGGGAGATTCTCTAGAATCTCCGATATTCTAGCCGAACCTTTTCAGATCGAGGAGCGGTTGAGCGATAAGACGTTGCGATGTGTAATGAAAGCTGGATTTTGTAGTTAAACAAACCAAAAGAAACCAAACAAAAAACCATTCCTGACACATCAGCCAATGCTAAGGTTCAGAATGGTCTCTTGTCTATAAAATTGAAAGTTCTCGACGTTCAGCTTGCCTATTGCTCGTCCCCTGCGGACATGTTCATAGGAACCTGAATTGTGAACGTGCTCCCCTGACCTAAACGGGATTCCACTTGGATATTCCCATTGTGTGCTTCAACAATTCGTTGAGCTAAGTGCAATCCCAATCCGCTACCAGCCCTCTTGTTGCGGCCCTGACGGAAGCGATCGAAGATTGCTTCTTGATCTTCTTCTGAAATGCCTGCTCCAGAATCTTTGACATGAATCAATAGCATTGAGCCAGATAGGGCGACCTGGGTCGGCTGCTCGTCCAAGCCGCTATTGACAGGCGAAGAAGGCTTGCCCTGCTCTAACGTCTCGACAGTAATCTCAACAGCTCCATCATCTGTAAACTTGATCGCATTGCCGATAATGTTGGTCAGCACACGACGCATCTCCAAGCGATCGCCCAAAATACGGCAGCCTGAAGACTTTGATTTTGACTTTGCAGCTACTGTTTGGACATGATCGGAGTATTGAGCTTGCCCGCTTGACGTAGCAGCGTAAAGCTCATCGTCACGTCTCGCCGATGCTCCTTTCGGCATTTGTGGCATTATCTCTCGCCCTTGCAGATCAATGCCACTGTCATGTTCATAGCGACATTGAAGTTGAATGCCTTTCTCCGACGCCAAAGGGTTCAACTCCTTCACGACTTCGTCAATAAGCCTGCATAGATTGAATCGCGAAAAGGTCAGAGACTTACTGCCTGCATCGTGACGATAGACTTCTAGCCAAGTGTTGACCATCGCCAACAGGTTTTCGTTGTTGCGAATCACCGTATCAATAGATTCGCAGATCGGCTCTGACACCTCACCAAACGTTCCCTGATTGATCATGGACAACATGCGGTCAGCCGCAATCAAGGGTGTGCGTAGATCATGTGTTAGTCGCGAGACAAAATCTTCGCGCTGTTTCGCAATGTGATCGCGCTCGTCAATCGTGTGCTTGAGTCGCAAGAGCGATCGCACCCGAGCCAATAGCTCATCGACTTCAATAATAGGTTTACGGATAAAGTCATCTGCCCCTGCGTCGAGACCATCGACCACACAGGGCTGATCATGGGCTGTTACCAAAAGGATAGGAATATAGGACGAATCGCGCTTTGCCCGAATCCGACGAGTCACTTCGTAGCCATCGATTCCTGGCATCATGACGTCTAACAACATCAAATCCGGTGTCAGCGATTCCATAAGAGACAGGGCTGATTCTCCGTTTTCTACGCAAATCACCTCGTACCCGTCTTCTGAAAGAATGCTTTCAGTTAAGAATAAATTGTCGAGAGAATCATCTACAACTAAGACGATATCGGCGGCTCCAGAGGTTGAATAATGTGATGTTATTGATGAGTTTTGGCTTGACATCTGCACTATAGGTTGACAGACCATCGGTTTTTTAAGTTATGACTTTACTAATATTGCTAATGTCGATTACTTTCAGAAGTTAGTCCTGTACCTATGGTTCCAAAATTGTGATCTAAGCCACATCTCCCACAAGAGGGAGTTTTCCTACCAAGAGAGCTATTTCTGGGAATAATCAAGGTTTTCAAGAGCCTATGCCCTGTAGAACTGAGCCAAGTTTCAAGATTATTTCCTAAATATCGGTAATCACAACACCGAAGAAGTCCTTCGTCGAGAGCGTAGCTAAAGTGGCGTTACAAGCTTTTTTTAGGAAAACCAAAGTTTGTTCGCAACAGTCCGTATGCTTAGCTCTGTTCAACGCGGATATCTAACTTCCTCCGCTTTCCCCTTAGCGGATCACTTTATAAAAAAAATCTTAAAAAAAGCAACCAAAGCTCACCCTAAAAGTCTCAGCCTGGTTGTATAGCAATGCGCAGATAGGTTAGGTCAGATATTGATTGAGAAGCCGCGCACTACGCGGCTTCTCAATCAACTATTGGTTTTATATCAGCGCGTAGCACTATATTAGAAAAACCTGAAGCAAAGCCTGATCAATTACAATTCCTTAGATTAAAAAACGCGTTCTCTTCTGAGCATAAGAGCTTATAAATCGACGTTCATCCAGCGAGGAATTTCGACTCTAAAGGTCGTCCCTTCTCCAAGTTGGCTTTCTACCGAAATGTGCCCGTCCATCAGTTGCACCAAAGAATCGACAATAGCCAGACCTAAGCCTGTACCAGCGTATCTTCGAGCATGAGTCTGTTCTAGCTGGCAGAAAGGTTCGAAGATGAGGCCAATAGTTTCTGGGTCGATCCCAATTCCCGTATCTTCAACAGTAATCACGAGGCGATCGCTCTCTCGATTAAGGTGGGGTTTCTGGCCAGCTTCCTTTTGCCACAGCGTATTAGCTCCCTCATCTGTACCAAGGTTTCTTCTATCGCCGTTGACAACTGGGCTTAGCTCTTGTGTGAATTCCGAGGATGCAGGATGAAGGATACTACCCTCTTGAATAGAGACAAGAACATGGCCCTCTTCTGTAAATTTGATGGCGTTAGAGAGCAAGTTAACGATGATTTGTCGCAGACGACTCGGATCATTGATCGCATAGGGATGGCTCAGTTGAACATCAAGGCGGATTGGTAGATTTTTCTGATCAGAAAGAGATTGCAGCTCTTCTAGAGTTGAAGTTAGCAGCATTCTCAGATCAAAACGTTGAGGTCTGAGATTGAGTTTTCCAGCTTCTGCCTTAGAAAAATCTAATAGCTCGTTCACCATACTCAGCAACTTTTTGCCGTTGTTCAGAATGCGCTTCACCATTTCCTCCATTTGAGGAGAAAGCGGTGTTTTTCGTTGACGCATCAGCAACTGAGAGAATCCGATAATAGAATTCATAGGTGTCCGCAGCTCATGAGACATCGTGGCTAAAAACCGCGACTTCGTAAGGGACGCTTCAGTAAGTTGGAGATTCTGCTGCTGAATGCGTTGTCGCTGCTGCTTCAGTTCCCAGTTTTGATGCAGCAAGACTTGGTTTTGTTCGATGAGACGTTGTTCGATCTGCTTACGAGCCTCCATCTCACGCTTCAGCTCTTCGCAAGACTGCTCTAGTGCCAGCGTCCGCTCTTGTACACGAGCTTCCAAATCAGCATTGAGCGATTGCAGCGCAGCTTCTGCTTCCTTACGCTTGGTAATGTCTTTCATCGCCACAACAGCCCCTAGCGTTCTACCGTCAGGGCTAACAATAGCGTTGCCACTCACCAAGACAATGCGCGGATCTCCCTGTTCTGGAGGAATGATATGCATTTCTACGTCTCTGAATGATTCTCCCTGAAGCGCTCGATAGAGAGGAACTTCTTCAATTTGCAGGGGAGTTTCACCATCTGATTGGTAAAGCCCGTAGCTTTCAGCCCATTCGTCTGCAGTTGAGGGCTGATAAAGCAATTGATGAAACTCTTGAGCTGCTCGGTTGAGCAAAGTCAGCGTGCCACTTGCGTCGCAAGCCACAATACCGTCAGACAAGTGAAAGAGAACTGACTTGAGAAATTCTTCTCCCTCTAGGAGAGATACCTCCGCCTCTTTAAGAAGTTGGGCACTACTAATAGAGCCATTCCGATGAACATGGGATGACTCATCCTGAGATTGATGTTCGGGAGCCTGGAGAGGATGAGCTTGAAGGTCGTACCACTGATGCGATCCATCGGCCTTCTGTAGCCGTACCATAGTTTGATAGGGCTCCTCTTGCTCAATCGCTTCACGCCATTCAGCAACAATGCGCTCTCGTTCCTCAGGATGAATGGCTCCTAGCATCCCTAATCGAGTAGAGTCTTCCATCGTTAGACTTGTCTGTTTACACCATTTCGGTTGATATTGATAAAATGCTGAGCTTTCATCATGATCTACAGCCCATGCAACGTCTCAGTTGGATGGGGAAAAGCAGCCCGTAATTTGATTTAATTGCGTCTTAGGTTCGAGCGATCGCACTCCAAGTCAGGCTCGATTAGATTTGACTGAGCTGGCCACTGTGCCTCTCGCAAATTACGCGACGGCTCTCCAAAGATAACCGATACATTCTCTTCACAACAGCCAATTGGACATTCTGCAATAAGGTGTCATCTCTGATTCTATAGCGACAGTCAGTAGCTTTAGGACATTTTTAATTTTTGAGTCCGCATAGCCATAAAAATATCTATAACTTCAAAATATCTATAACTTCAAAATATCTATGACTTAAACAAGCTGACTACAGCTAGAAGAGACTAGGAACTTCTGATTGCCTGGTACATCTCCTGAAATGACCAGGATTCGTAGGTTGTGGTTGACGTAAGGAAACCCAACAATGCCATTAAAATCTGGCTGTGTTGGGTTTCGCCAGCTCAACCGCAACCTACATCATCAAAGACTCTGGCTACAAAATAAGATGTGTCAGGCAGCCAGCTAGGAGCTCTTTCAATCTTCGTATGTGGAGCCTAACCCGCTTGAGTCCTATTTAGAAACTTATGACCAAAGATAGACGAAACCCTCAGTAAAGATCTTGCATAATAGGGAGTACAGTTAAATCAAGTACTTCTTCTGAGAGACTGCGGTACCTCAATCCTGTAGAGTCATAACGTCTATGAACAAAATTCGTATTGTATTGGTAGAAGACCACGATCTTACTCGCATCGGTCTAAGAACAGCACTTCAGCAGCAAGAGTCTGTTGAGGTTGTGGGTGAAGCTGCCAATGGCCAAAAAGGGATTGAGTTGATCCGGTCAACTCAGCCTGACGTGGCCATCATAGACATTGGCCTACCCGACATGGACGGAATCGAGGTGACAAATCACCTCCGGGCTAGTGCAACAGATGACAGCAGTCCTTCCGGTAGCGAGACTGCGGCCTATCAGCCCAAGATCCTAATTCTGACGATGCATGATAACGAGGAATCAGTTTTAGCTGCGTTTGCGGCAGGAGCCGATTCTTACAGCGTTAAGGACGTAGGCATCGAGAAGCTGAGCGAAGCCATTCATTCTACTTACGAAGGCCAATCTTGGATCGATCCGGCGATCGCCCGCATTGTCTTGCAACAGGCTCAGAAAGGAAAAGCCATGCGAGCGAATGCCGTGGGCAATGCTTCTGATGATGAATCTGATTACGAGCAAGTCTTGGAAGCTGATCCCCTGACCGATCGGGAGATGGAAGTACTTGAGCTAATCGTAGACGGGTGTAGCAATGCGGCGATCGCTGAAGAGCTTTACATCACTGTTGGCACGGTCAAAACTCACGTTCGGAACATTCTCAGCAAGCTATGTGCGGCTGATCGCACGCAAGCCGCTGTCCGAGCACTCCGAACCGGCCTTGTTAGACTCTAAGAAGTTACCTACCACTAGCTCCTAACGAGTAAGACTTTTGCTATTTCTATTAAAAGCCCACCCAAATGTCCTACAAGTCCTCGTATTTGTGGGGCATTTGGGTGCTTTGTGTTTGCAATTCGGCTTTCACCTTTGCCACTCGCCATGCTTCGACTGTTTCAGGCTTTCTGGAGAAAGAGCGCTAGACAGTCTTCAATAATGTGATAATCATAAATGAAGGGGTTTCTCTGCAGCCTTAGGCTGTATTTCTGAGGAAATGAGACTTACGGGTGTTCACCTTGGCTTTACTCGAGGTCACACTTGAGAAAGAGTCTCAAGCCTCGAACGTTGAGTTTGAGACGTAATTTTATTTGCTCCAATATTTTCGTGATTCTCAACCGCCGCTAACACAGCGGTGCTTGAAATCTGATTTAGTCGGTTTGATGTAGGACTATCAATATGTTCTTGCACTTGATTTACATAATTGCGTTTACAGTATTAGCGTTTTTAGCGGTAACTAATCTCGTTCGTAATCTAATGATGTTGGGTTCAGATGCACGTCGCCCCGTGAATTCGAGCAAGCGTCGCTCATCTTCCGACAGCTCTAATCCCCATCCCGAACTCCTTGATGAGTCAGGACGAATCGTTCGAGAGCCCTATTTGGTGATGCGCTCAGTGACGATGGAAGATGCTCGTGAGCGGTTAGACGAGCTCTATAACTCGTCTCCAAGCGGTAATGATGTCTCTGACGAGTCCGATAATTTGTAGATCCGATAACGGGGACAGAAGATCCGAGCGGAAAACTCAAACACCCCTTTGAGCATTAGGATTGCACGGTATCTGCCCTGCTAGAAGTCGCAAGGAACTTCAGAATCGCTTCATTCACTTCTTTTGGGCGTCCTGCTGCGGCTTGGTGTCCGCAATTTGGAATAATCACAAATTCCGAATGGGGCAGATGCTGATGTAGCTTTTCCCCATCACGAGGGGGAAACCAGGTATCGCCTGCTGCCCACAATACTAAAGTTGGGGCGACAACACCTGACAAACCTTGCTGAATCGTTCGGATGTAGCTCGGTTTGCCTTTAATCAGATTATCAATTTGCTGAAGGCCAATTTGTAGGTCTTCAGCAAATTTCGTTAACGTATAAGGAAATTCAATGTAGGGATAGGTTGCCCAATACACTTCCTCAGGCGTGATTGCACTGGGGTCGATCACAACATCTCTGCGGGCGATCTCCGCTAGCCATCGAGCTGTAGGAGCAAATGTACGGGGAAGTCGGGCAGTATCTGCCATGCGAATCAATCCGAGGGGAAGCTGCGACAAAAGCTTCATCCCCCAACTCGGCAACTCTTGAGGAAAGATCGGTACATTGATAGTGACAAGGCGATCGCACAAGTGAGGATACTCAACCGCTAAACCCAGAATGGTCAGCGCACCCAATGACTCTGCAACAAAGATCGCGGGGCGATCGCACAAGGCTTCGGTAATTCGCGCCAATTCCACGACTTGATGCCCTACTGGTTCAGCGGCGAGGGGACGGTCAGAAAACCCATAGCCTTTGGCATCGAAGCAAATCACTCGATGATGTTGTGCCAGTGCTTCGAGATTGTGTCGCCAGTAATAGCTCCATACGCCGATCCCGTGAACCAAAACAAGGGGAGGCCCTTCACCCATTTCGCCATAGGCAATTTTAACGGGAGTGTCATTGGCATCTAGGATCGTAAGGCTCTGGCGACCTTTGGGAAATGTGGATTGCCACCAATCATGCATAGATGTTAAGTGTGAAAGCCGCTGTGCAATGGCGATCGCCATTCGGATAAGTCATTCACTTCGTATGATAGGTCGAATCCTTAAGAGGTGTGTTTCTGGGTGACGGACTTGAAACTTGGCGTTGCACAGCATGGAATCATGCGGAAAGATTCAACTCGCGGAAAGATTCAACTCATGGATGACCTGCTGTAGGGGCATCGCAATGCGATGCCCCTACCAAAATCATTCTTCGAATGTGCAACGCCTGAAACTTTATTGAAAACACAAGAGAGAGGCTCGATAGAAACTGTTTATTGTTACGACCTATCACGTCATGTAAACTGGTGCTGGACAAAGGGAAGAGGTTTTTTTGAACGTTTAGCTATTTGTGTCAAGTCGTTGCCCAGCAAGCATTTTAGCTGCGTTGCATGATCCGCCGAGGCTTAGGTTGTCCTTCCAGTTGAGCCCCCTCGGAATGCTCTCTATTCAATGGCTTCCTGTTCTTCGGGAAACCCCAAAAGCCACTGGCTAGTCAATAACTTTCGTCCCGATTATCACAAAAAGCCTGCGCTCACACGAAACATGTCCTCTAATGCTATCGTCTTCCTATTCAATGCCTGTTGCTGTCTCTCTCGCCAGACAAATTGCATAGATCGGGCTGATCTGAATCTCGCTGCTGTGAATAATGGTGTTGAATTTTAGTTAGACGGGCTACAGGCGAGTCGCCATTTTTTACGTCCTTTCCTTCTCTGTTATCAATCGTTATCGTTAGGAGCTGCTATGAAGTCACTCATTCGCAAAGGTGCAACCCTATTAACCGCTGGCGCACTAGCTGTTGGATCCGTTTTGGTTGCTGGAGCTGAGGCGATCGCCCTCACCAGCGAGCAGATCGTGCAACAGCTCAGCAATGTCCCAGTCTTCACTATTACTGACGAAGCTGGCTCGCCGCTAGTATCTGAGCTATCCGCAGACGACGACGTACCTCCTGTTACTCAAGTTTTCATCAGCCAAGACGATGCCCAGGCTTTTATTGAAGGAATTCGCACCAATGCGCCTGACTTGGCAAGCTCAGTTCAAGTTACGCCTGTCTCTCTAGCTCGAATCTACGAAGTCGCACTGATGGGCCAAAATCAGGACACTCGCTTAGAGTTCATCTTTGTTCCTGAGCAAGACCAAGTTCAGTCTGCGGTGATGATCGAGCAAGCCGAAGTGACGGATGAAAGCGTCGATGAGTTTGCAGGCGTTCCTTTGTTTACCGCCCGTTCTGGAGTTGGTGGAGATGACGTTGGCTATTTAACGATCCAGCGTGGTGACCAGGAAGTCATTCCCGTTTTCTTCAATCAAGAAGACTTATCTTCTCTACTCGGTGAGATCGAAACTGCGCAACCCGAACTGGCCGGAACTCTCACGCCCCATGTGATTCGTTTAGAGGACTTGATCTACACCCTCGAAACTACTGACGATGAGCAACTAAGCCAAATTCGGCTCATTCCTTCCAGCGAGACGCTCCGCTTTCTTCAACAACAAGAACAACAGCAGCAATAATCGCGCTTAGAGAGAGTTATGAGGGGTATCACTAGACCTGTGAACTGCTGTTTGAGTAGCTTACTTCAAGCAAGTGTAAGCCACCTTATAGAATCCGGGTGCAGCTGTGAATGAACCGCTCTATACTGTTGCGGGCGATCGCCTTTGGCAGTGGCGCAGCAAAGCCCTAGAACAAGCTCAGCAACATGACATTTCTCCAGAAGAAGTGGATTGGCTGTTGCAGGAACTCGCTCAACTCGACAGACTTAGCCTCCGATTGGGCACGATTCGGCACCAGGCGGAGGTTTGTCTTAGATGTCCTTTGAAAAAACTCGATTCGCTATGGCAGCAGCGGCTGAGCGATCGCACGCCAATCCAATACTTAGCGGGCAGTACTCCCTGGCGCACCTTTGAGATGCGAGTCAGTCCAGCAGTACTGATACCTCGTCCTGAAACGGAACTCATTATCGATATCGCGATCGCCAAAACCGAGTCTCACCCTGCCTTGAGAAAAGGACACTGGGCCGACTTAGGCACGGGTAGCGGAGCGATCGCCCTGGGTTTAGCTGAAGCGTTTCCCGAAGCGACAATTCACGCGGTGGACTGGAGTCATAAGGCTTTGGCGATCGCCAAGCAAAATGCTGAACTTAACGGCCTGAGCGATCGCATCACGTTCCACCAAGGATCTTGGTTCGAACCGCTACACCAGCTCAGGAATAGCCTCAGTGGCATTGTTTCCAATCCACCTTACATTCCCTCAGAGGAGCTGCCGAATCTGCAAGCGGAGGTGTTCCAGCATGAGCCTCTGCTCGCTCTTGACGGTGGCGCAGATGGTCTTGATGCGTTTCGACACCTTGCTCACTCAGGTTTGACGTATCTCAATCCTGGCGGAGTCTGGATTGTGGAACTGATGATCGGTCAATCTGAGACGGTTCGGCATCTTCTGCAGACGAAGGGATATAGGGCGATCGCTGCTCACTCTGATCTATCGGGCATCGATCGGTTTATCTCAGCGCACACCGCCATTAAAGACTAAATCACGAAGAAAACGGGAGCATGTCACTTTTGCTCCCAAGAAAACTCTTATTGCTCATCGGTTTCCTTCGTGTTGCTATAGCAATGCGCAGATAGGTTAGGACAGATATTGATGGAGAAGCCGCGCGGTGCGCGGCTTCTCCATCAATTATTGGTTTTATATCAGCGCGTAGCACTATAGTTCTAATCGGTTTGAGCAAAAGCTTCATTTAAGCAAAAACTATTTTTATTTTTACCCGTACCCTCAAGACGCCTTTGGAAAAGAGTCGTCCACCGCGCTCGAAACAGCGGAGATGGAGGGACTCACTGAGGTGATAGGCTCTACGCTTTTGCTTGCCTTTTTCTCAGCATGCTCTTCTCCGTGATGAAAACGAATGCCGAGAAAAATATCGTAGACAAACCCAAGAAAATCTTTCCCTTTCAGCAGTCCAAGAGACTGGTGTGAACCTTTTTCGTTCAACAACGGCTGTGTAACTCGATAGGCCGTCTGATAGTGATACCAGGGGATAGAAGGCCAGAGATGATGAATCAGATGGTAGTTTTGCCCCATGATGAGCAGGTTGAGCAGCGAACCAGGATAGACTCGTGCATTCTTCCAGCGATCGCGCTCTTTGAACGGACGATGGGGCAGATAGTCGAAGAACAACCCCAACGCCAACCCAACCACTAATGCAGGGGAGAACCAGTAGTTAAACAAGTAGCTTAAAAAGTCGTATTGAACGGCCAGAAACACAACGCTAGCTACAGCCAGACGTGCCAAGAACCATTCCAGCAGTTCAAACTTTCGCCACAAGCGGCGCTGGAAGAAGAAAAATTCGTGATAAAAAAATCGGGCCGCAATCAGCCAGAGTGGGCCTCCTGTGGAGACAAAGTGATCGGGATCATTCTTAGGATCATTTACATTGGCGTGGTGCTGCATGTGAACTCGCGTAAACACCGGAAAAGAGAATCCCAATAGCAGAGCACTTCCATGCCCCAAAAACGAGTTCATGATTCGGTTGTAATGAGCAACGTTGTGTGACGCATCATGAATGACCGTCCCCACCACATGGAGCGCAATCACGTTGATGACAAAAACACACCAGCTTGGCCATTCCCAAGCCCAGTAACCTAGCGTTGAAAAAGTAACCATGCCGACTGCGGCAAGGAACATTAACAGATTGGGGCTTAAAAACGCTGTGGAAGGCCCCAGCAACTCTTTAGGCACCCTTACTTTCTTCTCAGACGCCTTAGCGGCTGAGGTCAGGGGCTGCACTGCCGCCGACATCTACACACTCCTTTTAATCATCCTTGTGCAGTATATAACGGAAAATAAAGTTTTATGAAAGCTTCATCCCCTTTAGATCTGGAATCAGAGCAATGAACTCAGCACTTTTGCGCTTTTAGTCGCCCCTTGACGTTTCTGAGAAGAGGAGCGGCGATGCAGCCGCTTTGTGGCTACCCAAACACACGGCTAAAGAGAAAAGCGAGACGACCCGTTATAACCTCTGGAAACACGATGCACTGTGTCATTCTAAAAGAATAGGTCTCAGGATAGAGAAACTCTACTTAGTTTGCTGCAAAACCGTGAGAATTGGTTTTTCTTCCAAAAATTTATAGGAAAATTTACTAGGAATGGTTCAGAAATCTACTCTGCTGCAAGACACCGCTCAATTAGAAGAATCGCCACGATATCGTCGATGGGTCGAGGAAGAGGTCTGAGTCCTTTAGGAACAAGCCGAGTTAGCAGTTGAGGCGGAAACATCGCCCAATAGCGATCGCGCGCTTCGAGAGTCGTATAGCGCTCATCCACGAATTGAATAGGGAGCGGGTGAGACAGTCCTTGCTCGATTCGGGCTTTCCAGGCTTTAGAAGTGGTCTGGTCGCCCAAAATGATTTGCTGCACCTGAAATTGATTTTGCATCTGCGTCAGGGTGGCGATCGCCCGCTCAGAAGCAACGACCTCATGGAAATATAGAGTCCGATCGAGTCCCATGACGGCAATGCCACATTTATCTCGTCCGGGGTCAAATCCGACCAACACCTGCGGAAAAGACGAGTTGAGCGCTGACTCTGACTGTCTAGGTTGAGGCAGGTGATGAGGAGATTGATGAGAAGATTGGTTCGATACGTTATTTTTTTGAGGCATAGTTTTCTAAAACAGAATGCACAAAGCTGAGGAAATCTATTCAGGAGCGGATTCCACGACAGTAGGAATAGTGCTGAACAGTAGGCGATCGCCCTGCACTGCCACTAAGTGTACCGAGACGGTATCCGCTGTTTGAATGGGTCGAGCAGCGATCGCCCTGAGAGTCAGCCCCCTAGGATTATTCTTTCGATACTCAGCGACATTCAGCAAGAACTGTCGCAACACCTGAACTTGGTCGTCAGCAATGGTAATCTGGCGTCCCTTAGCACCGGATAGTCTTGCTCGGAATCGCGTTAAATCAAGTAACCGTCCATATTCTTCAAGAAGATCTGGAATATCTGATGATTCAGACTCTGAAAGATCTGAGGAAGGTTCAGGTAAGGCGAGTGATGCAATGACCTCTCCTGCGGAAAAAATAAGTCGATTGACAGCGACCTCGATTTCAACACTGACACACTCCAGACCCGCTAAAACACAGGGTTCTCCGACGAAATAATTACTTCCAGAGTTCACCCGAAACAGATATTCCATGCCAGGTTGAGTGTTTTGAATGAGATCATCGGTTGCTTCTGGAACGTTGAGTACCCAGGTATCGAGGCCAAACTCTCCTGGCAAAATTCGACTAATCGCAACTTGATTGGCTTGCAACAGGAGTTGAAGAATGCCTTGCCGAATCGCTGCCGTTGTTTCAACTTGTGCGACTCGTTCAACAATCACCTCATTATTCGACAAGGCCAGATTGCCTTCGCGCAAGGCGGCATATTGACTGTTCAGTTCTGCTAATTGTTGATCGAGATCAGCCTGTTGCTGTTCTAGCTCCTGCAACTGCCGCTCACGGATCGCAATTTCTTGCTGGATGACCCCGATCGCGCGATCGCGATCATCCAGCAACGACTGGGTTTCAGCCTGAAGCTGATCAATTTCACGGCGCAGGGCAATCGCTTGCTGCGTCGTTTCCTGGAGGCGCTGTTGAGCCTGACGAAAATTGGACTCCACTCGATTAAGCTGCGATTCGGTTTCTTCTTGGCGGGCGATCGCCGTCTGCAGCGACTCATTGATCCCTTGAAGACGCTCACGAGCTTGTCGCTGTTCTTTACGCGAGTCTGCCAAGACATCTTCAACCCGACGTTTTTCCTGCTGAGTCTCTCTCAGTTCGCTTTGAGCATCGGTCAATTCTGCTTGAATGTTTTCAAGCTCAAACACCCCAGTCCGCAACTGTTCACTCACCGCAAACAGAAGACCAAGGGTTGTGGCAGAAATAAGGCTTCCCGTCAGAATGGTGATCAGCGTCGCCGTTTGGCGCGGACGCAGCTTGAACAAGCTCAAGCGAGCTTTGCCTACACGCATACCGATGCGATCGCCCATCGTCGCAATCACACCGCCTAAAAACAATACGGCAAAGATAAGAACAAAACCTGTGGTCATCGCCGCCGAAATCTCTATCAGATTTTCTCAATCACAAATTATCGGGCTCGAATCGATACACCCAGAAACCCAAATACATATCGCATTCGGATCAAGAGTCGAAACTAAGCCAGAGAGGCGGTGAGGAACGATGAGTCAACCCGCTAATGCGAACTCAGCGGATGGACAATTTCATGGAGCTAGTTGTTGTCTAGTTTAAGTGAATTGCTGACTTAACGTGACAGGATTGTGAACCGTGATTTTTTTCTTGTGAATAGAAATCATTCCATCTTGGCGCAAGTCACCCAATAGCCGAGTCACCGTAACACGAGTCGAGCCGATGGCTTCGGCGATCGCCTGATGAGAGAGCTTGAGGTCAATGGTAATACCATCCGAGCTGGGAATTCCGAAATCGCGACAGAGAATCAACAAAAAGCTAACTAACCGAGAGCCCATGTCGCGGTGAGCTAGGGTTTCGATCATCATTTCAGTTTGGAGAATCCGCGATGAAAGCCCTTGCAGCATAATCATCGAGAGTTCTGGACGCTCTTTCAGAGCCTTTTCAACCTGCTCAATGGGAACTGACAACAGCTCTACTGGAGTAAACGCGACGGCATGGTAAAAGCGGTCAGAGCGATGTCCCGTGATCAAAGAAAGGACACCAAACACACTGTTTTCCCGGAGCAGAGCCACCGTTATTTCCTCCCCGGCCTCATAGACTCTGGATAGCTTCACGGCTCCTTTCATCAGAAAGTAAACCCGCTCCGCCGGATCTCCGGGGAAAAAGATAGTCTTACTGCGCTCATAGGTTTCTACTACAGGTGGGAAGAAACTTCCACTCAACTGCTGAAAAACATCCGCCAATGGCTGTTGTTCTTGCATCACGACCATGTTCCTACGCTTTACCTATGCCTACTAAATTCAATGACTATACGTAATGACTGATAATGAAAATTCAAATCATAAGTCGGGCTCTAGTTTTTGATCCGCACTGCTAGTCAGCAGCTATTGCGACAATGTCTAACCTTCTTTCGAGACTTTTTAGATATGCCGCTTTCAATTCAACCGCTAAGCTAATCTCCCCTATTGGATTAGCTTGTTTGAGATTGAATCAGCCCGATGAGATTTGCTGCCAATATCGCTTGTCATAGATTCAACAATCGTTCCTAAAGGCTCAGGGAATGAAACCAATACATGCCAAAACTATATCCTTAGAAACACTTGGTGAGCCAAGTATGAGCCCAAAATAGTGTACGAACCCTATTCACAACGATGCGAACTTCGAAATAGAAGTACATTCGACAGCGCTTTTTACCGTCATTAGATGCGATTGTGAAGATATTAATTGATTTTCTCCAAATTGAGATTTAATCAGTCAGAGCAGACTCAGCTTTTACTCAGCCATTGATGGCTTCGTAGGCTGAATTCCAAAAACCGAATTCGAGTTTGAAATTTACGCTCCTGCCCTTTAGGCTCTATCCACAAAAACTAGCTTTATCTAGTTAAAGCTTTACAACACTAAACTTAACCAAGCGTATTTTTTTTGTATTCGCAGATACATTACCCTATCCTGTCTATGTCAATCGATAAGAAGCGATCGCCCTCTATCGCAAAATTTACAAGCGATTGCGAAGTATTTTTCTCGTCCTCTTAGCTTGCAAATGCGATCCAGCCACAGGTCAGTCCATAGCAGTCTATAGCTTTGACTACGACGCTCTATCTTTATCGACCCGTTTTTCAGTATTCTCCTAGAGACCCCTAAATATCTGCCCATTCATCACGTTGCCTTATGCTCGATCTGACCGGAAAAAAAGCTCTCGTTCTCGGAATCGCCAACAATCGCTCGATTGCCTGGGGCATCGCCCAGCAACTCCATGCAGCAGGTGCTGAGTTGGGCATTACCTATCTTCCCGACGAGCGAGGACGCCATGAGAAAAAAGTCAAAGACTTAGTAGAACCGCTGAGCCCAACCCTGTTTCTTCCCTGCAATGTGCAAGATGATCAACAGGTCACGGAGCTGTTTAGCAACGTCAAAGACTCTTGGGGCAACTTCGACATCCTCGTTCACTGCCTCGCCTTTGCAGGAAAAGACGAACTGAGCGGTGACTTTAGCGGCACCTCTCGCCAAGGCTTCACAACCGCTCTAGAAATTAGCGCTTATTCTCTGGTTCATTTGAGTGCTGCGGCCAAACCTTTGCTAAGCTCTGGCGGCAGTATCGTGACCCTGACCTATTTGGGTGGAGTCCGAGTCATTCCCAACTACAACGTCATGGGCACAGCAAAAGCAGCTCTGGAGATGAATGTGCGCTATCTCGCAGCTGAGATGGGAGCGCAAAATGTTCGCGTCAATGCAATCTCAGCTGGCCCCATTCGTACGCTAGCATCCTCAGCAGTCGGAGGCATTCTCGATATGATTCACCATGTCGAAGAGATCGCGCCTCTTAAACGCACGGTCACTCAAACAGAAGTTGGCAATGCAGCGGCCTTTTTGTGTAGCGATTTGTCCAGCGGCATCACCGGTCAGGTACTGTATGTCGATGCAGGCTACGAAATCATGGGCATGTAGTAGCCTTGTAATCAACAGTCATTCGTAAACGACTATCTAGATGCCAGCCATGCAGACTCGCGACCTCGCTTCCTCATCCCCCTCTGAATCTGAAGCTCTGACTCCCTCACGCTTCAATTCGTCAGCCAACATCATGGTTCCCAACCGATGTGCATCCGTCAGTCGTGCCACGAAGGAAACGGATGTCCATGTCTCGGTCAATCTAGATGGGCAGGGGCGTTGTGCTGCCGACACGGGCATTCCTTTTCTCGACCATATGCTGCATCAGATTGCCTCCCACGGGCTGCTTGATCTCGATGTCAAATCCACGGGTGATTTGGAAATTGACGACCATCATTCCAACGAAGATGTGGGGATCACACTCGGGCAAGCGATTCAAGAAGCGCTGGGCGATCGCAAAGGAATTGTCCGTTTTGGGCATTTCATTGCGCCCCTAGATGAAGCCTTGGTGCAGGTCACGCTCGATTTTTCCGGGCGACCTCACCTCAGCTATGGGCTTGATATTCCAACTCAGCGGGTTGGCACTTACGATACTCAATTGGTGCGTGAATTTTTCGTCGCCATCGTCAACCATACTCAGATGACGCTTCACATCCGCCAGCTCGACGGCATCAACTCTCATCACATCATCGAAGCCACCTTCAAGGCGTTTGCCCGTGCCATGCGAATGGCAATCGAAATTGATCCGCGTCGGGCTCATGCCATCCCCAGTTCAAAAGGAGTGTTGTGAGCTTGGAGGAGTGCGCTATGCTGAGTAGCAATCTGTCCATTTCTCTGTCGAAAGCGCTATGACTTGGTGGCAGCAGCTTCAGAAAAATTCTCTGGCAAAGTTTGGGGCAATCGTTCTCCTTATTTTCTACCTTGTGGCGATCGCCGCTGAGTTTGTTGCGCCCTACGATCCTTATGTATCTCAGCCCGATGGCTCTTTGCTACCGCCCACTGAGGTTTATTGGCGGACTCCAGAAGGTGACTTTATTGGCCCTCACGTTTATCCCACTACCGCTGGCCCTGTGAGTTTAGAGACAGGGAAACGAGAGCTTAATGTTGACTTCAGCGAACCCTCCCCCATTCGTCTTTTTGTCCAAGGATCTGAATATCGCTATTTGAAAATTCAGCTGCCCTTACCTAGCTTAGACCTGGAAATGCAGGAAGTCGTCTTGTTTCCTGGCTTTAGAAACAACCTCCACCTGTTTGGCACCACAGGGCCAGGAAAGTGGAACATTTTAGGCACAGACGATCAAGCTCGGGATCAGCTCAGTCGTCTGGTTCACGGTAGCCGAATCAGCCTCAGCATCGGGCTTGTGGGGATCATTGTGTCCTTTCCTTTGGGCCTGATTGTCGGGGGCATTTCCGGGTATTTCGGAGGTGCCATAGATGCCGTACTCATGCGTCTTGTCGAAGTGCTAATGACTATTCCTAGCATTTACTTGTTGGTGGCACTGGCGGCAGTGCTGCCTCCCGGTTTGTCGAGCGCTCAGCGTTTTCTGCTGATTATTCTGATCACGTCCTTCGTCAGTTGGTCAGGACTAGCGCGGGTGATTCGAGGCCAGGTGTTGTCCATTAAGCAACGAGCGTTTGTCCGGTCGGCACAGGCGATGGGTGGGCGATCGCTCTACATCATCCTGCGCCACGTTTTGCCCCAGACCGCAAGCTACGTGATTATCTCGGCAACCCTGGCAATCCCCAGTTTTATCGTGGCGGAAGCGGTGCTAAGTCTGATTGGTCTGGGCATCCAACAGCCTGACCCCTCTTGGGGCAACATGCTTTCTTCTGCAACCAACGCGTCAATTTTAGTGCTTTACCCCTGGTTAATCTGGTCGCCTGCTGCACTGATCGTGTTGACGGTGCTGTCGTTCAACCTGCTGGGTGATGGTCTGCGAGACGCCCTTGATCCCCGCAGTTTGAAACAAGGTTAGAACTTTTCAGCCGTTCCGATTTTCGGTGTTGCACAGCATGGAATGATGCGGAAAGATTCAACTCATGGATGACCTGCTA
>CAKZMO010000556.1 GCA_937128595.1 uncultured cyanobacterium | reverse complement strand
GGGGGGCTAGGGGGGATCTGAAGTAGCATTGACGACTTCTCAAACATCCTCTTAAAGATTGCTCGGAACCACGTTCCAAAAAATCAGGTACTTCGAAAAGACAGAACAGCGCGGTATGATGAAGCGCGATATTTCTTGATGCCCAAAACTTGATGCCCTAAAAGGGATGCACAAAGACGACTGGCGCATCAAGAGCAATTGCAAAGTAGTCTTAAATCCAATCAATTCAAAGAGATTCGTCAGCATGGGAGCAGCACAGGTTCAACAGGTTATTGGAGTCGATTTAGGCGGCACGCAGATTAAGCTGGGTCGCTATGAACGAGATGGAAATTGCATCCAAGCCGCTGTCGTTCCAACGCCTCAGCCTTCGACCCCTGATGCCGTGGTAAAGGCGATCGCCACCGCAGTCGAGTCTCTTGATCCAGACCAGTGCTGCGGATCAATTGGAATCGGAACTCCTGGCCCTGCAGACAAAGAAGGCCGAATCGCTCGGGTCGCCATTAATTTATCGGGTTGGAACGACATTCCACTCGCTGACCAACTAGAGCAAAAGACCGGACGTGCCGTCATTCTAGCCAACGATGCAAACTGCGCCGGGCTGGGCGAATATTGGCTCGGAGCCGGAAAAGAGTTTCAAAACCTCATTCTGTTGACCCTCGGTACAGGGGTAGGAGGGGCTGTCATTCTCAACGGCCAACTGTTTGTCGGCCAACACGGAGCAGCCGGAGAACTCGGATTGATTACGCTCAACCCAGACGGGCCACCCTGCAACAGCGGCAATCAAGGCTCTCTCGAACAACATGCTTCGGTTCAGGCAATTCGTCGGCAGACCGGGTTAGAGCCTGGAGAGCTGGGGGCAAGAGCCAAGGCAGGGGATCTGGAGGCGATCGCCTTTTGGCAGCAATATGGCCGAGAACTGGGGGCTGGCCTCGCCAGCTTGATCTATGTATTAACTCCTGAAGCGGTCATTATCGGCGGCGGGGTCAGCGCCAGTGCAGACTTTTTCTTTCCCGCAATGAAAGCCGAGATTGAACGGCGGGTTCTCCCTAGCTCTCGCGAAGGAATGCAGATTTTGCCAGCACTCTTAGGAAATCAGGCTGGAACTGTGGGAGCAGCAAAACTCGCATGGCAGCGATCGCCTTCATTCCATCGTGCTAGCGACTGAGCAACTTCTACCGCTGAGTATTGTAATTACTGTGGATGGTAGTTTTTAATGACGGTAGAGTGCCCAGTCGGCATTTGAAGGGTCACAGCGCAGTGCCATCACAGGCACAGCTCATTCAAAAAAAGTAGAGCAGGCATCTCGTGAAATACTTTTTCTTGACAGAGGGTTGGAGCATCGGACGAGTATGGGAACTCGGAGGGTTGTGGAATGATATCGCATGGCGACGGCAGCCTGATATCCAGCAAATGGAAATTTACATTCAAGACAATCAGCAGGAAAAGCTCTGGCTGTATAGCGTTGAGGATGCGGTGTTGATGGTGGAGGTCAGACCCCAGCCATCGAATGTGTCAGACAGCGCCCAGCGTGCCATCGGACAAGTCGTTTTAAAGCGCCTCATTTCGGCAGAACAAGTGCTTGAGCTTCTCTGCGCCAACACCGTGCTTGAGATCGGCTTAAGCAAGGAAAACAACTCTGACATGATGCAAGAGGTTCCTTAGGGTTGAACCCAAATCGTGCCTTGGCAGAGTAGTTGACCTGGAGTGATATCTAGCGAAGTCAGTTCCACGGTCTCTCCTAAGTCAATCGAAAATTCTTCTAGCTGAGGCAGCGATCGCCCTTCCACTGCATTTGTATGGTCTAGCAGTTGGGGTTGATGAAAGCCGAGCCTATGCCCGTCCTTTAAGACCAGCTTCGACAGCACATAGTGATGAGTAGTGCGATCGCCATCGGTAAGAGCGATCGCCATCACAATGGCATCCGTTCGTAGCTCAATGCGGTCAATGGATGGATTCGAAAGGGTTGAAGAATCAGTCGTTTCTACATTCGGGTTGAAGATAGAGAGCAGATCGTGAGCCATCAGATCAGTGAGCGCTTGAGCAAACATCTCCACCTGCAACGACCGATTCAGATCAGCCTCACTTAGACACATCAAGGCTTCGACAGGGATTGGAGCCAACAACTGCAAGGGCTGACCTCTAGCAATTCCCCACCAATTGACTCGAATGTCTGTTGCCGATACGACTAGCCGACCGAGGGACAACCCCTGATAGCAAATCCGATCGGCAGCAAGCTGTATCGAGGGAATATATCCCTTGAGAATTTGGCGATCGCGGCTTTGGATCTCAATTGCCAAATCGTCAGCATGATCAACCTGAGTACCCAGCCAAAAGCGGATAGCAGGCGTCAGAACGCTCTGAATCAGACGACTTCCAGAGGATTCAGAAGGATTTTTGTAGCCTTGAAGCGGCTCAACCACACCACGCGCTCCACAACTTGACGTCACTCAGAGAATTATTACACCTTCGCTCTCTCTAAAATTCTGAGGTGAACGCAGCAGCCAAATCGGAACAAAGAGCGATCGCCCTCAGCTCAAGTCATTGAGCATAAATACTCAATTTTAGCCCCTTAAATTTACGTCACAATTCCATGACAATGCGATCCCCGTTTTGATCCCCGTGGGGATCAAAATGTTGTCGTTTCATGACAATGCGATCCCCGTTTTTCCCAGAAAATCGTCAATCCCTTGATATTTAGGGTCTAGAGCCTCTTGATTTTGTTGTAATCTTTTGCAATATTAAGCTCAAAAGCGATCCCCACTTTCAATGTCCTCTGAGAGCGCACGGAGATTGAAAGGTTACGAAAATACTTCAATCCAGGTTTTGCTTAAAAAATGTTCAACTTGTGCGAGGACTGATACGAGCGATCGCACGTTTTGGAAGACCCCATTCAACCTTCTAGCTGTGACTTCTTAGTTCTTCACTCACTCGTACAAGCGTTCTCTTGATATCGTCAGATTCACAGCACTCACAGCACAGCGTTCATTCATTTAGATTAGGAGGCTATTACCATGTCAAACGCTCCATATCCACTCGAAGACATGACCCTGCGCCAACTGCGCAAAGTTGCTAGCGAATACGGGGTTTCTCGCTATAGCCGCATGAGAAAAGAACAGCTCATTGCAGCAATTCAGTCCGTTCAGCCCCCCTCTTCAACTCCTCCTTCACCTGCGGTGTCCCAACCCTTGACACAAGAGCCTCAAGCCAAGCCAGACACTCAGGAAGTCGTCGAAGCTGCCAAGTTTGATGTCGGTCAGGCTGACATGACAGGCGGTGAACTTGCCAATGTTGACGAAGGTCTCGAAGAATTGCCCGAAGGCTATGGCGAAAGCCGAATTGTTTTGCTTCCTCGTGATCCTCAGTGGACTTATGTTTACTGGGATGTCCCCAATACCCACAAGGAAGAGATGCGTCGCCAAGGCGGTTCTCGTTTAGCACTTCGCTTTTACGACGTCACCGGTATCAGTCTCGACTATCAGCGCCCTCACAGCCTGCAGCAGTATGAGTGCGATGAGCTGGCAAGAGAATGGTACCTACCTGTTCCTGTGAGCGATCGCGACTACGCCGTAGAAATTGGCTACATCACAAGCGACGGGCGATGGCTCATCATGGCTCGTTCAGCTCCTGTTCGCGTGCCTCCGGTCTATCCTTCCGATTGGGTTGAAGATCAGTTTGTCTCTGTCGGTTGGGAAGAAGATTTGCGAGACAAGACCGTGTTGGAATTGGTTCCTCCCGAGCAGCGTACATCTGGCGAAGGAAGTCCAATCTACGACCAGGTTTTCGGCATGGCTCAGTCAACCGAAGCTCAGCGAGTCGCAGGTTCACTGTTTGGCTCCATGCACCAAACCCCTGAGCAAGCAGTCAGTTCCTATGTGTTCCCTTCAGGAATGGGAATGTGGTCTGCATCTGGTGCAGGCATGATGGCGATGGGCTCAGGTGTTGGAATGGGGGCCGGTATGGGCGCTGGCATCGGCATGAATATGTCGGGTGTCGGCATGTCGGGCATGGGCATGTCAGGCATGGGCATGTCAGGCATGGGCATGGGCATGGGCATGTCAGGCATAGGCATGAACATGTCGGGTATTGGTATGTCGGGCATCGGTATGGGCGCATCAATGCCTCCGATTCGTCCTCGCAAGTTCTGGCTCGTCGCCGATGCAGAATTGATTGTATATGGCGCAACTGAGCCGGATGCAACTGTTACCATCGGAGGCCGCCCGATCAAGCTCAATCCCGATGGCACCTTCCGTTTCCAAATGTCGTTCCAAGACGGACTGATTGATTTCCCAATCATGGCAGTGGCTGCCGATGGTGAGCAAAACCGCGCAGTTCACATGAAGTTCGAACGTGAAACCCCAGATCGCCGCACCAATACCAAGGAAGAGGCTGTCGAAGAGTGGATGGTTTAGAACTTTCGCTGTTTTTGCTTTAATCAACGCGTCTTCAGCAAAGTTGTAGGTTCATATCAAAGGGAAAGGAGGATAACCTCTTTTCCCTTTTTTTATTTATGATTTAGGCGCAGTGACTGCAGGCGAGTAACGATCGCATACAAAGACAGTCATGATATTTGAATAAAAATTACACTGAAGAAGGATAGATCGCCAAAGTGAACGGATGTCAGATGATTCTGCCAACGGACATCGAATCTTTTGTTACGTCCTTTTCTTGTTCTTGATTGGTTCCAGCCAGAATCGCATCCCATTGCTCCCATCGTCGAGAGAAACAGAAACACTATGGCTCAAACCCTTGCTATTCTCACGTTTCTTATCATCGGCTACATTGTTGGGTCAGTTAAAATCATCAACCAGGGGTTCGAAGCTGTCGTCGAGCGCTTAGGACGATACCAGGGAAAGCTGACGCCAGGACTCAACTTCATCGTGCCGCTGCTCGACCAAATTGTGTGGGTGCAAACCACTCGAGAACAATTACTCGATTTCCCCCCCCAGGACGCAATTACCTCTGACAACATCAACCTTAAAATTGATGCGATCGTTTACTGGCGGATTCTCGAAATTGAGCAGACCTACTACACGATTGAAGATGTGGAGGAAGCGCTGAAAGCCTTGGTCATAACGAGTTTGCGATCGCTCGTCGGTAAGATGAAGCTAGAAGAAACCTACTCATCGAGGGACGACATCAACAAATCCTTGCTGCAACAGCTTGATGAAGCAACAGCCACGTGGGGAGTAAAGGTCACTCGGGTTGAAGTTCAGAACATTATCCTGCCTCAGCGGGTACAAGAATCTCTAGAGCGAGAGCGAGCAGCAGAAAGTGAGAAGAGAGCCGCTGTGACCACCGCAGAAGGTAAGAGACAAGCGGCAATTTCTGAGGCGGAAGGAACGGTGCAATCGGCACGGATGATTGCAGAAGCTCTTGGAGCTAATGTTCGCCCTCAAGACGTGCTGAAATATCTCATCGCTAGCCAGTATGTAGACGCAAATTATCGCTTAGGACAAAGCGAGAACTCCAAGATTTTATTTATGGATCCGCGAGCAATGTCAGAAGGCATGGCCGAACTGATCGGACGACAGCTCGAAGACGCGCCAGATGTTGGGCAAAATTCTCAAAACGGCCACGCCAAAAATGCGGCTCCTCCAGAAGACCGCAAACCTTAAACTATCGACATTGAAATCTTTAAGAAGCGATCGCTGTCGCTGAACCCAGCGAAAATATTGGGGTTGTCAAGTTACGGTTCTTCAATGCCAACCGACAACAGAGTCGTTTTCAGCGGAGTTGGGAAGGGCGATCGCCCCTATCAATCTTGTCTAGTTGCAAAAGCTCAGAACCAGTCGAGTAGGGTTCGCACCAAAGTGGAACCCCACAACGTGCTCGAAGAATTAACAATAAGCCTGAATATCTTCGCCACACACATCAGCTAGATAGCAAAGGGAGCGAAACCGCAGTCCCATGAACTGTTCATACAAAGGGTTGATCTTGCACATGGGCGGAACGTGGGCAACGACCTTGCCAAATACTTTGATATCTCGCTCGAAGGGGCATTGGGCAGGAATAAAACGGGAAATAAGGTGAGCGGTGCGACGATCTTGAATCTCAACCGTATCGAGCCAGTTGCGTAGAGGTGCAAAAAGGTCGAAGCGCGATCGCTCTGAAACAGAATTCATGTTTGTTGCCTGTAGTGACGGCGTGCTGTTCAGGGGAGAGTTTGAAAGTTGCATCATACAATTCAGTGATCGATTGATCGACTGATCTAAATTTTTTATGCCTATAACAATGATACAAACCCTAACAGGCAATTTCTTGAAGAAAATAGGAAAATAGAAACATTTTTTCTAAAGCTTGTATGAAATATATTTATCTGGTCGAGTCTTCAATCGTGAGAGACAAAACAACTCAGAATATTTTCATACAAACAAAAATGATGATCAGCGTCTACCTATTTTTTTCAGTAATTCTGATGAGAGTGAAACGACTTGATTCTGGGTAAGTAGAACAAGGCATTCCATCTTTACATTATCCAAAGTTGTGTTGCCTCACCTATAGCGTTCTGCACGGATTTCCTACAAGGAACCGTGGAATTTCTAATATAGTGCTACACGCTGATATAAAACCAATAGTTTATGGAGAAGCCGCCCGGTGCGCGGCTTCTCCATAAATATCTGTCCTAACCTATCTGCGCATTGCTATAGCCTGCCGATCAGCGATAGAGAATTCTAGTCATTCAGAGCGAGTCAAGACGAGGGAACCTGTAAGGCCGAAGTAGAGTCTTTGTAAGGAAATCGCATTTTTCGATAGGTGTCACAGCTTACTAGTGACCTGAGACACAAGCTGCATGATTTAGATGATGAGCTTTGATAAAACTGTAGTGATTCTAACAATCTAAATTCAATAGTTTGACTAGGTAATATTCACTAAGCCTAATTGCCAAGAGAAATAATGTGATTCCTTTCTACGAAACTTGAGTCTAGATGACAGGTGAATGCTTATTTAAATCACGAGACTTCGCTAAAATCTCAGTTGAAATATTGGTGTTTCTTTCGTCAAACTTGATACCATTTTTGCAGCGACTTCCAGATTGGAAACCTATCAAATAGCACCCAGAAATGTATCGTAAGGAACCAAAAAATCTGACTTCTCCATGTTAGTAGGGCTTGGATTGTTTTGAACAAAATCTGAGTACTTGGCGATCGCATCGGCTTCACTCACTACAGGATATTGCACCTTGATGCCATCTTCTAGCTGAATGACTAGACAAAGCTTGGATGGGGTACTGGCTTTCAATGATTTTCGAGTAATGAGCATAAATCCTTGGGTCACGATCAAACAATATTGCAGCAGGGCTGTTGCTCATAATGAAGCATCGAAAGAACGTGATGTTCCTGAATTTGCATAGAGCGCCTGGATAATAAGGCTAGAAGATCATGCGCTAATACGCTCTGTTTGGCTCTAGAAGGGAGTAACGAGGTTATGAAAAATCGTTGGATCAATTGCTGGATCATTAGCTTCAAAGTGACAGCGATCACTCTGCTGACGCTAGGAATTGGCAGTTGCTCAGCAAGTTTCTCCGAAGGCGCAAACCAGACAAAAGCAACCACAGATCTGCCAGAGCCGCAAGAATTTGAGCCTTTCAGAGAAGCGGTGAATACAGCTATGGACGCGGCTGAACTCACCCAAGTCGCAGCTACGGAATCAGACTGGTACGGTGTGGCTCAGCGCTGGCAAACGGCGATTGAGATGATGAAAGCCGTTCCTAAAAGTCACGAAAAATATGCGATCGCCCAGCAGCGTGCCACCGAGTCTTATCCCGAGAACTTCAGCTATGCACAATCTAAGGCAGGAAAAGAAGCTCTTCCTGTTCCCTCAACAGAAGATGATCAGTTATCCCAGATTGATTTCGGAGAAGAGAGCTGGCCTTTTGTGATTGATGGCGAGCTAGCGTGTGAACCAGTGGAGTCAGGCAACTACACGGTCAAACTGCTAACTCTAGATGGAGCAGGTCATACGTTTGCGATCAATGGCCCAGCTCAGGCGAGGGAGAGGGAGCGCGGTTGGCAAAATATTGATCTCGTATGGCGCGACAGTTCTATAGGCGAAGGAAAAATGCCGATTAATTGGGTGGTAATGCAGGGAGAAGCACTCTGCCAAGGTTAGGGACTAGTCCCAAGCTTCCGTCCCAGCATTAGTGAGTGATCGAAGATCAGCCTCCAAAGATGAAGGATTTGACGTGTCTTCTTCACCTTCTGCCCATTCATCGAGCCGCGAAGTTTCCGATCCGGACGAATCGACAGACGTAGACGAGTTTACAGCGTCAGAGGTAGAAGCAGCCTCTTGGTCAGACATGAGGTCTTCAGACTCAGCGGAATCAGCATTCGATATCGCTTGGAGCCGCTGACAAAATGCAGAATCTGATTCCGGAATAAATGGGTTGATAGCAGGGTTGGGGCTATTGATGGTAGTGCGATCGCCCGACATCTCTGACTGAGGGGTATGAGCAAACGGACGAAGCGGTGGAATAGAACCGTGATCCGAAGGCGACTCGGAAGAGACCGATGCAAATCCGTTGAGTTGCTCCTGTTCGGGAGAGATATGATTGGACTCTGATGATGTCGAGTTCTGAACGCCTGAGGCAAGGCTTTCAGACTTCACGAGCACAGCCAATTCTTCTGCAACAGAATCCAGACTATTGTCTTCCAAAACAGGGCTGCACACAATTCGCTCAAACTCTCCGTTGAAGTGACATAATGTGCGCGATCGCCGCTGCCAAATCGTCAAAATTTGCTGTACCGAAACGGCCTTATACCGTCCTTGATACAACGCTTCAATCACCGCAGCCCGCAGCCATGCAGAAGGGTAAACTTGGGCCCAAGTCGCAATCATTTCACCGATGGATTGTCCGGCCATGTCAAAACTGTAGTGACGCAACAACGCCGCTGCTACAGTCATCGACTGAGTTGTAGAGTCTCCATTTGTTAGCCGATCTGCCATGGGTGCAGCCTATCCCCACGGATAGGCGAGAAAAGAAACCTCATCAAAAACAGGAATTATAGCTACAGCCATTAGCCTTAGGACGTTTTTGTAGCCGCACGGCGCGCGGCTACAAAAACGTCTATGTCCTAAATAAGCTGACTACAGCTATATTACGATAGAGCCTGAGAGGTGCATCATAACGCATGGTTGACGCCAATATGTTGTTGTTCAGTGTCGTACTGCGTTTAAGTCTTTTTCTGCAACTCCCTTTTTTCAGAGACCTTAAACTCTGAGACCTTAAACTCCGAGCCGTTGAACCATGCACTGTGCATCCAAGATTCGACGTGGCCCCTCACGAGCAACAGTACAAGGTCGCAGTACTGACGTGAGAGCAGGCGATCGCTCTAAATCAAGATTTGCCGAATCCCCAAACTGCAACCGCACCGCATCAAGATACTGATGAGTCCACTGTTCCGTTAAATAATCATCTTCAAATGCTTCAGCATCGATCATCCAAAAGTCAACACTATAGGTGTCGATAAAAGCGACGACATCAGCCGCATCAGAACTGTATTGAGCCTGAATCAAAGCGACAGCGCGATCGCGAAATTCACGGTAGTAACCCAGATGGTAAGGGATGGCATATTCGCGCCCGACTAAAATAGAGCGCTGGGCAAACACCGGAATATTGTTCGCTTCTTCAGACAGCGAAGCGACTCGCGTCTCTTTCGGCTGCTTCCGCAAAAATGCATAAAGCTCAGGTGCATTGCCCCGCTTGTATTTCGTTAGGGGAAAATCTTCAACGAATACAGGGTAGATAACCACTAGCAGCAGTAGGATGGTAGCCGTCCCCAAAGCGATCGCCCGTTTTACAGAGAAAGTCCTAGGGCGTCCCAAAGCCGAAGATGGCATCATGCCCACCCGCAATAGCCATTCTAGGATTAGGGTTAACACAATTGCAGCAGCGATCGCCAAAACAATCCGCAAACTGTGGTCGGTGTAGCGGCTAGGCAAGTGGAGTCGAAACAGGAGTAAATGAGCCAGCAAGAACAACCCGCTAGCGCTGAACAGCAAAACTCCTAGCATTCTCAAGTGAGAAGTCAGCGTGCGAAGAATCGGATGAGGGCGATCGGATCGAGACTGTCGCCACAAGACAACAGGCAAAAACACCCCGAAACACAGGCTCGCCGGACGTACCAACCCAACATGCAAAAACCCGCTGCGATCGCCCACAGCATAGAACCACCAGAGATTTTCACTGAAGAAGAAGCTGCGTCCCCCCGGCCAAAACTCAGGCAGCGATCGCGCCTGTTCAACGTTAATCACAGGGCCATAGACTGACGAGGTCAGTCCATAAAAGGCCAAAACTACCGCTGTAATCCCCAGGTAAGTTAGGAGGCAGAAAATAGAGCGATCGCTTTTTTTGGGGTCTTTTGCCTGAGTTGGTCGAGCATCAAAGTTTCCCAGACCCAACTTCCAGCGTTGGACGATCCGCCCCAACAAAAGCAGCACAACCATTCCCCCCGCCACCAACACGTATTGCGGGTAAAAAAATCCCAGCAGTAGGAGAGCGAGACTACCTAAAACAAGCGATCGCCATTGGATTTTCCCTCGCTCAACATCCAGTAGGTAGTAGAGAAACGCTAGAAATAGCGGATAAACAAACGAGCGGGGAGTCGCAGAAACCAGATCATCCTTCATCCACAGCGTTTGGTTGAGCAACAGGCAAGCCAAAAAGCTAGTGAACGGCAACGGCGCGATCGCCATCACCAGCCAGAAAAAGTACCCCGTTGTCACCAAGCTCAGCACCAGCGGAATATAGAGATTGAACGTAAAGGGATCGATGCCTAGAACGGCTCCTAATCGATAGATGGCGATGAATCCTAGAGGCGTCACCGACTGAAAATAATCGGCAATCAGATCGTTTGGAAACAGCTCCGGGGCTTGAAACCGCTGCATCCAAAACAGATATTGACGCGCATCATCTTGAACCAGGCGATCGCCATTCAGTCCTTGCTGGAGTGCCATTCCCGCAAAGAGTAGAGCGATCGCCAAACTAAGGCCAAACCATCTCCCTGTTTTTGCCGTCAGCTGTGCAGAACGGGGAGTTGTAATGATCTTGTAGAGCTGAGCGATCCCCATTCAATCCCAATCCAATTTTCTTCTAGGAAGCTTGCTGAACAGCCTCATCTGAACGAGTGGTTTCCCAAAGCCAGTCGTCTTTCTCGTCCTCTTGCAAAGTCACGGGTTGACTCACGATCGCCTGTCGTCGCTCTAACCGATTGCGTAGTTGGTTTGACGGCAAGTAAAGGTACACCGTGCTGTAGTCTTCGGGCACATCAATTTGGGGCGGGCGATCGCCCAACTGCAACGAAACATCTCTGTCGAGTTCATGGCTAAGGGAAAGAATTCGGCCTGCAGGCTGGGCGTCACTGACGAGCAACACGTCCTCTTGCTGGTTTACAAAAGCCGCCGCATCGGGAATGCGACGACTTTTTGCATAGCTCTTGTGCCACCAAACCGGAACCTGAGAACTAACCAAACAAGACACAATCCCCATTGCCGCTAACGATATTGCCAAAACACGCCACTGTTGGCGCGATCGCTGCTTTGCCCGACTCGAAAACGGACGCGTCGCCAGCTTCACCGTCAACAAATAGGCGATCGCAATTTCGATACCGAGGTAGCAGGGAACCGCATAGCGAGTAATGCTCGATCGGCGTCCTTCTATCAGCAGATCGGGGCCAATAATCGCAAGCCCTGTCACGCCAATCAGGGTTGTGATAAACAACGCCGCATCCATTGATCCCCACCGCCATAGGAAGAGGAGTGAGGCGATCGCCAAAATTGCCAACAAATAGTGAGCAGGATTAATGGCACTCGGCCCCTGGTTCAGATCAAAAAAGACTCGGCTCAGGTTGAGCAGCCAAAACAACGGCAAAGAGCCAGAGCGATCGAGGTTGACCGACGCCGTATTTCCAACAAACTGGTCAAATCGGGTAATGACCACCCACAGCCACGGCGAGAATAGCAGCAACGCGAGAGCCGACGCAGCCAAATAAGACAACTGGCGTCGCCCGAGCGGAAATCCTGCTGTAATCAGTACATATAGCCCATGACTGATTGCTACAAATCCAGTAAATGGATGGACGTAGAGTCCTAGGGCAACCGTCAGTCCGTAAATTATCCACGGCAACGGTCGATTGACCCGCATCGCCCACAAGCACGCTGCACTCGATAGGAGAATGGTCAGTGTCCAAAAGCTATATTCTCGCGCTTCTTGAGCGTAGAGCACGTGAAACGGCGACACTGCAAACAGAGCCGTCGAGACCCAACTGACCAAAGACGAGCCAAACAACTCCATGCACAGCCAATACATACAGGGCAGCGCTAACAGACCAAACACAACGGAAAGTAAGCGAATCAGCTCCACAGAGTGGGGCACATTCATCATCCAGAACCGCGCGATTAGGTAGTACAGAGGAGAATGCTCAGGATGTTCGCGCAACGCATCGAAACTGTCAGACAGAGAATACTCTTCGTTGGGGTATTGGTAGGTGTCTAATAAGCCACCCACTTGAATCACGTCTCCGGTATAAACCTGCTCAACCATCTCTGCCTGGGTATGCCCCGAAATTCGCAGAGAGGTCATGGTTTCATCGTGCCAATACACCTTTTGGTCAAGGTTATAAAACCGAAAAACAACTCCCAAAATCAGGAGAAGCAACACAAAGTTTCGAATCCACAGGGATTCAAACAGCGAATCTAACTTCGACCCTCTCTTCGACGTTCTAAAAGTCATAGCGGACGATTCAGGAAACGATCTCTCGTGAGTTGACCCACAGCTTTTTTAGCCTGAAGTACAGTATCACTTGAATAGACGTAATCTCAAATTATTCAACAAAACAGGGAAACACGGAGCAACTGACAAATTCCAGAAAGACGCAGAGACATACTCCTTCAGCCAAGCGGCTAATTCAACAGCGTGGCCGTCAGCAATCTAGTGAGGGCATCTAGAGGAATCGTATCTAAGATCTCAGTCGTCACAATATCGAATTTTGCTCCCACCTCTTTCAAATCATCATCAAGTATCGTGGAAAAATCCTTGGGCGATCGCCATCCGATCCTGGGGGTTCCTCATCCAAAATACCGCTGTTTTCACGAAGATAATCGCGTAATCTCTGTTCTGCAAGTAGCTACCCCGTCCTAAGACTACAAGACATCTTTCATACCGCGACGTTCACCACAAAAGTTTAGATTCCTCGAAACTCAGAATCCTAGCAGCGTGGTGGGAGCACGGGGGGCGATCGCCGGATCGTAGCCGCCGATTTGGTTGGTACGCAAGACCCAAAGGTTTGCCCCCTCCGTCAACATCAGCGTGCTGACCTCATCATGGGCTCGACGAGGCAACAGCGTGCGCCAACTCGCGAGAGCCGTGGTGATCTGGCTGCGGCTCGTCCAATGAGGCTGTGTGGTGATGCCCGAGAGATTTTCGACATTGCTAGCCCAGTCTGAGCGGACGATACCGAGAGGTGCAAGCTGAGCTTCGAGCTGCTGCCCAAGCTGCACGAGTCGCCGAAACCGCAGGGTTTCTGGGTGTTGGGGGTTTGCAGCAAGCCAAGCCTGAATATTCTCGTTTTGACTGACCTGATATTCCACCGACTTGATTGTGGCGTACAGGGCTTGATTGGAGTCTTGTACGCAGGATGTAGCTGGAGTGACGATGGATGCCCCTGTTCCGTCTCCGGTGCGATATCGGGCTGTCATGATTTGAAGCTGGCGAATGAAGGTATCCAGAGGAGAAAGTTCGATTCCGCCAAAGTCATAAGCCTGAGTCACCACGTCGAAATCGATGATGACCTCTGACATGGGACGGGTGCCCAGCCAACCGCGCTGGAGGTTACCGCTATAGTCCGCCCAGTGCACAGCTCCAGAAACAATCCCGTCGGGGCCGTGGGCGTACACCTGATAATGAGTGATCCAGAACCGAGGCTGGTCAGTCAGGGGATCAACAATGACATCGACAATGCCATAGGAAAAATGCCCAGTTGTGGTTCCTAAAGTTCGAGTCTCGGCCTTTTCGCCCCCAATTCCCCCGAAGGTATGCAGCACAATCGCCCGTTGACGAGACGCTGCGAGGTTGCGCCAAGACGCGATCGCCACTTCGTCAGACTCAACTCCACCCGGAACCAGCAAGACACTTTGGGCAGTTCCTTTGCGCTGAGGCGTGTTGGCCCAGTTTTCTTGAGCAATATAATCCACTCCGGCTTGAGTCTTGAGAATAGCTTCGTCGGGCTGAAGCTGCATCAGGTAGCGAGGTTCAACAGCCTGCACCACAAAGGTTCCATTTTGAGTGCGATCGCCATAAATGTACCAGCCCTTCTGATTGAGAGGAGAGTTCTGAATCGCGTTGGTCGTGAAGCGTTGAATACCGTCGCGGGTCAGTACCCCCCTAGGAAAGATCACCGATTCCGTGGAGCCGTCAAACTGCTGAGTGGTTCGATCGAAATGGCGCACCTGAAACCATTGGGCAGAGGGATGATCTGCAATTTCGGAATCGTTAGGGACAGGATTTTCTGCAATCGGTTCCAGAATTTTCACAAGTCCTTGCCAGCGCCCAGTCATCTGCACAGGAGCATCCGAAACTTTCAGCACAAGCTGACCATCTGCCGCCACCGCCACCTCAGGCTCACTGAGCATCACGACAACATCATCCGCAGGTCGAGCCCCCGCCAGAGACTCTAGCGGCTTTGCCTCCGTCCAGCCGTCTAATCGTGTGGGATGGACGTTGCCTTGGTGTTGGCTGTCACGGGCAGCCACAGTGAACTGAATATCGCTGGTGACAAGCTCCACATAGTCTTGCACCTCGGGGCGATCGCTCCAGGTTAGCTTTGCCCACTGCCCAATCTGATTTTGATAGCCAAGAGCCGCATTTTGAATTTCAAACCAGACAAAATCTTCCGCTTGTCGCTGGGAGCGCTGGGGCAAAATGAGCCGTCCTGACCAAGTCGCCACGGGTTGATAGAAGTCGCGATAAGCATGGGAAACCGGAACAGGCGGATAGGTACTCGGTCGATTGAATGGATCTTGAATAAAAACGCTGTAGTTAGACGGTCGAATAGCAGATTCAGCAGTGTTAGGTGTTGAACGACAGGCTGTTATGGCGATCGCCACCCCGATCCAAAGGCTGTTCCAAAAGACTCTAGTGACAATTTTAGATGTCTTCATTCCCGTTCGATGTAGACCAAGTGTTCAGTAAATTGCTCAAATGTGTCGTCGTGGCTAATCACAAAAATCTGCTGAAATGTTCGAATATTGGCGATCGCCTCGGCGAGTCGCTGACGACGAGGACGATCCATATTGGTGGTCGGTTCGTCAAAAAAGGCCACGTCGATATCAGCCAGCACCCGCAATAGCGCCAGACGCACTGCCAGGGCAGCACACATCTGCTCTCCCCCTGAAAGGTTGATGAAGCGGCGACGATGTGCCCCCTCTTGAATGATGATTTCGTAGTCCCGCGTCCATTCAAGAGCGACGTTCTGACGGTTGAGGAGTTCGCGAAACAGGCGATCGGCTTCTTTGGAAATAGTTTGGACGTAGCGTTCGGTGATGCGTGGAGCCGCATCTTTGTAGACCCGGCGAGAAAAGTTGACGAAGCGTTTCGACTTCTCCTTCTCTTTCAGCGTGGCCTCAGCCTGACGTTGTTTGTGGGCGATCGCCTCAAGTGCCGTAAGGCGTGCGTCTTGCTCTTGAAGACGTTGTCGCTGCTGAGGTAGACTGCCGCGAATCTGGTCAGCTTGGCTTCTGAGTTGAGTGTATTCGGCCTCAACTTGTTTCCATGCAGCCGGATCGTAGTTCTGAGTCGCTTCAGCCCAATCTTTTCGAAGAATTTCGAGACCCTGGTCAATGGCTGCTAATTCTGATTTGAGGTGGTGCAGCCGAGATTCAAGAGTAGAAAACTGAGCGGCGATCGCCTGATGCTGTAGGTAAGCTTGATAAGAAACTTGGTAGTGTTGACGCTGCTGTCGTTGCCCTTCGATCTCCTCGTCCAGGTTTTCATACTGAGCCAACTCTTGATCTAGCTGAGCGATCGCATTGAGCAGTTTCGCCTGGATCTCTTGCTTTTGGTCGCGGTCAGCTTCAAGCTTGGCCTTTTGCTTCAGCTCTCGATTGAGCAGCTGCAAACGTCCCCTAGGATTGTCAAGCTGAGTAAGGGCGATCGCCACTTCCGTTTGTTGCTGCGCCAGATCGGGTGCGTCCTTCAGTTCATGCGTGAGCACCTGAATCCGCTGCTGAATCGACTCTGCTTCTGCTTGTAAAGTTTGTTGACGCTGGCGTTTGACCTCTAAGCTTGTCATTTCAGCCTGAGCCCGATAAGCCTGGTCGAGATGGGGTCTGAGCCGCTGCAGTTGACGGCGAAGTTTAGAGGCCGATATCTGTTCACCCAAATCTGCCAAAATCATTTCAAGAGCATTCAACAGTTCTGAGTGCAGCGAAACACCTGCTTCCATGTGGGTCAAGGTTTGAGCGATCGCCTCAGCCGCCAACTCCGGCACCGTTTGCTGTAGCTGCTGGAGAACAGCGAGCGCGGCCTGCACATTGAGCGAATGGCGATCGCGCTTTTCTCCTGTACTTGTAACCAATTGGCGCAACTCATTTTCAAATTGCTTTGCGGCTTCAACCCGACTGAGCTGAGCTTGGAGGCGATCGCGCTGCTGCTCCAAGGTTGGAATTTCACCGACGGTGGCTTCCAACTCCTGAATTCGCTTGATGTCTTGAGAAAGATGCCGCCATTCTGTCCGGCGATCGTCCACCTGACGTTCCAGACCCTCAAGCTCAACTTGAAGCTGCTTCACGCGCTGAAGTGCTTGCTGAATCTCCTGTTGTCGCTGCTCCTGCTGCTCTTGCTGTTGCACCAGAGGCGTTAGCTGCTCAATGGTGGTTGTGGTGCGTGTGATGTCTTCTAGTTTGGAGGCTAGCGTCGCCAAGGTTACGTCTAGCTGCGATCGCTCTTGCTGTTGAACCTGTCGCTGCTGAATCAAAACGCGCCGCTGTTTGACATGCTGTTCGAGCATCGTCAGGGTCACTTCAACTTGAAGATAGGTGTCGTGACCTTGGCGGTTGGCATCACACAGTTGAACCGCCTGTTGCGCCTGATCCAGCGCCTGCTGCTGCGATGTGATCTCTTGCTGCTTAGCAGCCTGCTGCATTTGAGACTGTCGCAACTCAGCTTCTAGCTTCTGAACGCGCTCAGCCTGCTGGGTCAATCGATTTTTTTCAGTTTCCAAAGATGCCAAAGTTTGCTCTAGCTGCTGTAGCGTTGCTTCATCTTGCTGAATTGTGTGCGCTAGCTGATCTCGCACCTGCTGCAGCGGAGCTTGCTCTGTCAAAGATTCTGCGTACTGCCCTATCTCGCGCTTCAGCGTTTCTACTAGACCCTCGCTATATTTCCGTAGACTGTTGAGACCGGAATAAACCTGTTTAAATTCCTCAACTTTGAGAATGGCGTCAAACACCTGCTTTCGCTTTTCCCCAGTCTGCAAGAAATCAGCGGTGAAAGTACCCTGAGGAACACCGATGGTGTTTGCAAATAGTCGTGCCAAATCTGTACCGGGAGCAACGCCCAAATGCTGCCGCAGCCAGGGGGTGACTTCGTCTTCGATGCGGGTATAGGGTAGCCGCTGGTTAATTTGCGGGTCGTAGAGAGCATAGCCCTTGCTGGTGCAGCGCTGCACGTCATAGGTGCGGTTGTCGTGGCTAGAAACAAAGCTGATGGTCGCTTGAGCACTGGCCGCACCATTGCGAATCAGGTCTTCTTTACGGTAGTCGCCCCGGTAGTTGAAGATTGTCCATGCGATCGCCTCTAGAATGCTGGTTTTGCCTGCACCGTTCTCGCCGCAGATGACGTTTGTGCCGGATTCAAAGGCGTAGTGGCGATCGCCATGAGCTTTAAAATTCTTGAGGGTGACTGAAAGAATTCGCATACCGCTAGTTGACCGATGCAGAAACGCCGCATAGACGTAGAAGCGAACAGCCGTACGATTCTACTCCATTGATTGTAGACGCTATTTTCAGAACAGCGAAGGCGCAACACGAGGGATTAAAAAATAGAGTTTAGCTCACCTATCAAGGCTTACTGATGGGTTTGAATCGGGAAAGGTTCAGGGATATTCACAAAATGCGGCGTGTGAACATGGGGCTGATGCAAACAGATTAGCTGCGCTAATGCTTGCTTCAGCTGGGTGCGCGGTATGATCACATCGACAAATCCGTGATTTAGCAAATACTCAGACGTTTGAAAATCATCGGGCAGCTTTTCACGCAAGGTCTGCTCGACGACTCGACGACCTGCAAAGCCGATTGTTGCCTTGGGTTCCGCCACAATAATGTCACCCAACATTGCAAAACTAGCCGTGACCCCTCCTGTCGTGGGATATGTCAAAACGGGGATATAGCGAAGACGAGCTTCTTGATGGCGTTCCAAGGCTCCTGAAATCTTTGCCATCTGAGATAAGCTCAACATGCCTTCCTGCATACGGGCTCCACCCGATGCACAGACAATAATGATAGGAAGGCGCTCTGCGGTCGCCTGTTCGATCAGCCGTGTCAGCTTTTCACCCACAACAGATCCCATGCTGCCGCCCATGAAACGAAAGTCCATGACGCCCAGAGCAACAGGCAGTCCTTCGAGTTGCCCCAGTCCGGTCTGCACTCCGTCAATAAGACCCGTTTTGGCTTGAGTGTCGCGTAGGCGATCGCCATACGATTTACGATCGTGAAAGCTTAGCGCATCAACAGGATGCAGATTTTGGTTGATGGGCTTCCACGTTTTAGAGTCAATCAGTTGCTGAATGCGTTCGTCGCTAAAAACTCGGTGATGGTGCTCACATTCCAGACACACCATCAAGTTGGCCCGCAAATCTTTGGTGTAAGTCAGCACCCCACAGGATTCGCATTTGCTCCAGAGACCGTCTGCAATCTCGCGCTGATGCTGATCGACGTTGTTTGACTCCGACTTTCGGCGATTTGCAAACCAATCAAATAAAGACATAGTTGCGGCGTATCCCTCTCTTAAAACATGTTCTCTTTCATTCCCGTCTAGAAAGAAGACTCTGACGAGTCAGCGGACAAGTCATCGAGCGGACTGACTAGCAACAAAGCAGTCCATCGATCTTGAGTGCGAACCTGTAGAGCAGCCGGGACACCGCAGCCAAAATGAGGAGCCGCACCGTGATTGACAACTCGCGCTGGTATGTCATGAGCAGACAACATTTGCTCCATCATTTCTGCTTCCCATCGGTATTGGGTTGTGCGTATCGTGATCCACATCACCGAATCATTCTATCAAAGGAACGTCCTGATCAAGCGCCTCTAAGCTGACCCGGAGGCTCAGGAAACGATTGTACAGTATCGACAATCAAGCCGAAAATGCTTTGCGTCTGGATGTTTTCACAGCCGAAGCTGTCTCTCTAAACCGAAGAATGGGCATCGGCAATCGTTGACGAATCAAAATCGAGCTGTGAGCCAACCCGTCAAACGTTGTGACCTCGATTACGACAAAAAAACCGGAAAATCACGGAAAGCACTCTTCTCTATCACTGCCTTCTCCGTAAAAACCAGAGATATTAGTAACATCAACTGACAAGAAGCCCTCCCAACTTTTCGGAGTGAACCCAGATGCGCAAGTCTACAACTCTATTACAATCTATTGCTGGTCGGGTGATGACGTCTCGTCGTATTACTCGGGGCGACCAGCAGCTACTCATGTCGTTGATCGTGCATGGCCACAACGAAGCCGACAACCTCTTAATCAATCAAATCCACGAAGAATTGAGACGCGGCATCATTCGGGTTGTGGAGTAGAAATGATGGATTAGCCTTGAACAATACGAGGTCGTCCTGTTCTGGTGCCCCCTATTCAGAAATCTCTAATCGTCACATTGTTGTAGTTCTTATAGTGCTACGCGCTGATATAAAACCAATCGTTGATGGAGAAGCCGCGCAGTGCGCGGCTTCTCCATCAGTATCTGTCCTAACCTATCTGCGCATTGCTATATTCTCTAAAGTTTTCCAATCCTATTGTCCTAGTTCTATATTATTCCTGAGACTGTATCCAGCCATTCACTATGAGTACAGCCAAGCTTTTCCCCTTAATCCGATTTCTAGAAAACGATCTCTCAATTCCCCAGGAATCCGTCAAAACAGCGCTTCGCCACCCTGAGCATTCGACCCAGCTCCCCATGATCTTGTGGCAATACGGGTTGATTACGCTGGAGCAGTTGGATCGAATCTTTGCTTGGATGGAAATGGCTTAGTCCACAATTGCTGGGCTCATGACCCAAAATTACTGCTTGGATGGTTACGATCCGATCACCAGAAAAACTATGATTTGGGGCGATCGCCACTTGCAGGACTCAACATCTGCCGCCCCTCGTCGATTTGCCAAGCTATCAGTCCTGGCAATCCCAGAACTAGCTCTCGCACTCGTTTGCACAAAGAAGAGGCAAGCGCAATATCAGAAGGGATTCCCAGGGCAACTCCGATTAGCATGATGCCGCCCTCTTGCGCCCCGAGTCCTCCAGGAATGAGAAAAGCCGCTGAGCGAATGGCTTGTCCCATGCTCTCTAGAATGATGGCTTCTCCAACCGTAACGGGATGCCCCAGAAAATAGAGCGCAAACCAAGTCTCAGCTGCCGCCGTAAGCCGAAAGCCACATCGCCACAAAGCTGCTACGACCAAGCGATCGCGTCGCTGATACATCGACTTTAAAGCGGCATCAAGCTGAGCAGCACGCTCTTCTAGCGTCGGAATTGGCTTTTGGCTGGCCTCTGCAGAAGAGTTTTGAAACGTGCCGTTGTCTCTAGTGCTGAGGCTTGTAAATTTGCGAGCGATTCGAGCGAAGAGCTGAAAGAGACCTTGATGTTGAAGCCAATATAGACCCGCACTAACAAGACCAAACAGGACAAATCCGAGCAGGACTAACCACAAAACCTGAGACTGAGTCGTCTGTTCGACTTGAGCATTGATGAACAGCACCAATCCAAGTAAGGCATAGATAGCCTGGGTTGCGATCTGAAGCGTTTGATCTCCAATTACGGTGGCGATCGCCATTCCCGTCTCAACTTGCCGCTTGATCAGCATTCGAGCCCTGACAATTTCTCCGCCAACTTGACCCACAGGTAACAACCAGTTGATTGAAAAGCTAATCCAAACGGCAAATGCCGAAAACGAAAACGATGGAGTTTGATGGGATGGGAATAAAGAAAGCCAGGATGCCAGAGCACAGGCCACTGGAACGACGTAGATGAGAGGCAACCAAAAGACTTGCCCTCCCGCTGAGTTGAGAGTGTCTGCAACCAGACCCAGGCCCTGAATGGCAATGAGTGCGGTGAGCAATAACAATCCTGCCAGCAGCCCAATGAGGGACAGGCGTTTCATACGCTACCAAGAAGATGACGAAAACTGAGCAGAGTATTTACTGAGCAGATCTATCTTTAGTCAGTCTGCAAAAGCCTACTAAATGTCAGCATTTCATCCTATAGCTAGATGGCTCAACAAAACTGTCTACTTAACATGGGCGTAGTGGCAACAAAAGTTGAAAAAGTAAACGTCCAAATATCAATCAGCGCAGTCTGTGCGATCGCCACTAAAAATCGTCGCCACCAACTCCAATGCTGCCAAAGCAACACATAGGGACAGTATACGCAAAGCAAAGGAAGAAGAGACGACAATAAAAAACCCGCCTATGTTAACAGGCAGGCTTGAAATGATAAAACATGGGTCGCTCTCAAAAGCTTCACCAAGACTCATACATCGTCTTTACGCTGGTATTGCTCGAACTGACTGAACCCACTGGGACATTTGCCCCTTTGATTCTCTGAGAATCTCTCCTCGGTCGATTCCTTCGACCAGATCTTGAAGCGCTTCAAGATCTTTTGGACTGCACATTCGACTGCGCACAACCTGACAGATAAGGCCCTCGGAGGCTACACTCAAGCACTGATTCTGAATTGCTGATTCTACGATGCGATTAATCATGTTGAGGCAGGTTTACACACAGCATATGGCGGACGTTGAGTGCAACAGCAGACTCACCAGGACACTGAGGGCAGTGCGATGAGCGAAATACCGATGCGTCTCTCTACACAACAATGCCTCAATTTTACCGATTTCGCTCTGATTGGGATCAAGACAATGTGTGATCTTGGTACTATCATGGCGTGACGTAAATCACATCAGCTTCTAATCTTTCGACGGTGACTATGTTTGAGAGCTTTCTCACCAGCAAAAAAAGTTCCGGTCGAGTCACTGTTAGCAATCTGGACAAGGATCTGTGGCGATCGCCCTATCACTTGCTCTTCCTCGAACTTTCTCCTCAATTAACGTTCATTTTCTGGCACAAGCCTCTTGCCTCACAGAAAACAGTGGCCCTGTCAAAGGTTGATCATCGGTAGAATAGATCTAAAACAGGAACTAAAAGGATTTCGAGCCTACACCGGATCATTAAGCCAAATGATTTGTGGGTTAGTGGTGCTGCCTCTAGTGATTTCCTAAAAACAGACAGTCCTGTTACGCCTCGCATCTATAGACTGCTCATCATAGGGATTGCCCACATCAAAGTATGGTTGATTCGATTCCAGCTCAGCTTCAAACCTGGTTCTACCAGCTCGAACAATTTGCCGACGGGGTAGTCGCGAATCAGCTGAGCCACCTGAGTCTTGCTAGTATTGGCATCATTTTCGGAGCCGGATTGTTGACGAGTCTGACTCCCTGCATGCTATCGATGCTGCCAATCACCGTAGGCTACATTGGTGGCTACGAATCGAAAGGACGCGGACAAGCCGCAACTCAATCCCTCTGGTTTGCGCTGGGGTTAGCAACAACATTAGCCATCATGGGAGTTGTAGCGGCGATCGCAGGTCGTGTCTATGGTCAAATTGGTGTCGGATTACCCATTGTCGTCAGCATCATTGCGATTCTGATGGGATTGTATTTGCTGGAAGCTCTGCCCATTCCGCTGCCATCTCTGGGCGATACAGAGTGGATTGGCGATCGCTGGCCTCGTGCCATTCGGTCTTACTTACTAGGGCTAACATTTGGCTTAGTCGCATCACCATGCAGCACACCAGTCTTAGCCACACTTCTCGCTTGGGTTGCCTCCACCCAAGATCCGCTGTTGGGAAGTGCGCTTCTGCTCTCTTACACCGCAGGCTACGTCACACCCCTGATTCTGGCAGGAACATTCACCGCATCGATCAAAAAGCTGCTTGAGCTGCGGCAGTGGTCAGGCTGGATTACCCCGACAAGCGGCATTTTGCTACTCGGATTTGGGGTCTTCTCCCTGCTCACACGAGTTGTCCCAACTGGAATGTTGTAGGACTTCGGGGCAAAGCGTAGCAGCCTCTCCCGCTTTTAATAAAATTTTCACAGCATAACTAGACAAAATCCAGATAGCCATTACCCCCTGTTCATGACCTCTGAACCTTCTCCTCGCTCTTTCTTCGCGACTCTCTTTGAGTCTCTGCGCCAATATTTCAAACGGCAGCTTTTGCCACTCTTAGCCGATTTGCGGTTAGCTATTGTGTTGTTGTTGGCGATCGCCATCTTTAGTATTTCAGGAACAGTGATCGAACAGGGTGAATCGCTAGCGTTTTACCAACAAAATTACCCTGATGATCCGGCTCTATTCGGCTTTTTGACGTGGCGATTCCTGCTCACCTTAGGGCTGGATCACGTTTATCGCACCTGGTGGTTTCTCTCCCTGCTGATCCTTTTTGGATCGAGTCTTACAGCCTGTACCTTTACACGCCAGTTTCCAGCCCTCAAAGCTGCCCGACGCTGGTCTTATTACAGCCAACCGCGCCAGTTTCAGAAGCTCGCTCTTAGCACTGAGATGACAAGCCAAAATCTGAACCATCTTCAGCAAGAACTTGAGCAAAAGGGATATCGTTTTTTTCAAGAAGACAACAAAATCTACGCCCGCAAGGGAATTGCCGGACGAATTGGCCCGATTGTGGTTCATGCCAGCATGTTGATGATTTTAGCTGGGGCAATTCTGGGATCGATGACCGGATTTTTCGCCCAGGAAATGGTTCCTGCAGGTCAGACCTTCCAGGTGAGGCACATTTTTGATGCTGGGCCTTGGTCAGAGGCTCAAATCCCGAAAAATTGGGGCGTCCGGGTCAATCGATTTTGGATCGACTACACTCCAGAGGGAACCATCGACCAGTTTTATTCTGATTTGTCGGTGGTGAATGAGCAAGGCGAGGAACTGGATCACAAGACCATCCACGTGAATGAACCCTTACGACATGAGGGAGTGACTTTTTATCAGGCTGATTGGGCGATCGCCGCTGTGCGCGTTCATGTCAACAACAGCCCCATTTTGCAACTGCCCATGGCTCAGTTGCCCACCGAAGGGGGACGAATATGGGGGACTTGGATTCCGACCAAACCTGACATGAGTGATGGCGTAGCTGTGGTTGCCAAAGATCTTCAGGGAACGGTGTTAGTCTACGACACGACAGGCAATCTCGTCGGCACAATGCGAGAAGGGATGGGAGTCGAGGTCAACGGTGTGCGACTGATGTTAGACGAGTTGGTGGGAAGCACCGGACTTCAAATCAAGGCAGATCCGGGCATTCCCTTGGTCTACACTGGATTTGGGCTCTTGATGCTGGGAGTAGTGATGAGCTACGTCTCCCATTCTCAGATTTGGGCTCTTCAGCAAGGCGATCGCCTTTATCTTGGGGGCCGCACGAATCGGGCTCAAGTTGGCTTCGAACGAGAATTCATCACATTGGTCGAAGAGCTATCACCACCTAAAGTGAAATTGGGCGATCGCTTTGAAGAAAGAGAGTCATGAGTTCTTTCTGTCAGGAGACTCAAGTATTTCAGAGCATATTGTTATAGATTAGTTAAGGAAATTAGACTGTTGCTTAACTGAGAATTAATTTCTC
>CAKZMO010000555.1 GCA_937128595.1 uncultured cyanobacterium | reverse complement strand
GTGCGCGGCTTCTCCATCAATATCTGTCCTAACCTATCTGCGCATTGCTATATCTGAGGGTTGAACCCAGTCAAGAGGGTTGCCTGAGATGATGAAGTGCTTTGCTCATCATTTGGCTCGTCATCCGTCAAAAGGTAACTACTCGACAACAACGATGATGATATTGTCGGTGTGCAAAACGTTTTGGAACACTAAACCATACATGCGCTTGAGTGCTGGATGTCATCTCTCATATGCGGCGATCGCCCCGACTCCGGTGATCTTGATGCTCAGACCTCGCAGCGGTTGGGGGCAGTGGGTCGTCAAAGAAGAATATGTCCTAACGCCTTCGATTCCGGTGGTGGAATATACCGATATCTATGGCAACTTGTGTCAGAGGCTCGTCGTTCCAGAAGGGGAACTTGAAGTTAACACAACGGTTGAAGTTGAAGCCCCCGATCAAATCGACGCCAGCCCCGGTGCTCCCTTCATGCCTGTACAAGACCTGCCAGATTCAGTGCTGCAGTTTTTGCTGCCTAGTCGTTACTGCCAAGCCGATCGTTTGGGTGATCTTGCCATTGAAGTTGTAGCGGATGCAAAACCCGGTTATGACCAAGTCGAGGCAATTCGGCGGTGGATACAAGAAAGCATTCGATATGAATATGGGACGAGCAATCCGTCTACTTCTGCGGTAGAAACGGCAGAAAATAAGGCTGGGGTTTGCCGTGACTTTGCTCATCTAGGTATTGCTCTATGCCGAAGTTTGAGCATCCCAGCTCGGATGGTGGTGGGCTATCTGTATCAGCTAGATCCGATGGATTTACATGCCTGGTTCGAAGCATATATTGGCGATCACTGGTACACCTTTGATGCAACCCAAAGCGAACGTCGTGGTAATCGAATTGCGATCGCCTATGGTCGTGATGCGGCAGATGTGGCGCTCGCAACCCAGTTTGGATCTCTTGACCTGAAAGAGATGACCGTCTGGGTCGATGCGGCAAACGGCAAATAAGACTGAGTTCCCGTCGGTATTTGCTAGTCTTCAACACAGACAACTAAACAAACCACTAGAAGGAGCCAATGTTGTTAAAGCGAGAGAGCACGACTACCCCAATCAGCCCAACCAGTAAGCCAATCCAAATGACATAGGCTGTTCCGGTCAAGAGTTCCGCCTTTGGCCTATCTCTCCAGCTCTGAGGCCGTAAATCTTGAACCAAAAATGTTGTCACTGCGGCTAGATTGAGACAAATGATGTTGGCAACGACGAGCAATGTCGTTCCCAATGCCAGCCCCCAATAGCCCTCGCCAACCAACAAGCCAAGGACAACGATCGGAGGCAACAGCGCTACAGATACCATGACGCCGACCAAGCCGCTGCGCTCTTCAGTGGTTAGGGCGATCGCCCCTGCGGCTCCAGATGCAAATGCCAAAATTCCGTCGGGCCAACCCACCCGAAGACGACTGGCAATCTCTGAGGAATCCAAATCAACTACTGGAGCCGCAACTCCAATCAGTACGGAGAGCACAAGGGAAATTGAAATTCCCACTATGCCTGCCCAAAGCGTGCGCAGAGCAAACGACCTATCCCCTAATGTCGTCGCAACGGCCAGAGCCATATTGGGTTTGAGAAGAGGCGCAATCACCATCGCTCCGATGACGACGGCCTGGTTATCTCGCAAAATACCAATGGCTGCGATCGCCGTAGATAGTAACACCATGACGATCTGCACCAGCGACAACTGAGACCCTTCAGCGACTCGGTCATAGATTTCGATGCGGTTGATCCGAGTAGATTTGGGATCAAGGTCAGTATCGATATCAGGAGTGAGCTGATCAGATAAAGATGTTGATATCGAAGACTGATGAGACGAATCATCAGAGCCTTCTTTCTCTTCGGCTTCTGAGGTAGGAACTGAAGCTTCAATATCTAGAATCAACAACCTAAAGCCTTCAACTTTATCAAATTTTTGAGAAAACCGATCGACAAGCTCTTCAACATCATCCTGATCAACAAAAACTCTGATCCAGAGCATCTGTTGAGACAGTGCTTCCCACCATGTTTCAAACTCAGGATTGTTAATCAACAAGTCTTTTGCTTGCTGATGCTGATCGTCAGGCAGAAATATTTCAATCAACCGTGAGCTCATACAACTGCCTTTATTTTTCTCATCGCCAACGTAAGCAAGTAAGCAACCTGATGCTGTTGATATCGCCTCGTGAGTGTGGCTAAGGGATGGCAATTAAGATAAGGCTCAATGTTTAAGTCTTGAATAGAAGATGACACTCAAGTCTCAAACATCAGGCCAGAAAATGTCTCTCGCTCAAAATCATTCATGCCGCTGATAGTTTCAAGAATATTTCAAGAGCCATGATTTTCGGCGTCTACTATATGACTTCAGTTTGTTTGCCTAGCTGACGATCAATCTCCCAATTTGATCGTCTCACATGATGAGCTAAACCCAATCGCTCTAAGAGCACTATTGCCCACCACGTAACATCGATCTCCCACCATCGCAATCCCGCTTGCGCGATAGAAGGATGGGCGTGATGGTTGTTGTGCCAACCTTCTCCATAGGTCAACAGTGCTGCCCACCATAGGTTTTTGGCATTGTCACCGGAATCAAAATTACGATAACCCCAGAGATGAGTAGCGGAGTTGATTAGCCAAGTACTGTGCCACAGCACAACGACACGAACCGCGATGCCGTAAACGACGTATGACCATCCACCTAACATGTAAAGAACTACGCCTAGGGGGATTTGAAGCAATGGATAATATTGATTCAACCAAGAATAGTAAGAATTTTTTGCCAGCTTAGGGACTAAGGATTTGTGAACCTCAGGATCGAATGTTTGACCTCGTGGAAGTACCAGCCAAAGCATGTGACTCCACCAAAAACCTCGATTGGATGAGCATGGATCTCGCTCATTGTCTTCTGTGAATGCATGGTGCATACGATGAGTTGCGACCCAGAACAAAGGCCCTCCTTGAAGAGCCAGCGCACCAATCGTGACGATGACGTACTCTACCCACTTGGGAGTTTGAAAGCTGCGATGGGTTAGGAGTCGATGATACCCCAAACAGATTCCAATACTACCGCCAAGCCAGTGCATGAAGACGGCCACGCCTAATGCGTCCCAAGAGAAAAACCACGGAGCGAGTAGTGCCATTAAATGAAGAAAAGCTAATCCCGCAGCTCGACTCCAATTGATAGACATATAGTCGTTCTCGGAATCAGGTAAGTAGTTATATGTTTCGCTCACGAAAAATTTCCTTTTTCCTCTTTTTTCCAAAAAGTGAATTGGGGTATATCACTGAAATAGATTGCGAAGAAAGATTCGAAGACAGACTCCCTCATAATCTTCCCTCACAATCTATTGTCTGATTATTGATTCTTTTAGCATCTATTGCCGATTGATCCTTTTTTGAAAACAGAACCAACTTGTACTCAGATACTAAAAAAAAGCTACTTCTCTTTGGCTTCAAATTATTAGCCATTAAGAGTGTTTATTTGCCTAGGAGACACTGGGCTCGCCGACTCTGTAAGGCTTAAATTGTGATTTCTTAGCTCCACACTGTGGGCACTGCCAGTCATCGGGAATTGCGGAAAATGGAGTGCCGGGTTCAATTCCTGAATCAGGATCTCCTTTTGCAGGATCATAAACGTAGTTGCATTCTTCGCAAATGTATTTTTCCATTTGACTCTCCTACTATTTAACAATAAGCTTCTTATAAAATCTCTCATGCGGCTCGACTAGAGGCATCATCCTAAGGGAGTGTGGTTATTTCTATCCATCGTTTGAAGTTAACCTGCTACTGAGCGACACACCCTATCCCATAAGGGAACGCGTAATAGGAAAGAAGTAAACTACGACTTTTCCTGGCGTAGGATCCAGAAATTGACGACTTGAGCCCCAAAATGAACTAAGGCCAAGCCACTGTTGACCAGAATGACTAACACGTCTAGCACTCGCAAGGTGCTCTCAGCGGTAGGCAGAGCTGCTCCTTGGGGATTAGAAAAAGTTTTAGCCAATAGCGATACAGTACTCAATTCAGCACCAAGTAGACCTAAAGCTAGGCCAACTGTGCTGACCAAAAGCGCTAAGGTGGCTTGGTTATTAATGTTGCTAGGGGAAGGGGTAGGAGTTAGCTGGGGCACCATCAGGTAGCGAGCCAGACGAGTGAGACGAAAAGCTAGATAGACGCTGATGAGCAAAGTCACCAGGCTAGCGATCGCCAACACAATCGACAGTCCCACCCAAATAGTGCGATCGCCATCATCTATCCATCGACTGATCACGGCTAATCCGAGCAGAACTAGAGTGACTGCCCCCACCAAGAGCTGCCCCCAAAAGGTGAGCCAGCTCCCCCAACCCACTCGTTTTGCAGCTCGTTCTGCTGCAATAGGAATTCCCTGGGGACTTTCAGGAGGTAGTGTTGGAATAGAAGACTTGGGAACGTTTGTCATAAAGCAAGAAGTTGTGGGTAACTGTGGATAACAACGATGGGTCAAGGAAGCCTAAGAAGTTTTTGAAGCTGTCAGAACGATATGGGCGTTGAAGCTGTTGCCCGATGCACCGAGGCGTGTTGAAGCAAAGAGACGCTCGCGGAATTCTGCCTATGTTAAAGAAGCGCCAGCGCCATCTGAAAAACTTTAGCGATTGCTTTGGTCTGAGTCTTCCTTTTATCTCGGTCAAATTATCTCGGTCAAAACCAGCCGAAACTGTAGCACAAAGGCTTTTCCTTGACACTATCTATCAAAGGATATTAAAGCTCGAATATACATCTAGCTCGCGGAAGATCCTTTGAGGAAAGGGCGATCGCCCTGAGGCCAGTGTTTCTCAATTCGCCTCTTCGAAGGGAAAGGCTGCACAATCGTAAATCAGGGCAGACCATAACTCGCCACGCGAATCAGCAGTTCTCCCTCTTGGGGGTTATGAGCGAAGACAAAGCTACCTGATTTGCGCTCATTGCCCGAGAGGAAATCGATTTGCTGTTCTCCTGACTCACTCTCTCCGTCGCTCAATAAAAGCTCTGCGGTTACTTGCACAGTTCTAGCAATTCGCCCTCCTGTATTTCGAACCGAGAACGGCACGTAGTACCGACCGTCCGTGATCCGAGCTGACTCAGTCACTTCGACCTGAAAGGCTGGCGGACGATTTTGGTTGGCTTGCCAATCGTAAATGATGAGTCCAATCAAGGTGCTCAAGATCAATGCAGCAATCGTGAACGTGACCCATTCCGCGAGCGATCGCTCTGTGCGTGGTTCTAAAAGAGTTTTTGGAGTTTTTACCTCTTCTGAATTGTTCTGCGAAGCCGCTGATGGGTCTGTCGGTGAATCTGCAGGATTATTCTGGGACATGCATCGTCCTTCGACCTTCTAGATGAGAATGCGTCCAGCCGCTCCCCCAATCGTAGCGGGAAACGTAAGTACAATAGCATCGCCTACCCACTCTTGCCATGGATCGGATGGAGAGAGCTGTTGAAAGAAAATGAGCATCATGACAGATGCAGCGAGTGCAACAATGTAGGCCATCAAAGTTTCGGTAACAGGACTTAGTAAAAGACCACGCTGCTGACGTTCTGTGCGATCGCCAAATCCTGAAGCGAACACGATGATGTATGACGAAAATAGAGAAGCGGCCATCACAATCAGCAACCACAAGGGCGGCAATGAAGCAGATAGCAGTCTCACTTCTTCTGTAGGAGCAATGCTGAACGCAATGATGATAGCGCCGATGAGAGTTGCGTCTAAGTCAATTAGAGTATCCTGTAAGTTAAACAGATCTGGAGCAGCAAAGCGTCGGGACGAGTTGACATGACGGCGATCGCGCTGTCGAGGCTGGCTCAGCGTTGATCGGGCTAGGGCGACTCCTAAGGAAAAGGGAACCCCTTCGAACACAAGCTTTCCCAGCGTTTCGGTGAAGGGGGTATCGAGATTGATGCGGCGCAGAATAATTAGGGCGATCGCGGCACAAACCATGCCTAGACTCAGAGCTTCGACACTCTCCATCAACGCCTCTGCAGGTCGCAGGCTCAATGTCCGCCGAAATCCCTCGGTTTGAGTGAGTAGCCACACCATAACAAAGGTTACTCCCAAGATTGCCAGCAGCATGGGTCCACTTGCTGAAGAGCCAATAGACCAGACTTCAACGGTATAGAGCAGCGGAATGCCAAACAAAAAGCTACCGGCGGATCCTCGCAACAAGTCTTGCAACTCCTGACCCCATCCATAGGTTGCACCCGCTGACGGAGTTAGGTCAGACGCAGAAGTCGATGAGAGTGTTTCCTGGTGTTCTGACATTGGCATATTGAATCACTTTGGTTCACTCACCGTGAATCACATGGAAAAAGGAATACCTGAGAGGATATCTGAAAAGGATTGAATGGCACATCAGGGCTTTTCGATCTCTCTAATATTCCCCTGTGCTGCGCCGACAACGCTATAGAAAATGGAGAGCTGATAGCATTAATGACTTCTCAAACATCCTCTTTAAACTCTAATCAGTAAACTCTAATCAGTTTCTTCCGACGACAAATTAGAGGGGCTAGTGGTCAAAATCATTCGATTGGCAGCATGGTTGGCAACGCTGGCATTCTCAGAATTGTCTTGTTCTTGAGGTTTAGCACCATCATCTTTAGCGCCATCATCTAATGAAAGTAGCGCCTCGAATGAAGGAGCTTCTGGCTTATAGATCGCCAAATCAAACCAGAATGTGGTTCCAATACCGACCTCGCTAATGAGATGAACCATACTATGGTGCTTTTCGACAATGTTGCGAACGATAGATAAGCCTAGACCTGTCCCCTCCAGCGTATGAACCCGGTTTTCGACTCGGAAGAACCGATCGAAAATAGCTCTTTGATCGTCTGGATCAATGCCAATCCCAGTATCCGAGACTTCCACTCGCACGTGGCTGTGGGTTTGCGGGTTCTCCTCTTCCACCAGATAAGCGCGAATAGCGACTTGCCCCCCCGCTTTGGTAAATTTCAGAGCATTTCCAACCAGATTCGCGAAGACTTGCAAAAGCAAATCGTAGTTGCCTAAAACAGAAGGGAGTTCGGGCTGAATTTCATGCAATAGCTCAATCTCTTTGTCTTTAGCGTTGAGCTGGTAAGTGCGCAGGATTTGTTCGATGGGCTGAATCAGTTCCACCTGCTCGAATCGATAGCGGCGGTTCGATTCCAATCGAGAGAGATCAAGCACATCGTTGACTAGGCGAGTTAGACGATCGGTCTCTCGATTGGCGGTGTCAAGAAACTCGCGTCGCTCGACTTCGGTTAGGTCTTCCCCGTATTCATGCAGAGTCTCGATAAAAGACTTGATATTGAACAATGGTGTCCTTAATTCGTGAGAGACATTGCTGATGAACTGACTTTTGGCTTCATTCAGCTCAACCTCACGGGTGATGTCTTGTAGGGTGATGGCAATGCCTTTAAGGTGTTCTTTAGCCTGGTCTAGAACTGTGGTGAGCAGCACCCGGACAGTGCGACGAGGCGGTTCTGGCATTGTGATTCGGAACTCAGCTCCCTCTCGCTCCCGTGACAACGAAGTATGAGAAAACCGTCCCGTCGCAATCTGGTAAAGGGGACGAGTCAGCTCGACCTTGATGGATTCTGGTAAATAGTGCAGCACATTCGCACCAATCACCTCTACTTTGTCCTCCCAGCTAAGAATGCGACAAGCTGTTGGATTTGTGAGCACGACTCGCATTTCGGAGTCTAAAAGTACGGCTCCATCAGCGATTGTGGAGACGAGGGTATCTAGCTTTGCCTTTTCTGCGGTCAGTTCTTCAATATTTTGCTCTTCGTAGCGTTCTAACCGCTCGGCCATCTCATTGAAGCTGAGAATCAGCTCTCCCAACTCTCCACCCAATGGCAGATCGATTCGTTGCTTGAAGTTTCCGGCAGCAATGTTTTTGACTCCGACTAATAGCTCCTTGATAGGCTGAGTGATTGTCAGAGCATTAAATACGGCTCCCAAGATAACCATGACCCAAATGGAGACAAATACTGCGATCGTGACATCGCGAGTTAAATGGGACGAGGCGACCACCGTCGGGTTGGGATTAATCCCAATGGCGAGGACGCCCAAGTAGCGGCTGTCCTGAACTAGGGGCACAAAAACATCAGTCACTTCACCATCGGGAGTGACATGCTGGCGCACCATCGGTTGCTCCAAGTCGCGTCGATAGCTTTCGGGCAGCTGCATTCGACGTTGAAGAGTCAGAGAATTCTGCACCTCTGATTCTGAAAAGGGAATGCCAAAGAAGATGTCGCCATCTTCATCAGCGTAAAGAATGTAGCGGATGCTGGAGGTGCTGCCATAAAACCGATGGGAAAATTGAGCTAGTTCTGACCGTTCATTCTCACTGACGAGGGGAGCAACATTGGCTGCAAGCAAAAGCCCTAAGTCACGACCGAAGCGAGTGTCGTTGACGCGAGCATCTTGTTGAATGGTGTTGACTGCCCAGAAGGTAAGCCCACTCATCAAAAGCGAGACAACGAGTGTCGCAGCCGCCATCAGCCGAGTCTGAAGCGTAAATTCAGACCACCAATGATGAATAGTTTCGCGGATTTGTCTCAAAAACGACAGCAAGGCTAACAGACCACTCTTATTGCAAAACGCTAGGAGAACACCTAATCAACCACAGTGACTTGGGATGAGACAAGTTTTTACGATGTCTTCCTCAAGAAAGGTGGGGATGATAATCTTTTCCACTGTTATTCTGACACGGCTTTTCACAAAACAGGATGAACCTGTCAGAATCTAAAGCTTCGATCGCCACTAAGACTTGAATTTAATCGCGAGATGATTCGAGCCAAGCGGTGATGCCATCTGCTAGGGCGATCGCCAAAGCCTCCTGTTCCTCCGGATCGACAATCCACTCGAACTCGTTGGGATTAATCATAAAACCTAGCTCTAGCAGCACCGATGGAGCGATGGACGGACGAGTCAGTGCCAAGTTGTTCCAAAACACGCCGTAAGAAGGGCGATCGCGCGTTTCAACTAGATAGTCGTGAAGAAACACAGCCAGGTCGTGGGCTTGGGCATCGTACCAAAAAGCCCCAATTCCGGCAGTGTTGACGGCATCTCCGTTGTCGGGAAGGGCGTTGTAGTGGATGCTCAGAGCAATGGTGGGCGCAAGTTGGTTGATGAGGTCGATGCGATCGCCCAATGAAACAGCCATATCTTCATTGCGGGTCATATAAACAGTTGCGCCCCGTGCGATCAGTTCATCTCGCAACAATCTCGACACCACCAAGTTGACTGATTTCTCTGGATAGCCTGTTGGCCCCCGCGCCCCCAATTCTTCGCCGCCATGTCCGGGGTCAAGCAGCACCGATATTCCCTGCAACGGTTGATCGGCAGTTAGGCGTACAACTGGTGCATGGCGCAGAGTTAGGACTAATGTTGTGCCTTCATAGCGAAGGTCGTAGCCCCACTGCTGATCGGTTTTGAGATGAAAGGTGTAACGAATCTCGTCGGGACGAGGCTGAGTCCAATCAACGCGTCGGATGAGTGGGTCATCGTCGATGAAAATGGTGTCTGTCTGAGCCGTTGTGTTGTGCAAGATCAGCGTGAAAGTATCGCTTCCCTGTTCCACACTGACAGGAACTGGAACCTGAAGCGGGAAGAAGATTTCTGTTTGGGTCGGCTGGGGTTGCGATCGCACACTCCGAATCAGCGATCGCGGTGGCACCGTTCCCGGACGCACTGTGACATCTGTATTGCGAATCCAGGCTCCATAGTCCAGTCGATACCAGATGTCGTCTCGTCCAGTGACGGCTGCTTGGGTGCCCGTGGGAAGAGGCGTGAGGCGAGAATAGCTCGTGCTCGGCCCGGTTCGAGCAGCTCCGTATGAGCCAGTGACTTCTGCAACCTGAATTTGAGTTGGGGAAAGAATCTCGACGGTTCCCGCAGCGGATTGAGTAATGGATTGTTCGTTTGTCGCCAATTCGTAAACCGGAGTTCCTAAATTTCCAGGCGTTGCAAAGCTACCGCATCCTTGGTAAGTCGCTGTGGAAGAGGAAGACGTGTCGGAGTTGATGTCGATGGGCTGGTTTTGCAGGGTTAGAACCGCTGAATTGGGCGGCAACACGACACTGTTGTCCTGGGGCATCAACGCAATTCGCTGGTTTCCCAAACTGACAAAAGCTTCGCTGCCAAATGGAGCGATCGCCTCGAAACAAATCAGTTCTCCAGGTTGACGGGCAATATCGATGGGGGGATAGAGGCTTTCGCTGACGAAGTCGCTTCCTTCAGGCACAGGAGGTGTGAGGGACAGCCGCTGAACCTGCATTTCTAGCGTCTGGTCGCCATAGGTCAACGTAAAGCGATTCTCGCCAACGTCTAGTGGAAAGCTCGGGGCAAAGTGTCCTGCCGGACTGCGCTCGATCTCCTGACCGTTGATAATGACAGTGCCCTCTGGCGGAGCAGAGCCGATCAGGAAAATTTGCTCTGCGGTGGTTTCGTGATTCTCCGGCGGGTAGACAACGGCAAGCGAAGACGACTCTTCAACGACTGGCTGATCCGCATAGGCCACAGATGAAATGCTCCACGCATCCTTTCCCAGCAGATAACTCCCCGCTGGTGACTCCTCTGGTTCCACAACCACATCAATCAAACCTAGGCTAGTCGCCCCTAATAATGCTAGTCCCAGCCGCTTTAGCATGGCGATCGCCCTTCTTTTACAAACTACAGTCAAACTACGGTTTTGCAAGGACTGTCAACCTCGCTATGTAAAGCCTATGCAATCCCCTAGCTGTTTATACGTCGTAGTCCTGCACCCCGTAAAGCCTGCGATTAGATTTTTGCTTCAGAGAATCAACAGCACAGGTCAATATGCAGTTTGAATACAGGTTTTGAAAATAGTTTAGAACTAATGATCTCGTCTTCTATTCAGAAGACAAATCCGTCAAATAATCCGTCAAGCCAACAATCCGTCAAGATGGTGTAGATCCCTTCTCCGGGATTGTTTAATATAGAGACAGGGATGTAAAAATACACTCACGGCAATTTTTGACGCTTGTTGATCCGCACAAACAATTTATGGCTTCTCAAACTTCTCAAATCACTGTTGAAAAGAAAAAGCTAGAACAAGCTCCTCTTCAACTCCACTACTTGGGCGATCGCATGTTGCGACAGCCCTGCAAGCGCGTCACCAAGATCGACAACGACATTCGCCAGCTTGCAAAAGAAATGCTGGAAACGATGTATACCGAAGACGGAATCGGCCTTGCCGCTCCTCAAATCGGAGTCAACAAGCAAATGCTAGTGGTCGATAGCGACCCAGAAGATTCTACAAATCCTCCCCTAGTGTTGATCAACCCTGTGATCAAGCGCTTTGGCAAAGAGCTTTGTGTGACTCAAGAAGGCTGTCTGAGTATTCCTAAGGTTTTCCTCGACGTGGTACGTCCTAAAGCCATTGAGGTGACATTCAAAGACGAAAATGGGCGTCCCCAGAAGCTAATGGCTGACGGATTGCTTTCCCGCGTGATTCAACATGAGATGGATCATCTTAACGGCGTTATGTTTGTCGATCGGGTCGATAATGCGATCGCCCTTACCCAGGAACTACAAAAGCAAGGCTTTGCAGTAGACGCCGTTCAGCCCATTCGTTAGCGTGAATCGGCTGAGTTAAGGATCAAATTGGCAACAGAAATTACCGATCGCCCATTACACTACGTCTAAGTCGGGAGACTAGAGTTCAAAAACTCTAGGTTTTAGGTCGTGAGTCCAAAATTTTGATTCACTACCCAAACCGAGACTTTACGGCCTTGTTTCGACCTAAATCATTACCACCGTCAAGGAGCATTGAAAGAACTGTGACACCCAAAAGTGGCGTTTTTTTAGCAGGGTCTTGTGTCGCGGCGATCGCCGCTGTGGGCAGCATTTTTGAGCTATCTTCTGGTGTTCCCGACCTAGGAACGACTGTGACAGGTGTGATTCTGGCCTTTAGTGTGCCAGCGTCGGCGTTGCTGTTCTACGCTGCGGTTCTTGATGCACGCGCAAATCAGCAATAGTTTAATTCTGGCAAAGATTCAAAAGCCAGCGAGGTTTTTCCATCGAAAGCCTCGCTTTAAGCTTTCTCTTTCAATTCATGTTTCATCCGTTCTTACTCAGCGCGGATGTGCAGTTATAAGTTCATCCAGGTCTTGCTGCATCTGGTCGATCACGGTGTTACAGCAGGTCTGAACATAGTCTTGGTTTTTGAGAGCGTCTCGCCCAGAATGTTCGAAATAGATTGGCTTACCAACCCGTAAGTGAATGGGCGCTGGTAAGGGCAAGTTGGGCAATGGGCCAATGCCCAAGCCCCAAGGGAGGCCAAAATAGATAGGAAACACTTCTGGATCGACGCCTTTGAACCAAGGCATTCCCCATTCATGGAGCTGTTTAACCTGTTTGTAGCAGTCGTCTACGATATACAAGGTGTCATGGGCTCCCCAAGATACGATGGGCACGATGGGTACGTTTTCTCGCATTGCCAGCTTGATGAACCCAGTACGACCTGCAAAATAGATGCGATCGCGCTGGGTATGAGGTCGAAATGCATCCTGGGCTCCCCCCGGATAGACCAAGACACTCGCTTGATGCTGCAATGCGGCGATCGCCATTTTGGGATGAGCCCGAATTGCCCCTGTGCGAGCGGCTATTGCGGCGAGTTCGGGAAAGACAGTCCACGCTTTCGGATGCATCAATCCGTAGGTGAGGCGATCGCACCCAGCTCGTCGAAACCAGTCATACATCGCCATGTGCGTGTCGGGTGCGGCTAATCCCCCATTGTGGGAGCCGACAAAAAGCACGTTTCGATCTGGAATGTGTTCCCACCCTTCACTTTGTACCTGAAAGTAATGAGTATACAGCCAATCCCACAGAGGAAATAGCGATCGAATAAACTGGGGATCGCGGTCGTCTAGCGACCATCCCTGGTAGGGGTTTGCCATGAAGTCCGTTACGAGTAAAACAAAGATGACTGAACGAAGATGAATGAATAAATGGAACGAATCTACAACATCCTATCTTTCAATTGATCCTTGCTCAGTCATGATATTTCTCATATCTGTCTCAGGTGCGATCGCTATAGTCAGGAAATGCTCCAGGAACGCTCGACAGCTTGTCAGGTCAGGGTTTAGCCCGTCGAGTGATAGATGTCACCGAGAAACGTGCGATCGTGTCTATCCCCATTGATATTGCTCAAGTCCGAACGAGTCTTCAAGCTCAGCTCCAGAAAAAGCCTCGGTATGCTCAAAACTGCAATCTGCACCTGTTGGCTCACGGCGAAGCAAACCTAATTTTTCGACTCAATCAACATGAACTAGTGCGGGTTGCTGTAAATACCCCCAATAAACGGTTTGGCGGTAATTTCAGCCGAGTCACGCAGTTTGAGAAAACGATTTTGCTCTACCTTCAAGGCACAGACATCGGCCATCAGCTTCACGATGCTCAAACTGAGCCAACTGACGATTTTCCCTACACATTTCTGATTACCAACTATTTAGAAGGGCGATCGCTCAACTACAGCCATTCTGATTTGGAAAAAGCTGCTGCCACCTTGGCGCAACTTCATCGGCTGCCCCTCAATTCTGACTATGATCCCCAAGTCCTGATTCCGACCGTGCCGAAGGTTGATGCACCCTTGACGCTGTTTTATCAGGAAGCGAAGGACTATGCTCAGCCCTACTTAGATTCGCCAAATGCAGAATCTGAAATAGTGGCAATGATTCGCGCGGTGCTCGAAAAAGCAGAGGATCATCTCTCAGCAGAACGATTGCTAAGTGACTATCCTCATGTTTGTCTGGTTCACAGCGACCATACCTATGAAAACTGGGTCGTCGGTGAAAAGCAGGCATTTTTGGTGGACTGGGAATGGGCCGAAGTAGGGTCGCCTGCGGGAGATCTGGGACATTTCTTATCTCCTGTGACCGTGCGACGACGACAAGACTATCGCCTACCTGAGAGCGATCGCGCGTTTTTTCTCGATCGCTACTATCAGGCACTGGATGATCCTGAATTAGCTCGACGAATTGAGCGTCATTTTGCGGCTTTTGGCCCCTTTCCAGCCCTGCGCTCGTTTTGTTGGACAGCGGGATATTGGATTACCGCCAATCGCTGGTATGAGGATGCAGAAGACAGTCCCAGTGCAGCAGAACGACTGCGACGGCTGAATCACAGTCGTCAACTCTTTCCAGAGTTTTATGAGGAATTGATGGCGTGGTTTGATGAGGGAGGATAGGAACGATCTTGTGGCTAGACGTATGGCTGAATTTCCGACGGGGCGATCGCTCTCAGCTTCATTTTTTCGTTTAACTCAAGCGTTGCCAGATGGATGGCATGCTTACCTATTGCTGCTGCCTGCGGTGGGCATCATCGGGCTGCTCTACGGCGGCGGGCTGATATTGGCAGTCTTGCAAAGTGTTGGGCTAATTGGGGTACTTGGAGATCCGCAATTTTCCCTAGACGCTTATGGGGCAGCGTTGAGCAATCCTGAATTTGGGCGATCGCTGGGGCTCAGCTTTTTCATCGCGTTTTTGGCGACAGGACTCTCTACCATTCTCAGTGTGGGGCTAGCACTGTTGCTACGATCTGCGGGGCGGTGGGCCAGTGTTGCCTGCCAGATTACATTACCGATTCCCCATCTGGTGGGCGTGGCGGGAATCATCATGCTGTTGGCTCCCAGTGGGTTGATTTCAAGACTGCTACTCGCTCTGGGCTGGATTCAGACCGATCAAGACTTCCCCTTGTTGGTTAACGACAATGCCAATATTGGCGTGATGATTCACTTTTTGTGGAAAGAAATTCCGTTCATTACTCTCGTATTGCTGGCGGTGTTGCGCGGCATCAACCCAGCTTATGAAATGCAGGCAAGAGCATTAGGAGCAAGTCCTTGGAAGTGTTTTTGGAACGTGACGCTGCCCATGATGAAGCCGGGAATTCTCTCGGCTAGTCTAATTGTGTTTGGGTTTATTTTTGCGTCATTTGAAGTACCGTTTTTGCTAGGGGCAACTCGACCTCGCACGTTGCCTGTGTTGGTGTATCAAGCGTTTACTGACACGGACTTGGCGCGGCGTCCTGAAGCGGTTGCACTAGGACTGATTTTGTCAGCGATCTCTATTGTTTTGCTGGCTGGATACATGTGGATCACATCTCGCAGTCGTTACCAACCATGAGATGCTTTGAGCCCAAGAAACATGGGCTGAAGTTGATTAACTGAAGTTGATTGACTGACTGACAAAAGATTTGGAGGCTGGCGGTCAAAACCGCCCCTATGCTTGAAAAGTTGGCCTACTCCAACTATAGTGCTATGCGCTGATATAAAACCAATAGTTTATGGAGAAGCCGCGCGGTGCGCGGCTTCTCCATAAATGTCTGTCCTAACCTATCTGCGCATTGCTATATCCCTAATCCGCGCAGGTTTTGCCTATATATCAGCAGTTTCAACTGCCACTACATGACGTTTTATCAGTCAAGCAGTTAACGCTCTCTTGTCTCTGTAGTATTTTAAGTACGGCTTTCAAGGATTACCAAAGAATTTGATCCAACGTCGATTTGGAAATCCAGCCTTGTTTTGCCGCATGATGGGCTGCCTTCATCGTATGAGGAAACGCTAAAAACTCAATTCCCTGCTGGTGCAAAGATGCCCCAAGAGATTCGAGATACTTCTGGCGATCGCCATCTTGGGGAGTCACATCACGTAGATAAATTGCCAAGATCCGACCTGGGTACTCTTGAGCAACTCGATGATAAATTTCTGCATCTTTCTGACCCGTATCTCCAATCAAAACAAAGTTGAGATCGGGAAACCGCTCTAAGATAGGTCGAATATGCTCTAATTTGTGGCTTTCGTGGTCGAACGATAGCAGATTAGAAAGCGATAGTTCAATGCCTCGCAGCAGAATCGGCCCCTGAGGAATCTGATTCAGATTCATAAACTTGGCGAACAAGTCATACATGTTCCAAGCACTGCTAGAGACATAAAAAATGGGATTACCTGCCTCACCTGAAGCTCCTTGCTGTAATCCTTCATAGAACTGGGAGACACCCGCAAAAGGACGACGAGTCCGCTCGTTGCCCAAGTACGCTAGATAAATCATCTTGAAAAGTTGATTCGCAGCGGTGTGGACAATCGTGTCATCAATGTCGCTAATAATGCCGAACTCAGCTTGCTCTGAAACAACGATGACCTCTCCTATCGTCGTTTCAAATCGATGAGAATACTTATCTGACGACAGCTCTACCTGTACAGGATGCCATAAGCGATCGCTTCCCAAATGCTGATCCAGCTGAAGTTCTGTCTTGAAAAACCCTTTTTGATCTGTCGTCACAAGATGCTGTTGTTCACCCACCGAAAGCCGAACTTCTACACCAGGCAACTCGTCCGTTTCAAACCGACGATACATGTTCAAAATGTTCTCCCACAGGGGCGCATTTTCTTCTTGTAGTGCAATGCCCTCATCTTTCAAAACTCTTCCCTGAAGATAGAGCGTATCGGGTGTCCCGTAGCTCCAAAAAGGCATAATACTAATAGAATTTTGAATACCTAGCTTCTTTTTAATGTAAGTCTTGGCGGCGCTCCATTGAGCATGCATTGTGCTCATCGCCTTAGATATATCCTTATCCCAGTTTGGCATAACCTCCTCTCGATGCTTGTTCTACGGGCATACTAAGCTTAAAAACTTCATGAATACGACTTCCTCAAGGTAGAAATCGGCAACATGCTGGCGCTAGCTCTACTGTTAAAACTAGCGCCAGTAGCCTTCCAGTAGCCTTTTAGAGACTATTCGTTTTTGCTGAGCTTTTCGAGCTGAATACTCTTGCAGATTCCTTCTACGGCTAACAACAGAGATTGCATCATTTCTGAATCTTCGCTGTAGTCGGCCGGAGCTAAGTTGTCGACTCGTTGACTTTGAGTCGGCTGATATTCGCTGGCCCAGTCTTCCGGAGATTCGCTTTTGAAGATGCCAATAGAAGTTCCTCCTTCTTGGTTCAGCATCGCAAAACAAGGAATATCGGATGTGCCATCACCCACATAGATAATATGGGACATCGGAACTGCTAAATCTTCATGAGGAACATCTTTGTAAACGAACAAGAGATCTTGTTCGCTAGACTGATCAACCCCTCTAGAGATGTGGTAAAGATAACGAGGTTTTTCGGCATGGGTGAGCGATCGCTTCAGTCGATCAACTTCGCCATTCTCTTTGTAATGAAATTCGCATCCCCACATTGCTTTGAAATGTTTGGCAATGGATGTATGACGCGCAATCTCCACAAACCCGCTCGTAATTAAGTAAAACTCTAACTCCACATCTGGAATCAGCGAGTGAGCCCTCTGCCGCAGCCGATCAAACATTTGTTCAACGCCGTCAAAGGGACGCAGGTTGCGGCCAAATTCCGCTAAGTAATCCCGAGTAATAGAGATATCTTTCTCTTCCTCAGACTCAGATATCTCAACGAGGCTAAAGAAACGAGCTGGGATTGAATCCCAACCGGAAGCTTTGAGGGCTTCATATTTTTCTTCTCTAAATTGTTTAAAGTCCAACCCTAAGCTTTCTAAAAGCCCATCGTAGGTATCTGGAACTAAGGTGTCATCAAAATCAAATGCTAACGCAATCTTTTTGGAAACTCTTTGAGTTGCTTTAACCATATGTCGTAAAAAGAGAAAGAACATTGAGCTGAAAAAGCTCAGGCAAGAAATGTGGCTCACGTCAAACCATAGAGTTTCAAGTTTTACTTCGAGATCAGAGGTCTTGAAACTTAGGGTATATATTGAGAGACACCACAATTAAATAAGTCACACCCACTAAAATCGAATATCTCTCGCTATACTAGCAAGGAAATATGCTGACCCTAGCTTGCGAAAATAACACTTAGAAGCAAACAAAATATTCGTATCAATTCTGTATCAGTTGGATATAAATATCAGTAAGCTAATCAATAACCGCAAACCGCGCCTACTAACTTAAGTGCGATCGTATAGGCGACCCCAGTCTATCACCAACTGCAAAGTGAGTGTCTTGAACATCGGCACTGTGTATCATATAGCTTGCTGAGCTTACCCATTCACAACTCATTAAGACACTGAAGAACGATGATTAGTCTCTGCCTAAAGAGGTAAAAAAGAAATAACTCCTGAAAAGCTTAAAGCCGGATCTTTCTCACTTGTGAAGTAATCAGAAAATGCGGCGTAGACTTAGGTAATATACAAAATCATACGGCAAATATTGAGGAAAACAATTTTATCGCTACGTCAGACTTGTTTCATCAAGTTGTTGTCTTCAGACAAGCCTCATTCCATCCAGAGACAGATGAATTGTTCATCGACGCCCAGTATCATGTATGTGTAGTTAACATCTACGTCGCCAAGGAGACTATATCAATATGTCTATCGAAGAACGCGCTGAAGCCACAGCAAAAAATATCGAAGGTAAAACCCAGGAAATGATTGGGGAAGTAACCGGCGACCCTAAAGATAAAGCTGAAGGCAGATCAAAGCAGGTTGAAGCCGAAACACAACACGCAAAAGAAGATGTCAAGGACAACATTAAGAACAAACTTGACTAGTCTCTGTTGAAGAAAGCTATCTCCAAATAGTTTAAAAAGGTGGCCACAAGCCACCTTTTTTCATATCTAATACTTTTTGCTCTATCTTTTGCTCGTAGAGAAATCAATTGAGCAGAGGCCGATGTTCAAGTCATCTTCGAAGAAATGCTTTGTGTAGGTACAATCTATGCATCTAACAAATGCTTCATTCAAAATCACCCGGAAAAGCTTTAACTGTCAATAGGTTTTTCAGTCAAAGAAACTTAGCAGAACAACCACACCATTTTACTTAGGCTTATACAGAGCCTATACATAGCCTGTCTAAAATTCAGAAATGTGGGACGGTATCAGCATACAGTCCCACTTTAAATTTGACATAGTAGACAGACCCTACTCATAGTGCAGTGGAAGTAAAGTTAACGACTACCATTCTCTACTTCCTACTACTCTTATCGGTTTTAATCTTTCTAAGGAATGAGAACAATAAGTTTGCTGAAGAGGATTATTACAACTAATCCTACAGTTGGCAATAACGACTCAGTTCCTCTTTCATCATGCCAGCCGTAGCTTCTTAGAAAGGTTGCCAAAGGTAATGCCTGACCTGATCTCAATTTTGCTTAGCGTCGGTATGACGTAGTAGTTTCAGGATCATGCTCGCGTTTTACAGTGGTTTCATTTGAACGTTTGCCCCCAGCTAAACCAAACAGTCCGATAAGCCCGAGCAGACCTAACCAACCCCAGTTGGCTCTATTCTCAACAGCATCTGTCGCCGCTGCCGCTGCCGCCTCTGCTTGCGCTTCTGCCGCCTCTGCGCTCTGTGCAGCATCTTGAGCCGCTTCTTCTACATTCTGCTCAACGGCCTGTCCGGCGTTTTCAATGCCCTCTACAGCATCTTGAGCCGCCTCTTCAGTATTCTGTTCAACAGCCTGCCCAGCCTCTTCAATGCCATCTACAGTATTCTGACCTGCGTCCTGGAGTTCTTGACCCGCTTGGTCAAATTCCTCTTCTGCTGAAGCGTCAGGCGCTTCTGTTGAAGCCGTGCCTGCTTCCTGTGCTTGAAGCGGAGCAGTTGCAGCTGTTCCTAATAAGCTAAGGGACAATGCACCAGCACTTAGCGCTTTGTAAAGCTTTGCATGTCGCATAAATAAATCTTTCCTACAAACTAAACTTGCCCCTCTAATCTATTGCGCCTACGATCAATTCTTCATCTGGCTGACGACATAAGCTGCCTACTCGATCTATGTCCAAAGTTCTATGTCTAAATCATGACTTTAAAGCACAATTTGGAAAGCGGCCTATCTTATTGGCCTCTACAATTTCGTTGCGACAACTCAGCAAACTCTTACCAGTTTGTTGGGACAGCGTATGAAGATCGATAACCGGATAGCTATCTTGTGGAGCCTGTAAATAAAGCTCATAAGCCGCATCTAGTATTTTGGAATTGAGAGTTAAAGGCTTTATGCTTGCTTCGATCGTTTCGAACATAGAAACACCTCCTCACGGCATCAGTTTCGGTAATTTTGTGATTTATAAATCACAGTACACCACAATTCTTAAACAAGCTTTATATCGAGATTAGTTGGCACTCGTTCACATTAGTTTTTCGAAGTTATTTAGAAGATTTATACGGACTAAATCTACTAAACGTTTTTGGGCATGCTCGGAAAAGGCTAATCTACGAGGACTTCTCTTCCCCTAATATGGTTCAAAAACCTTTAAATCTGAATGGAGCTTACAACTTTGCAGGTACTTTATGATTTAAACATAATGGAGTCCTAAAAAAGGTCTGCCATCTACCTGAAGTCTTATATTTTTAAGAGATTTGTCAAACTATTGATGATCTCTTTCTAGTAACAAAGACATCACATATGCCTGAATATTCGAATTGGCTTTTTATATTTACGTCTTTGGATGATGGTGAAGCCCGGATTCATCAGTCAAGCTGTTATTTAGTGAGGATCCGACTAGATACATACAATGGTTAACGTTTGATGTCGATAACAAATTCACACTAACCTCAGGCCAGTTTCCTTAACTCTAATTTTCTTTGATTAAGATGAATTCTACGCCCATAAATACGGCAGCACGACTTAGAAACCTCAATCGTATTCGACGAATTAGTCGAATCATGGACAGCGCATTTCGAATTCCGGGAATTGGCTTTAAAATCGGTCTTGATCCAATCATTGGTCTTATTCCAGGTTTGGGTGACATTATTGCCACTATTGTCTCGGCATATATCATTTTCTTAGCGACTCGATTTCGTTTGCCTGGAAACGTCTTTAGGCAAATGATTTTCAATGTTGCACTAGAGGCTGTAGTAGGAGCTATCCCACTGTTAGGGGATATTTTCGATGCGTTTTACAAATCTAACGTGCGTAACCTTGCTTTGTTAGAAACTCATCTTCAAGGTGATACATCCAATTCTGAGGATTTAGGCTTCTCTAACGCAGATAGCGTTCAACTCAGTGAAGTAGTCTGACAAAATCAAAAGAGCAATTAAGGCTTTGCGTACTTCGATGGAGACGCTATTTTTTTAACGGTTGCGACTCAGAGATATTTGCTTGAGTACAAATTTGTAGCCCTTTAAACCACCAGGCTCGCTTGCTCAAGCGGATTAATAAATTGCTCTGGGCCAAAGGAACAGCGTCGGCCAGCCATTGGCCAAGGGACGATTAAATTTTGTCAGGCAATTGATTAAAAATACCCTGCAGCGATCGCTGCAGGGTATTTTTCGCGAAAAGAAATGATATGGGCTAGCATCTTCGGTTAAAGACGGCAAAGCTGAATTACAGCTATCATTCTAGCCGCGAACACAACCTCAGATCTAGCGCGTCTCCGAGATTATTTGGATAAACCTTCTGTCTGACAGGGCTTCAGAGCATTGACGGCAGGCCCATGCAAAATTTCCCCGTCAGTGTCGAATCGAGAACCATGACAAGGACAATCCCAACTCTTTTCTGCTGCATTCCAGCTGACGATGCAACCTAAGTGAGGACAGACAGCTGATACCTGATGCAAGATTCCTGATTCGTCTCGGTAAGCGGCGACCTTTTCACCATTCGTTGTTACGACTTGCCCTTCGCCTAGTTTGACCTTGTCGGTATTATCGAACAAACCCTTGAAGCGATCGCCAATCCAGCGAGTACCTACGTCTAAATTATTCTTGACTGATTCTTTTGTCACAAAAGGAGTAGAGCGAATCGCGTCATATAGCTCAGCCCAGGGGTTAGATTCTCCCAAAATCATATCTTTGAGGATCATGGCCGACAGCGTAGAGTTACTCATTCCCCAGAGGCTAAAGCCAGTTGCAACATAAATGTGCTTATTCATCGGGGTGAGATGACCGATATAAGGCAGCTTGTCGAACGAGACTACGTCTTGGGAAGACCAGTAATAATCAACAGTATCAAGACCAAATTTGCTGTGAGCATAGTTAGCGAGCCGCTCAAATCGAGCTTCGGTGTCGGAAGCCTCTCCAACTTTATGCCCTTCTCCCCCAATCAGTAGTAAGACTCCTCCATCTTCCATTGGAGTCGTACGAATAGAGCGATATTTTTCTCCAGTACCGATAAACATTCCATCAGGAGCTTTTTCCGGAGCGATCCGTGCACCAATCAAGTAAGACCGTTGCGGAAAGGTTTTAGCAAAGAAAAGTCCCTGATCTAAGATCGGTAAGTTCGTGGCTACTACTACATCGTCAGCGATTACTGTAGCCCCGTTCTCGGTCTTCACCTCACAAGGAGTATCACCGTCAACAGTTATAACGCGTGTATTTTCAAATACGGCACTGCCGTCGCCATTGATTTTTTCAGCCAGGCTTAAGATATATTTACGAGGGTGAAACTGGGCTTGATTGCTGAACTGAACTGCCCCCATTACATCGAAAGGCAGCGAAGTGTCTTCTACATAAGTCGCAGGCAGTCCTAGTCGCTGTGCCGCTTCCACTTCAGCTTTGACGCTCTTCAAGGTTTCAGGTGTATCAGCAAAGGTGTAAGCGTTCTTGCGCTCAAAATCGCAGTCGATATTCTCATCCCGCACTAGCGTAGCGAGTTGCTCAACAGCGGCTTGGTTAGACTCGCCATAGCAACGAGCCATATCTTCACCAATTTCATCAATGAAAGTTGCATAACGTAGCTGATGCAAGGATGTTACCTTTGCTGTGGTATGTCCAGAAGTCCCCTCAGCGACTCGTCCAGCTTCGAGCACAGCGACGCTTTTGCCAGCTTTTTTAAGCAACATCGCTGTGGTAATCCCAGCCAAGCCCGCACCAATCACCGCAACATCTACACGTATATCTTGAGTCAAGGAAGGATAGGCAGATTGAAGTGTAGAGTCAATCCAAAATGATTGGTGGTTTTTCAAGGAATCTGCTGCATTCATTTTTCTTACACCTATGAAGTAACAAGAACGATCAATGGAAAAGATGACATACTTATATCCATTGAGCTTATTTATTTGATAAAAATCATCTACCTTGAAGAAGATAAAGGGAATCTAAAAAAGGTAAAGGCAAAAAGAGTAATACCAATCAATACAAACCTTCAACACATTGGCTCAATATGAAGTTTTGACTTCTTGTACATTTACAAATGTCAAGTAAGTTAAATAATTAGAACGAAGAATATATTTGAAAGAGCAACTTAGCCTAATTGAATAGTTCTCCTTAAGCTATGACAAGATATCTATCCCAAGGTATATGGTATTAGACAAGATACAAGTCTGTATGGTGGCTCAGTTCTGTAATGCGGCATAACTATCTTTGGGGAGATGAAAAAAACCTGTTCTCAATGTCAACATAAAAACTAAGCTGTTCTGTAAAAATAGAAAAGCAATTAGGCTAAAAAATTAGGAGCATAAAAGTGGATATTCTCAGAATCCTTTTATCAATCTTGCTGCCACCGCTAGGAGTATTTCTACAGGTCGGCATTGGTCTACAGTTTTGGATCAATATTGTACTGACGCTGCTTGGGTACATTCCAGGTATTATCCATGCTATTTGGATTATTACACGACGATAAGCTTGAGGACGATACGTTCGGAAGAAGTTACATCAACAGGAAAGGTTATTCCTGCGATAGATCTTCTTTAATACACAGCTGTTTTTTATCTTTAAAGGTGAATTCCTGAAAGCATAACTTTCGGGAATTTGCTTCTTTATATTGATAGCCCAGTGAGTTAACTTTGTCCGTCTGACTTTTATCTCGCGACCTAGATGACTCCTAGGCGTTGGACAAAACATAGTTGATGTTTGCGCAACGCCTGAAGTTTGGCAATAGAACTTTTTTGCTACAAATACAAACGATGTGGCTGAACCATCAAAGAATATTTATAGGCTGATAGTAGCGACAGCCCCGCCATCAACGCGATAGTTTGAGCCTACAACATAGCTTGACTGTTGAGAACAGAGGAAAGCAATTACGGCAGCTACTTCTTGAGCTTTTCCTCGGCGCTTTAGCTCTAGGTGAGGACGCTTTTCTTCTAGGAAAGTTTCGATTGCCTTGTCGAAACTGACGCCCAGTTTCTCTGCCCGCTTTTCCATCATGGCATCTGTCATTGGAGTTGCGATGAAGGCCGGAGAAACAGAATTGACTAATACGCCATCTTTAGCAAAAGCCTTAGAAAGATTTTTAGCTAAGTTTAACAAGCCGGCCTTGGAGGCACAGTAAGGCATCTCATCTGTATAAGGCTGAGTCGCATCCTCGGAGGTAATGAGTATAACTCGGCCCCATCCGGACTTTTGCATCACTGGAATAAACGTACGGCACAGCCGTACTGCAGCCATAAGGTTTACTTCGAGTGCTTCGAGCCAATCTTCGTCACTAATTTCTAAGAACTCTCCAGTTGCTCCGGTGATACCTGCACAGTTCACCAACATATCTACTGTGCCAAACTTATCGAGAATTTGCTGTTTTGCAGACTCAATTTCTGTCAAGTTCCTTAGGTCAGCCTGCACAGCAAACGCCTCACTTATTGAGTTGACTTCGTCAACTGTCGATTGAAGGCTTTCTGCTGTTTTATCTAAAAGAGCAATCTTGACGCCTTCGTCAGCCAAGAGCTTGGCAGTCGCTTGCCCAATACCAGAGTCTCCACCCGTAATTAACGCGACTCTTCCTTTAATGTTGAATTCCATACATTTACGACTCACTAAATAAACACCTAATCAAAGATATTAAGTCGTCGATAAAAATACGGTATCTGTCTATTTATAGGTTTGACTTTAATCTATACCTGAAAGTAGAGCCTTTTCAAAGACAATAGAACTTTAAGAGGCTTTAATACGATAAAGGAAGAGGGTTACGATATTTCGAGAGATAGTAGACTATGGTTCAGTTCCCAAACTTGCATATCCAGGAAAGTTACAA
>CAKZMO010000554.1 GCA_937128595.1 uncultured cyanobacterium | reverse complement strand
GTTCCCATACGGTTGGCCCGATGCGGGCCGCTTATCAATTCGTGAATGGTCTAGCTCAGCAGAGCCTCCTCGATCGCGTCCATCGTATCCAAGTTGATTTGTACGGCTCATTGGGCGCAACTGGGCGGGGGCACGGCACGGATAAGGCAGTGATACTAGGGTTAGAGGGCGAACAACCCGATCAAATCGATCCCGATCAAATCGAATTACGCCTTGATCATATTCGAAATCAAAAATCCTTATCTTTGCTGGGCAAAACAGCGATCGCTCTTGATGAACGGCAGGATCTATTATTTCATTGGAAATCCTTACCTCACCATCCCAACGGATTACAATTCACCGCCTACGATCGCCATCATCAAGACTGCTACCAGCGCGTTTACTATTCTGTAGGTGGCGGCTTTGTAGTAGACGAGCAAGCAATCGGATGCGATCGGATTCAGCCTGATCCGACCCTTGTTCCCCATCCCTTCAAAACGGCTGCGGCACTGTTGGATCGCTGCCAAACTGGCCGTTCCATTAGTCAAATTATGTTGGAGAACGAGCAGGCTTGGCGCAGTGAAGCTGAGATTCGAGCCGGACTCCTTCACATCTGGGACGTGATGCAGCATTGCGTGAAGCGGGGCTGCCATACGTCCGGTATCTTACCCGGTGGCTTGAAAGTACCCCGTCGTGCGCCCGATTTCTATCATCGCCTCAACAGTCGCCCTGAAGCCGCCCTTGCCGATCCCCTCACCATCATGGATTGGGTCAATCTCTACGCTATGGCCGTAAATGAGGAAAATGCAGCCGGTGGACGAGTGGTCACCGCCCCCACCAACGGTGCGGCTGGCATTATCCCAGCGGTGCTGCATTACTACACCCGATTCTGCCAACGCACGACAGCAGATTGTGTGGTGCGATTTTTGTTGACGGCAGGGGCGATCGCTCTGCTCTACAAAGAAAATGCGTCCATTTCAGGCGCGGACGTGGGTTGTCAAGGAGAGGTAGGAGTCGCGTGTTCGATGGCCGCTGCCGCACTGACAGAGGTACTAGGCGGCACCCCGGCCCAAGTGGAAAATGCTGCCGAGATTGGCATGGAGCATAACCTAGGACTCACCTGCGATCCGGTGGGTGGACTGGTACAGGTTCCCTGCATTGAGCGAAATGCGATGGGTGCCGTGAAGGCCATCAATGCCGCCCGCATTGCCCTCAAAGGTGACGGTAGCCACTGTGTGCATCTGGATAAGGTAATTAAAACCATGCGTGACACCGGAGCCGATATGCATGAGAAATATAAGGAAACATCGCGGGGCGGCCTAGCGGTGAATGTCATTGAATGTTAGGACAGAACCTAGAACCGCTGCATCATCTCTCGAACGTGGGGTTTACGATGCAGAAAAGGTAGGGCAGAGGCGAGTTGCTTCACCACATGGGGGAGTCTGAGGATACGGCCTAGATGCGCTCGCCACTTGCCCTAGGTACGGAGCGATCGCCCCTATGGGACATTCCATCAGCGGTTCACCGAGCAGACGAATCGCTCACCCACAGAGGTTACTTCATGCCACCATCCCGCTGGCATGAGCAGAATGTCCCCCGGATGCAGCGTCACATCGGGAGCATCCCACTTTTGCGAATGTCTGCGTCATTCCCACGAAGGTGGGACTCTATACAGAAGCCAAGTATCTGTGGATTCCCATTTTCAGGGAAATGACTGACCGAGTTGCACAGTGAAGTGTTGGCAAATTCGGGATGTACCCGTCACATTCATCCGGTACGGGATGGCATCACAAAAACGCGGAAATGTGTCTATAGCAATCCTATTTGGATTGTGAGAAGTATGGCAGTAGCCATTCTGCTTAGCGCTATCGTCCTGCGGACGCATTCTCACAACCCCCACTTTCATTACCCAATTTCATTTACAACTCATTTAGGACGGCTATATAGCAATCCTATTTGGATTGTGAGAAGGATTCCTGCGGAATGCTTCTCACACAACCCTTCTCACTTCACAACTCATTTAGGATTGTTATAGTCTCGACGATGGACGATAGGCGTAGTGATAAACGCTCGCTGCTGTGATTGAGAAATGGCATCAGAAGCGCCCATCGGTGCTGGGGCAATCATCGTCGAATTGACAATCCGCTGCGCAGCTTCATCCGGGTTCAAAATCGTAGCGGTATGAAGCGTACCCTGCCACGTCGGTTGTGCCTGGGAAAATGGAGCTGATGAATTATTGATGCACACGATTCGATAGTCAGTTTGCGAAAAATATGGAATGGGCGTCGTGTAGGGTCTTAATAATTCATAATTGGCTTGAAACATTGGATTATGCCGCGCCATAAATTCCTTGGGGGAAAGATCCCGATCAAAAGCACATTTTGCATAATCGGAGATATCCAGTTCAGAATCCACCTTGCTGGGTTCATAGCCTAACATCAGCAACGATTCATCCGGGCCACCATCCAAGTGAGGTCGGGTTGTTTCTTGTTGGTCAAAGCGCGTTGCAGATAGGTAAATTAATGTATGCCCAGTTTTGTATTCATGAATTGCAGACATCGCTTGTTTTAGATCGACCATCAGTTGACGAAACGCCACAGAATCAATGGACTGACCCACATTGACCATGCAGAAACCTGGCGCATCAAAGCCTGTGCGGCAGGTGCGATCGTAGAGGTTCGCGGCGATGGACGGCACCTTCAACGATAGCGGACGGATGCAGATGGAGTGGGTTGGCCAAAGTATTTCAGCATTCATCGGGTGGTAAACCTATCGCATTGCTTATGATCCACCATAGACGATCAAATAGACGATCAATGAATGTTGCACCCTTTTGCTTTGGGCACTATTGCCGTCCTAAATGGGTGGTGATGTGGCAATGAGGGTTGCGAGAAGGATTCCGGCAAATTTTTTCTCACAATCTATTTTAGGATGACTCGATGCGTGGATGTTGTTCAGTTATGAATTTAGGGCATTGAATTAACCTGAAGCTGAGTACGATACTTTTCCAAAGATCTATCGATAGGGGGATAGTGATCGTTCTAGTAAAGCATATATTTCAGATGATTGGCGATCGCACCAAGCATAGAATTACATCCGCATTTGTGTCGCACAGGATTGAAAGGTAACCTATAAAGGAACCCACCCAGACTTGAGGAAAACGATAATGCAGTCGGCCAACATTCCCCCCCTCAATCCATCACGGGTTGCGCTTATTGAGAATTTTGGTGGACTGATTGTGGCCATCGATCCTATCGGTGCGGCAGTGTACGGGATTGACTTGTCCGCTGAGCCACCACCAGCGGACATCGTGCAGGCACTAGAGCTAGAGATGGCGAATCGGGGATTCATTGTCTTCAGAAGCGAACGGCAGCTTGAACCGGATGAATTTTTGCGTGCGAGTTGCTGGTGGGGCGGCAAGGAGTTGCACAGCACCCACGGGGTTCATCCAGCAACGCCGAATCAGAACCGCGACATTTTTCGTTTGTCGAATGATCCAAAGCATGGAATTCGAGGTGTTGGCCCACAGTGGCACAATGACGGCAGCTTTAATCCAATGACCTTTTCCCATTCGGGATATCACATTGTTCGCCCAGCCGAAAAGGGCGGCGGTACTTGCTTTGCCCATCAGGGCGCGGCGTATGATGCATTGCCGGACGATCGGCAAGAATACTGGAGTCGCTTATCTTCTGTCAATTCCAACAGTGGCGTTATCCATCCTGTGGTGCATATCCATCCGCTTTCTGGTCGCAAGTGCGTGTGGCTGCATCTAGGCATGACTGGAGCCGTGTTTGAAAAACTGCCCGATCGCGATGGCTTTCGCTTGTTGGATGCCGACGAGTTGAGGCGTCTGTGTCAGGAATACAATGATCTGCTGAATGCTGGGCTGCATAACGGTTATGCGATCGCCTATGAGTATCGTGAGCGGGACTGTCTGTTTATCGACAACCTAGCTGTGGCACATCGGGCTGCCCCAGAAGCACATCGCTCCGCCAGCGAACAAGGACTACGCATTATGGATCGCAGCACTGTGCGGGGAGTTGACTTGCTCAAGCCCCGCCATGAGTTGCCGCTTCAGGTTGATATTCATGGCCCCAATCCGGCGGGAGAAGGCGTCTGGAAAGGTGGCGGTATTGGCTTTCGATGGGAATCGGGTATTCCTATGCAGAATTAGTCGATTACCCAAACTAGCTGGATAAGTATGAAAGACTGCTCAGTCCAGTATTGAGCGATCGAATCGACTTATCCAATAGTTTTCAGCGTCTAAGCATTCACAACGGAGGCATCCCAATTTTGAAAGCAAGATAAATGCTTGTTTAGAGATAGAGAAAACGGTTTATTCGTCACTTTGAATGGGTTGCCCGTTCTGCCCGCCGATCAATCGCGGTCTAATTCAGAAAACCCATTTCAATGGGTTCAGGCGTTGCGTTACGGATTGAGTCGTGAATCCACTTTAGTGGACTTGCACCGAGATTAGCCCACCGCTGACTCGCGGGGCGGATGTGCAACATCAAACCATAGGGTGACTGAATGAGTTATCCACACGGTTGTCTCAATCCTAGATTCACAAGCCTGGGATGCACCTTTCACAACTCCTAACCGAGCGCCTCTCTGATCGTCGCCTCCGTTCCATCTCAAGTAGCGCGGTGAGAGAGATTCTGGTGGACTCATTCTCACAATCCAACTAGGATGGCTCTATGCCGATGGGTTCGTCCTGAAAGACTAAGAATTTCTAGCAAATGGCGCGATCGCCCAAGTTATCCGCTATGAATATTTCTAAAGCACAATGTCAACATCACCCATGTTGCATAATGCTGAAATAATGGCTGACCAGTAGCGGATGATAGTACAGGCTTGTTCGTAATGTCATAATGAGCGATCGCTGATATCTCAACCGTATCGCCTCGCCAAAGCAAGGCAGTAGTGGTTTCACATAAAGATTTTGGGTCGCCCACATTATCCGAGATCTTGACTCATGAATGACTACCAAAAAGGTTTGCATTGAGAGGAGGTCGAGGTCAGCCCAACCATGACTCGCTGTTGCCCCACAGGTTTGAATCGATCATGAACGCTGCTGCTGAGCGACTAATTTTGGTCATTGATGATAATCATGATCATATTCGTATTATTGAACAGACGCTGAACGATAGCCTCTCAGACTCTCACATTGTGGCGATCGCCAATGGAGAA
>CAKZMO010000553.1 GCA_937128595.1 uncultured cyanobacterium | reverse complement strand
TGCCAGAACTCCGAGTCCGGGTCAGCGTCCTGGTAGCCGAGCGAGTTCAACAGCAGGCACAGCGGGTTCACCTGCTCGTAGGCGGCATTGCTCCGGTAGCGCTCGTCATCGTCGGGCAGCTGCGGCAAGATAGCAATCTCGTTATAGGTGCGCGACACATCCACGATGGTCGAGCGGGGGACGCCGTTCGACCAGGCGCTGCGGTGCAGATCCCAGATCGGCTCCTGGGCGACGACGGCTTTGAGCGCGTCCTGGTCGAGGTTGTTGCCCACTAAACCGGTGATGGCGTCATAGGACATGCCATACATGCCGACGGCACCCGTAGACCAGGGCTGGCTCGCGGCCCAGTCGATCGCGGCCTGCACGTCGGCCTGCTCACCGGGACCCATGAAGTCTAGACATCCAGTGGAGCCGCCGAAGCCGCGCAGGTCAACCATCACCAGGGCGTAACTGCGGTTGAATAGATCGGTGCCTTCGATCAGATCGTTGAAGCGGTTCGAGGGGCCGGTGTGCGCGTGGTTTTCCAGTGCCTGTTGGCCGGAGTGCCCGAAGTAGGCTCCGACCGACAGGATCACCGGCACCCTCTCGCCTGCGGCCAGTCCTTCAGGCAACAGAACGTCGGCGTGCAGTTCAACGTCGGAGCCGTCTGAGGACGGAAAGTAGTGCTGCGTCCAGGCCGCGCCTTGGGGAACGCGGTCGTTCTCGGCGTGCGTGACCGCTCTGTCGGCGGTGGCAACCGCAGCAGTGGCGATCGCCTCTGACGTGGCTGTGGGCTGCTGCGCCTCTGATTGTGTCAATGTGGCAGGTGCCCCAGCGAGGACAAGCAACATCACTGCTGTGCCTGTTAATAAGCGCCTGACGTAGGTCTTGGGAACGCGCATAATTCTCCTCCTGATGGAAGCTGTTGGTCTTGAGTCGTACGTGAGTCGGTTACGATTTCGTGAGCTGTTAGAAGAAATCTGAGACATGAGGGTGAACGCTTTGCCGTCCAGCCCATCCGGCAGCGTGCCTGGGGCCACGATACCCGTGTCCACCCTGCCCGGCAGCCAGGAGATGCCTTAGCCGATGAGGGCCAGCACGGCATGAACTGTCAGGTGGGCGATCATTGCGGCCTCTAGCCCGTAGCGCCAGAATAAATACCCCGCAACCCCTGCAAACAAAGAATTTTGGATCAGCAAGAACCCCACTAGGGCTGGGGTTAAAGGCAGTCCTAGGGCGATCGCAGCGGGCAAGTGGCCCACGGCAAACAATAGGGAGGAGACGGCTATGGCAACTACCACCCATCGGGTCTGGGGTTTACCCTGGCGCTGCTGCCCAAATCGCCAGCCCAGCCAGAGCAGCAGCGTCATCAGTCCCCAACGGATCAGAATTTCTTCGGTGATACCGCCGTAGAGAAACCGCACTAGCAGCGGCGTGGGCTCAGCCGCCCCATAGGCTGGTGGCAGCAGCGGGCGAGACAGCAGGGCGATCGCCGTCAGTAGTCCGCCGCTGATCAACCCACCCACCACACCGGGCCGCAGTTGAGGAACCATGGCTTTCCGCCACGATCGCCCAGTGGCCAGCGCCTCTGCCCCCGGTGCCATCAGCCCTAGCCGGTGAGCCAAGAGCACGCCTATCAGCACCGCTACCGACACTAAAACCGTGGGCTGCACCAGCACCAGTAGCCTGACCACGGCGGCAGGTGGGGCACCCTCTGGGAGCGAGGGCAACGGCATCAACACCAGGGTCATCACCCCAGCCATGCCTGCCAACCACAGCAGCCCAAACAGTCGCAGCCTAGAGTTTTTATGCTTAACCATGGTTTTATCCTCTGCTGATGGTTTTACGAACTGACGAGATTACCAACGACTACTCCGATAACTCTGGGAAACGGGGTTTGATACCCCGTCGGGTTTGAACACTTTGTAGGCGATCGCCAGAAACATGGGTACGACAACCAGCATTGATAGAGCCGTGTAGGTCGCGTGGAACTCGCTGACTGTGAATAGAGTCGGCGCGGTCACGGCGCTTCCGGTCACGGCGCTTCCGGCTACGCCCATCAAGAGATTGCCGCCGATGTTGTTCGCGAAGTGTACGCCGATGGCGAGTTCGGTGGTGCCGTCAATCAACGAAACCACGGTCCACACTAGCCCCGGAACGAGGAAGTAGTTGATGAAGACCGTGAGCCAGCCGCCAGCGCTCGCCTCCGGGTTGAGCAGGTGCGTCAGGGCGAAGATCACGGCTGGCACCAGCGCCAGAAAGACGCGGTTAGACCAAACAATACTCGCGCCCTGCACAATGTAGCCGCGAAAGAAAAGCTCCTCTGTGGTGGTCTGGATCGCAACGACAATCAGTGCGATCGGCACGAAGAGCGCGAACGTTGTGAGGTCAAAGTTAAACGAGAAGGTGTCGGGATAGAAGAAGTACTGTCCCAGCCCAGCGATCAGCCAGAATGGCACGAACCATGCCACAAATCCCTGACCGACCCGCCGCCAGCTGATCTTTTTCCGCGCTGTGACCAGCGTCCGGGGATGACGCTGGTGAATGAGGGTGACGGCGATCAGGATGCCCGCGAGGAAGAACGGAAAACTCGCCCTGAACGCAACGAAGCCCCCCACGAGTCCGAGCGCAGCGTAATCCAGCCGATTGAACGCCGCCAGCGCCTCTTGACCGCCGAGCAAGAACGCGACGCGCGGGACGGTGATGCCGTTGACGACCAGCCCCACAAAGAAGATGACGACTAATCCCAGAACATAGTGCCACCCCCGATGCTTGCCCCACCGGGCAGCCTCCACGTAGGTAACTTTTTTCGCTTCTGCGATGATTCCCTTTGTTCTTGCGGTGTTTTGCATCTCCAATTCTGTTTCCTTCATGAATAAGTTATGTAGTGCTTGGGTCGGGTTACTGATCACAGTTGTCGATAGTTTCAGGATTTAACGATGACTTCGATAGATCTGGTATCACCAAATCCGGCATCTTTGGACATGCGCTTGCCCCTAGTCGAACCACAATCCGAGTGTCGACGGCCCCTATCAACGGAATTTTTGTTCTGTGTTTATATACTTTTGGTACAGATTGTCTTGGTCTTAGCTAACTTGAGTATGTGAGTTTTAAGACTCAAGTTCTTTCAGATTCTTACGGTGATTTATTAGATTCCTATGGAGCTAGCGAATCTGTTTCGGTGTAATGCCAGTGAGTCGCTTAAACTGTTGCGTTAAATGGCTTTGACTGGAAAAACCAACTTGTAAAGCGATGTCTGCGATCGCTAAATCTGTTTTCATCAACATCACTTTTGCTCGTTCTACCCGCTGTTGAATCACATATTGATGGGGCGAAATTCCCATTTCTTGCTTAAATAAGCTCGCAAAGTAAGTCGGGCTAATGTTCACAACGCTGGCCAGTTCTGCCAAGGATAAATCTCGATTCAAGTAAGTGTGAATGTAATCGATCGCCTGCTGTAACTGGGTACGAGTAAAGCGGCTGTGGGGTGATGCGATCGATTGCGTTAGGGTCGAATAGTGTCGGAGTAGATGAATCACTAGGGCTTGAGTGAGTGATTCGATATAGAGTTGCCCCATCATCCCGCCCGATCGCAACTCAGCGAGCATCAGCATGCCAATCTGATGCAGTTGCACATCCTGCTGACCGAAACCATGCACAAGCTCAAACCGTGTGGAATCAATGTCAGACGCTTCAGCAACGTGTTGAACCAATTCTGGCCTTAGGCAAATGTGCAGCGGAGTACAGATAACACCACTCTCAGCTCGACACCAATAGCTCGGTTGTCCAGCCGGGACAAAAAGATTGTCTCCTTCATGAAGGATTGATTCATGCAGGCGATCGTCCCGTTTCTGAATTAAAGGGGCAGGATTTCCGATGTGTAAGTTCAGCCAATGGTCTGAGAGGGCTGAGAGTTCCACCTCAAACGCTGAAACAGGGCTTTGACACTGCTCAACGAAAACGCCATTCCAGTTCATTTGCTGACTGGAGAACATCAGCGTTTTATTAAACTGTTGGCTGAGTTCGAGCGAGTTAAGCCGATTGCTAGTCATGAAGTTTGCTCTCACCGATTGCTCTTATGTAAGACTCCAGGGATTGTAAGTGCCGATAGACTACTGGATCGAATCAGAGCCGCGCGTCAGAGCGGGGCGCGGGGGTCAAAGCGGGGCCGGTTTGCCGCGTGCGCCACCACACCACTGCGGTGATCACGACAACCGTAAGCGTGGGCACGATCTGGTAGGGCGAACCCACGCCTGCCGATCGATCCTGGAGCGCGGTGCCAAGGTCGACGCGCAAGAGGGCGGCCCCGATCAAAACGACCGTGTTGAGCACGGCGTGGAGCACGACCGCGATCTCGATGCCACCGCTGCGCCATGTTATTAGCGCCAACCCGGCGGCTAGAACGAAGTACCACACGTTGATGTAAGGGTCAGTTGAACCGTGGATAGCTGTGAACACCACGCTCGAGACCAGAACACCGATAACCAGCCCTGCCCGCGACCCACGGGCCCAGATCCCGGCGACCCGGAAGACCAGTCCGCGCACGCCATACTCCTCGCCCGCCGCCTGCAGCGGCGTCAGCAGGAGCGTTCCGATGAAGATACCGATCAGATCCGTTTGCGACCACGAACTCTGCTCAGCGGGTGTGAAGAACGCGAGCAAGTTGACGACGATCCAGACAGGGCTGAAGAGCAGGAGCGCCCGGCCAAACACGTCGAACCGAAACCGCGACACCACCGAGTGCAGCGAGGGACCGGGCACACCGTAGAGCCATCGCTGGATGACCATGCTCCACGGAATGAGCAGGGCAAGCGAGAACATCGTGCTGGCGTGGTAGAGCGGCGTGTAGTCGGTGCCACCGAGGATCGGAGTGGTGTAGCCCATCTGTAGGTCGATGACCGCAGCGCCCCTAGAGATGACGTTGATGAAGACGACGGCCCCAGCCAGCAGGAGCACGATAGAGAAGATGCCGCGCCCGATGCGATGTTTCTTGCCAGCGAGTACGCGATGGTATTCCACGCCAGCCGGGACTGACGCCGATCTCGCGGGCCGCTCCGAGGGCGTGGCGGGAATCTTTCCTGACTCCCGCGAATAGTTAGAAGCGAATTTAGACACGAAGATCACCTTCTTTGCTCTTGTTGCTGATTTCAGTTGTTAATGGGTTTAAGGATCGACGGGGTCCCCAACGACTCCACCAGTAGCTACGTAAAAAGCGCGGACTATGAACTCTATGCGTTTGAGAGGGGTATCGATAGCGGCAGGAGCAGCGCCCGTCAAAACGGCGGCACAGACGTCTTCGCTGATCACTCGCAGAACTGAGGTGGCCGCCGCTGTGTGCATCCGCACCTCAATATCGTCTGGCACCGTCACTCTCCACAACAGTCTTCTTTCAAAGCCTGTCACTAAGTGACAGAATAGCGCTAAATGCCACTTAGTGACAAGAGGTTGCTTTGCCAACTAGCACGTCTCATTTCGGCAAATAGCTATTCGGCTTTGGAACTACCGATAAGGGAATGACATTTGAAAGCCCCCGTCATAGTGTGGATGTAATGCCTGTATCTATCGCTAGTTACCGGGATAACGCTTACACTGAATTGCTTTCACATTTTGTAGATAGTTCAACTCAGGTTCAAAATTCGTAGGACAGAAAGCATACACAATGTCCTGCGGTCGGCTAATGACTAAGCGGTAAGCGGGTGGAATTCCTTCAGAACTTTCAATCACTTCAATTCTGGGAATTACTTGTGGATTGATTTGAGCCAGAGATGGAAAGGTGAACAGCACCAATAGGCTGAACAGGATTGTTGCTGAGATGATTAGCGGAGAGCGTTGGAAGGTGAAAAGAATTTTGTTCATTAGAAGTCTCGTCAGAAATTCTTTCTGAGCGATTAATCGATTTGATGGTTGTTTGAGCGATCGCTCTAGGTTGTAACTCAGGTAGGGTTCTAGTTCAGAGAAATAGTCTCAATCTATAGCGATACTAAATCGCTTGTGAACTGTTAAGTGGAAGGAGGGGGAGGCTGCGCCCGCCCCTCCTTCCACAAATCATTTGAGATTGCTATATCAGGGAATAAAGTTCAACTTTTCGTACAAGCTTGTTGCATTAAAAGGCGATTGTTTTGATAGACCTCTAATGTCGCAGCCTGCAGATCATCCAACGTCCCATCCCAGACCCAATATTCATAGTTGGCATTCCCAAATCTGTAGACTCGAACGCCTTCAGTCGCCTGGCTGGTTCCTCCATCCAAGCTTAAATTACCGTGAGGACTGATGGCACGATAAAGCAGTTCACCAGACCGATAGTTTCGCCAGATGTTAATGGTGTAACCGCCCTGGCATTGAGTACTCAAGATGAGTTCGGCTGTAGAATCAGCAGCAGCAGGTAAGGAGAAATAAACTGAGATACAAATAGGCAGCGCGAAGAATAATACGGTTCTTTTGAGGAGTGTTTTCATTGTGTAAAACTCATTGATTGAGATAGTGATTTGCAGCAACAATGGTTGCCATCAACTCTGTCATTCTCCAGCGTCCGGCATACCGAATGTTGTTGATAAATAGGGCTGGAGCAGTTGTTACTCCACTGTGTATTCCACCTTCGATATCTTTGTGGATGCGATCGATATGCGCGTGTTTAGACAATTCTTTGAGAAACTGAGGAATGTCAAGCCCTAAATCATTGGCGTATTCGACAAGATAGCCATTCTCCAAGTTTTGTTGATGGGTAAATAAAGTATCGTGCATTAACCAAAACTTTCCTTGGGCGGCGGCGGCTTCGGCGACTTGGGCAGCCCGTTGAGCGTGAGGATGAATTTGTGCCTGCGGAAAATGACGGAAGACAAAGCACAAATAATCTTCTCCAGAAGAAGCATTCAGCTCTCGTTTGATATCTTTAATTAGCTTGTAAACGTCCGCACTTTTTGGGTCTTGATAGTCTCCATACATCACCAGCACGACCTTTGCACTCAGCACGCCTTGCATCCAATCTTGGGTTGAAGGGGGTACAAGTAAGGAACTCTGGCTACGATCGTCGTTCATTTTTATAAATCTGCATCAAACCTGGAACCTTGCCATGAAGGCTGGGAAAACCCCGATGATTCAGGGCATTCCCAGCGTCAGCAATTTGAACGTGGGCTAAATAACTTTGAGATTGGCGATTGCTGCGTTAGCCCAGGTTTCGCCAGCGACGAGCAAATTCCCCTAGCACTGAACTAGAGAGTTGCGACTGCAACCAGTCAAATGCCTTCTTTTGATGGGAGTAGTTCGATGGCTCGTAGTAACTGGCTGCATCAGTCAGTTGAATGGGTGCACCTCGACGAAGGGCTTGCCAAGTTTGAGGGCCAACAATGCCATCTACAACAAGTCCATTCTGCTGTTGAAACTGAACCACTGCGGCGCGAGTTTCATCGCCAAAGATGCCATCGACGGTAATCTTTATTGCTTTCGCATTGAGCAATTGTTGTAGTTCACTAACAGCAGCACCGGAATCGCCTTGGCGTAGTGTTGGGTTTGTAGCGATGGAAGTAGAGGTCATAGATTTATCTCCTGAGTGCATAACTATTTGCATAAATTCAATATAGAAAATTGCCTTCAGTCCGTCGTCTACAGTGAGTTAAATTTTTTACAGTACAAATTGATAGAGTAACCATGCCATTGCAAAGTAGAAGGCTGACTATAACAATAGTTAGAATCCGAATTCGATCGAAAGTACACGCTACAAACTAACAATGCCGCGTTTAACTGCAACAATCACAGCTTGGGTGCGATCGCCCACATCTAACTTATTCAAGATCCGATTAACATGAGATTTAACCGTGCCTTCACCGATACTCAAAGCCGCCGCAATATCGGCATTACTCATTCCCTTTGCCAGTGAGCGGAGTACTTCTAGTTCTCTTTCACTCAGGGCTGGATTGCTGAGGCGCTGTACCAACTTTGCTCCCACGTCGGGCGGAATATACTTCTGACCCCGGTGAATGGTACGAATGGCATTCAGAAGCTCGTCCGGTTCAGCTTCTTTCAACAGATATCCTTTGGCTCCTGCCTGCAATCCCTGATAAATATCTTCGTCACTATCATAGGTAGTTAGGACAATAATTCGAGCCGATTTAGCGATCGCACGAATGGCACCGATAGCTGCTACTCCTTCAACTTCAGGCATTCTCAGATCCATGAGCGTGACATCGGGTTGGTGTTCCCGAAATAAGGCGATCGCCTGTTCCCCATTTTCGGCTTGGGCAATCACCTGCATCTCTGAGTCATGGCTGATAATCGTGGCTAATCCTTGCCGAAAAATGGCATGGTCGTCGGCAATCAGAACCCGAATTGGGGTGGTAGTCGTTGGGGTGTGGGGTGTGGGGTGTGGAGTAGTCATCACCCTACACCCCAACGACTACGATAATCTCTGTTCCCTGTCCAGGTTGACTCCTAATCGTGAGTTGTGCGCCGATGCGCTCTGCCCGTTCGCTCATGCCCAGTAGGCCAAAACCCTTAGAGGATGGCATACTGCCAACTCCAAAGCCCTGTCCATTGTCTTTTACGCGCAAGCAAACCTGATCGCGATCATAGACTAGCCCCACTCGAATTTCGTCGGCATTAGCGTGTCTAATTGCGTTGGTTAATGCCTCCTGCCCCATCCGCAGTAGGTTATTCTCCACTTCAGTGGGTAGAGCATACACTGCACCCTCAATCTCATAATGTAGAGTGGTATCCATTGCAGCAGCTCTGATTTGAGCGATGAGACGATGTAGAGCGCTCTGTAAACTGCCCTCCTCCAAAAGTTGAGGGCGGAGCGCGACAACCGATCGCCGTGCTTCAGACAGTCCAGTTCGTGCCAATTCTTTAATTAGATCCAGGTGTGCCTGAGTTGCTTCTACATCATCCATTAGCACTTGGTTTGCCGCTCCCACCTGAGCCAAAATGCCTGTAAACGACTGCGCGAGTGTGTCGTGAATTTCGCGTGCCATGCGGTTGCGCTCCTCTAAAATTGAGGTTGCTTCTGCTTGCTTCTGCGCTGTAATATCTCGCACCAGCCAAATCACCTGATCGTGGCTGATTGGGGCAATGCGAGCCGAAAACCACATTTCTCGTCCACTTAGAAACGCACCATACTCGACCGTGAGGATTTGTTGGGTTCTCAGTACCTGCTGAATATAACCTAGAAACTCATCAGCTTCTTCCCTTCCGAGTTGATGCATAGTTTTACCAATCATCTCCTCAAAGGGGTGCCACAGCAGATTTGGGTCCAGTACCATTATTTCAAGAAATCGCCCTTCAGCAGAGAATACAAACAATGGATCGGGAATTGCCTCAATTAGATTCCGTAGCTTTGTCTCTGAGGCTTGTAGGGCTGCTTCTGCTTGTCTCCGCTGGGTGATGTCATTGCCAACCGATAAGATTTCAACAACCTCTCCCTGTTCATTGAAGATGATTTGATTTGACCAGGCAATCCAAACCCGTTTACCGTCCCGACAGAGGTTTTCATTCTCAATTTGCAAGTAAGCTTGAGGCAAGGGAGCTTCAAGGTCGTGTAACAAATCGTGAACAAACTGCTTGAGATTATGTCCAGATGTTTCGGTTTCTGGAACGATTGTTTCCAGCAAAGTATGCCCTAGAATCTGATCTTTCTCATAGCCAAAAAAGCTCAGTCCAAAGTCATTTATATATCGAATTCGTCCTTGCCTATCCATGCGAAGGATGATTGAATTTGCGGTTTGGATCAGGTTTCGGTAATTGGCTTCACTGCGTTGTAATGCCTCTTCTGCTTGTCTCCGCTGGGTGGTGTCATTGCCTACCGACAGGATTTCAACGATCTCTCCCTGATCATTGAAGATGGCTTGATTTGACCAGGTCATCCAAACTCGCCGACCGTCTCGACACAGATTTTCACCTTCGCCTTGCGGGTACGATTGGGGATTATGAAGTAAATCGTGAACCATGGGTCTCACATCGCGTCCAGAGAGTTCGGCTTCTGGAATGATGGTTTCAAATAAGGTTCGCCCTATAATCTCATGTTCTTCATAACCCAGGAGTTTTACTCCAAAATCGTTGATGTATCGAATCCGTCCTTGCTGATTATAGCGAATGATGACTGAATTCGCGGTTTGTAGCAGGTTGCGGTAATTGGCTTCGCTTTGTCTCAATGCGGCTTCGGTCTGTTGACGTTCAGCGATTTCCTGCTGTAGAGATTGGGTTCGCTGTTCTACCTTACTTTCTAATGTTTCGGTATAGTCTGCTAACTGTTCATATAACCGAGCATTCTCCAGTGAAATTGCTGCCTGAGCCATCAAAAGTTTCAGGACTTGTAAGCGATCGCTAGTAAACACTCCGGGACTAAGATTGTTCTCCAAATAAAGGATGCCGATCAGCTGACTTTGCTGGAGAATGGGCATACACAGGAGCGATCGCGGCTGTTGATGTTGAATGTAAGGATCAGTTGAAAACGGTTCGCTAACTGCATCATCAAACACCAGAGTTTCTTGAGTGCGTTCTACCGAGAGAATGACAGAGACAGGAATCGTTGCACAGTCAGCAACAGCTAGCTTTTCTAGGTCACACGGTTTATTGCCACTGCATTGAGCCACTACAGTGAGTTGATCCTCTTCCAGGAGAACCAGAGCGCCAGTTTCGGCTCCTGCATTTTCTATCACTACCTGCATCAATGTGGCAATCAACTGATCGAGATGGATCATCAAATTGTCGATTCTCGCCCTTAAAAAATTTTCTGAACTATTGTTTCAGCACTACAGTATTAAAAATCTTGTCGTGCCATGTCTCCTGTTTTTTTATCCACAAAAAACCAGAGATAGCCTAACCCAAAGATTAAACCACTCAGGAAGTAGCCTAACGAGCCACGCAGACCAGCCATCAAAAAAGACAATGAATGTCCATCGAGTTGAACTACTCTGATGCTCATCACTCCCATGCCAATCGATCGCTTTCGCTGACTCCAAAAGTAACCAAAATACAAAAAATGCCCAAACATGGGAGCAAGTGAAAACCCAATCACACTCGGAGCCACAATTAAATTTGGTACAGGTATCCCGCTATCGGCGTAAGCTCCGATGATCACTCCAATGACAACCGCTGCTAGTAATAGATGATTGAGAGAACAGCTTGATCAATCAACCATGCAGCAGCCCGTTGTAAGAAGGTCGCCTTATTCATCTTTGTATCCTTAAATATTTTATACAGTTGTCTATTCACAATGCTCTGAACGGCTTTTGCGGGTGGCTAGAAAGAAATTTAGACATGAGGATCAACTCCTTTACTCTTGTTGCTGATTTCAGTTGTTAATGGGTTTAAGGATCGACGGGATC
>CAKZMO010000552.1 GCA_937128595.1 uncultured cyanobacterium | reverse complement strand
AATATAGGGCAGGAACACCCGCATGACCATTCCTTCCCATGAGCCTAATCCCCCCCTTCCAGCAGATACGCGACTACCGCACCCAGCCTGTATAGCCGCTGTGGGTAAGTTTGGTGCTAGGGGTGATGAAAACCATGAGCGGCTGCCATGGCGATCGCCCTCTGGCAGTTTTTGTCAGTTGCCATCAACCGATTCTACTAAAGCTGATGGGGTAGCCCCATTTACGCCTAGCCTTTCGACGCTACGCCGTATCATGGTACGCCTAAACTTCAATCAACTCAGCGATGCCTTCAACGCATGGGCGATGGAACGTCGCATAACTGGAAATGACGATACGCCTTGAGCTTGTTGGATTGTCCACACTGCCACAGCCGTTACGTCGTTCTCTTCCGCGCAAACGGCTTTGACTCGATTACCCAGGGCGTTAGGATGCTATAGCAATGCGCAGATAGGTTAGGACAGATATTGATGGAGAAGCCGCGCGGTGCATGGCTTCTCCATCAACTATTGGTTTTATATCAGCGCGTAGCACTATAGCTCACGATGTCAGACAGCTATTTTCTTTCCTTCAATAGATCAACCCTGCCCTACAAGAGGGAAACCAAGGTTGAATTTTGCCCAGTCATTCCCGTATTGTGCAACGCCTTGAATTCGGCTGTTAAAGCTGTAGTCAGCTTGTCTATGTCCTAAGGCTACTGGCTGTGGCTATACATTAGCGGTGCGAGAAAAATTGATACGAGAACAAACCGATGGCGATCGCGCTAAAGGAAAACAGCGTCGTCAGAGTACCCAGAGCATAAAGAGCAGGAGAGGTGACATTAGTAGTCATCCCGAAAATCTCTAGGGGCAGCGTGTTGTATTGGCCTGAGACGAGAGATGTACGCGTAAATTCGTCGTAGGACAACGTAAACCCTAGGATCATTACCCCGATCAGACTAGGTGCGATGAGGGGCAACACAATTTCTTGAAAGGTTTTAGTTTCGCTGGCTCCAAGGTCATTAGCTGCTTCCTCGTAAGAGGGATCAAAGCGATTAAAAATACCAACCATGATCAAGAACGCAAAAGGAACTGTCCAAGTCAAATGAGCCCCTAGCCCTGACGAAAACCAATTCGTAGAAAGCCCTAATACTTGAAACGTAATTCCAACGCCGAGAGATACTAGAACGCTAGGAACAATTAAACTAGCAATTGTCAGATAAAAAATAACATTCGATCCCTTAAACCGATTTCGAAATGCCATTGCAGCGGGCACGCTGACAAGAATTGACAACGCCGCAACGCTGAAACCCAACGCAAGCGAGCGAAAGAATGGCTCAACAAAATTGCCTACTCGTTGCTCTTGAAAAACTTGGCCTAGCCAATAGAAACCAAAGCTTCTAACTGGGAAGGTCAATGTTCCATCTGGCCCTTGAAGCGACAAAATGAAAATTGTGATCATCGGGCCGTAGAGAAACAGCACAAACAAGCAAAAAAATGCTGCTAATAAATAGAAGGTGAGCGATCGCTTCTGCATCATGAGCGTCTTAAATACTCCTGCTCTAATATTCCTAAAGTTCTTTTCGAATATCCACGACTCTCAAAATCCCAGTCACCATAATCAACGTGACAATCAATAGGATTACTGCATTTGCTGCCGCTAGCGGATACTGAAGACTACCAATTTGAGTGCTAATCAGCTTGCCTACCGACGCAGATTGCCCGCCGCCCATTAACCGAACGGTGAGGAATTCTCCCATTACCAACGTCACCACGAAAATCGATCCGATCGCAATTCCGGGGGCAGCCAATGGCAAGATAATTTCTTTGAGAACTTGAAATCCTGATGCGCCCATATCCTGAGCTGCCGTAATCAAATCGCGTTCAATCCTCATCAAACTATTGAAGATAGGAGCGATCATAAAAAATGTATATAGATGAACAAGCCCTAACACCACTGCAAAATCTGAGTACAGCAAAAACTCTAAAGGTTCCTGAACCAAACCAATAGAAACTAAAATCTGGTTCACTAATCCTCCACGTCCCAATAAAGGCACCCAAGAGATATTACGAATAATATTCGATGTCCAGAATGGAACCGTGCAAACTAAAAAGAGAACAACCTTCCATCTTAGGCTCTCTACATAGAATGCGAGAAAATAAGCGACTGGAAAGGCTAATCCAAGTGAAAAAGCCCAAACCAGCAACACATATTTAAACGTATTCAAATAGGTTCGCAATGCAACATCTGAGGAAAAAATCGTCCCATAGTTGCTCCACGTAAAGGCAGGAACCATGGAGTAGCCATTAAACTGCCAAAAGCTGACAATGGCAATCATCACGATAGGAAAGACTAAAAACAGCAGAAAGACGATACTCTGCGGAGTCACGAGAAAATATGGCTTGAACGCTTTCCAGATTCCCTGCATCTACTAAGTCCTTGTTTGATTTCTTATAAATACTGGCTCAGATATTCTTGAAGCTGCCCTGTCCTAAGACGAACCCCAGAACGATTTAGCTTATAGATCGCGACAAAGATCTGTAATTTTTTATACATAAATTTTCTATGTTAGCCAAGTATAGGAATATCCATGCTTTGATAGGAATCACTAATGCCCTCAAAGAAGCGTTTTCTGTTTTGTGGCAATTATTTCATCGACCCAAACAGTTCCGATTAGGAGTGCCCAGTTGAATCGCAAAGAGGACTAGGAATACAAAACACCCTATCAAAAATCCAATCAGCATCGGACTTGACGATAGAAAGTCGTATGAAGCATAGCGTTTTAGCTATAGTGCTACGCGCTGATATAAAACCAATAGTTGATGGAGAAGCCGCGCGGTGCGCGGCTTCTCCATCAATATCCGACCTAACCTATCTGCGCATTTTGTATCAATATTGGCTTCCAAAGCACTGAATATTTCAAGAACCAAAGACTTTTGTTCTGCATCGCCTGGTTCAGATTATCCCAGTAGAGACCAGCAGGATGCGCGGAGAGTGACAAGTCCTTGGCCGATTACAGAATGGACAACTGACTAATCCTCAGGCTCTCCATCTGGTGAAGGAACATAGTCTCCTGAACGTCATTTAGGGACATCTGTCAAGATGGCTTACTGAAAAAAGAGTAGGCTTGATCCCTGCTTGACCCTCGAACTAGACATAAAGCGCTTGTGTATCGAGCAGATAGATTTCCAGTGCTGCAAGTATATTTAGCTGTCTCAGAAGTCAATATTTAGTCATTTTTTGAAACAATTTCAATGATGGATAATATTTGGATGTCCCGTGAACCAGAAGCAAGTTTAAAAATGTGAAATCTATCGTAGAGGCTGTGCTGTGGTTGTTCTTCAGCGGTATGATCTGAGTAGGCTAAATTGTCAGATTCACAGCTTTTGATATATTTCAAAATTCAAATATAGCCTTTTGATACTAGCATTCTATGTCAATTTGACTGAATGTAAGCATCATCAGCACAGTGCGAAAAATGTGATTAATGTTGTGAACATTTTGTCTTCACCTGTGCGTTGGAATAAACATTGAATTTCACGATCGTATCTGTTGAAAATCAAACCCATTTATGATTATTAAAGGAGGGTCATAATGATAAAGATGGAAAAAATTCTGCTGGCAGACTCTGGCACGGGTCAGTCAGAGGCAATGTTGAAGTTCTTGATGGATATTCCTTTATTTCAGCGAGCCAATGTTACTGTTTTGCACATTGTGCCCCCTCAAGTTACAGCAGAGGCAATGACCTCCAAATGGGAAGAAGGTGGCAAGACTCTAGCGCGGGCAATTCAATCACTTCAGCTCGATCCGGCTCGTTCTACCGCAATGTTGAGAGAGGGCGATCCTAAGACGACCGTATGTGAAGTGGCCGACGAAATTGATGCTGACCTAATTATCATGGGCTCGCGCGGTCTCAAGCGGATTCAATCTATTCTAGAAAATTCTGTGAGCCAGTATGTTTTTCAGCTAGCGGGTCGTCCAATGCTGTTGGTCAAAGATGACATCTACGTGAAGAAAATTCGTAAGGTTCTGGTCACATTAGACCGCTCCGAGTCATCACAACAGGTTCTACAAACATCCTTAGCAATGCTGAAGGATGTTAAGGGAGGCCAACTTATTTTGGTGCATGTCAGTCCTGATCTGAGATCGATTCCTGATGCTCCGATGGAAAATCCTGAAACAGATCCAGTACTCGCTCCTGCGGTTGAGGCGGCAAAAAGACTTGGCATCGATTATCGTTGTGAGGCTCCGGCAGGCAAGCCCGGTACTCGAATTCGGGCTTTGGCAGAAGAGTTAGACGTAGATTTATTGGTGATGGGGTCTCCCGAGCGCCGTCCGACCATTGCCCAAGGACTCCCTGATCTCGATCGCCTGTTGGGGCAATCTCTTTCCGATTACATCCGAGTGTATGCGTCGTGCCCAGTCCTGCTGGTTCGTCTACCAGAGTAAGCGAGAGAAGACAAAGGTGCGATCGCCCACGCACCTTTTAAATGGATGAAGAAACCCCTAAATTCCCCATACAGTTCAGTCGCCAGAATGATTGCCGCAGTTTGAAGTTCAAGCAAATCTGAAGGTACACACAATTAACAGGCATACACCTAGCGGTCATTGAGACAAATTTTTCGCTATTTTGTAATGTGTTGAACTCGCATCAACATGTTGTTTTATCCGTTGGTGATTCTATGCCCCGTAAACGTTCAGTATCGTCTCCTCTGCATCGATATGCTCGACCGATCATGGCTGGTGCTGCTTCGATTGGGGCAGTCGTAACTGCTTATCTCACGATTGTGAAGCTCACAGGAAATGAAACAGCTTGTCCCAGCAGCGGCTGTGACATTGTGTTGTCGAGTCCCTATGCAACAATATTAGGCTTGCCTCTAGCTTTATTTGGCTTTTTGGCTTATCTGAGCATGGTAGTTTTGGCGATCGCCCCCCTTGTGGTCAGTTCTCCTCAGCAAAAGGAACTTCGAGACAGGTTAGCGCAGTGGACAAAACCGCTATTACTCGTTGGTGGTACGTCGATGCTGGTTTTCAGCGGCTATCTGATGTATCTGCTGGCATTTGAGATTAAAGCGCTCTGTGTCTACTGCATCGGCTCAGCAATTTTATCCGCGACTCTGTTCATATTGGCTCTCATTGGTCAAGATTGGCCTGATCTATCTCAGCCTTTGTTCACGAGCGTCATTGTAGCAATGGTAGCTCTCGTTGGGACGCTGGGAGTCTATTCGGGGATCAACAATCCAGCCGTTGCAGATGGGGGAGCCGAAGAAACGACTGACATTCCAGTAACAACAACTTCTGGCGAATCTGAAATTGCTCTAGCACAGCATCTGAAAGATATTGGAGCAACTTTCTATGGTGCGTGGTGGTGTCCCCACTGTCATGACCAGAAGTCTCTTTTTGGACAAGAAGCCGCTAAAGTTGTGCCTTACGTGGAGTGCTCGCCTCCGGGTGATGTCAGAAGTCAAACTCCAGAATGTCAGGCGGCTGAAATTCCAAGCTATCCAACCTGGGAGATCAACGGGGAACGTTACAACGGTGCTATCAGTCTTGAAGAGTTAGCGGATCTTTCGGGATATGATGGCCCGCGAGATTTTCAAAACTCCGTCTCGTAATTGATATCCTCAATGACTGATACTCCTTGGAAACAGATCTGTGGCTCCATCGGTCGCGCACCTGCCTCTGCAGATCCTGCCTCCACAGATTCCTCTTCCATCCAGCATTCGAATCGCCTGTATGGAGATGCTGATCGAATGGCCATGCGAGGGGCGATCGCTCTCACTGCGATCGCCCTTTTGGGTGTATCAGCCGAGAGTGCGATGTCAGCATCTTTGGCATTGAGTTCTGGGGCATCAGACTTGGAGCATCAAAGTGTTCTGTCAACGGATCTCGATACGGATCTCGATGCCGCGCTGCTTGATGAGGCTGAATCTCCACTCTTGCTCAGCCAGCAGTTTAGTACCGAGTTTCCGCTGCCCAGCTCGGTACGTAATTTTCAGAATATTCAGGGGCCAGGAGAGGCTGCTATCAACTTCCAAACTGACCTGAATATGAATCAGGCGATCGCCTTTTATCGGCAGCAGTTTAGTCAATTGGGATTGACCGAACGAACCGTCAACACAGCTATCACCGACAGCACCTTCAATCTCATTTTTGACACTTGGGCTAATGGCAAACCCGTGGTCGTTCAGGGTGTGAGCATGGGGCGTAGTCTCAATATCAACCTCCGCCTTGACGATGATCTGTAACAAAGCAGCTGATACGAGTCTTAAGCTGTCTAGGGCAGCTCAACCGATGTAGGTTTAGCAATATGCGGCAGGCCCCAGCCGAGCTTTTCGCGCAGAACATGGAAAAATTCGGGCGATCGCAGCCGAATAAACTGAGCAGAGTAAGGAGAACGCTCTACCCGGATGTGGTCATTGGGGGCGATGTAGCAGCCGGCATTGCCATCAACAACCATAGCGAGCCGATCAGGGTTGGCAGGAAAGATAGTCACCGGATCCGTTTCAGAAAAAACCAAAGCTCGAGAGGCTAACGAGTGAGGACAGATCGGGATTAGCTGAAGCACCGGAACCCCTGGCGTAATGACAGGCCCTCCTGCTGATAGAGCATAGGCTGTCGAACCTGTCGGAGTCGAAATAATCAGCCCATCAGCCGCAATATCGACTGGAGCATGATGGCCTATCCCAATCTCAAAGTGACACATGCATGTCATCGGCTCTCGATGAAGCGCCATCTCGTTGAGGCAAAGGGCTTCCCAGATTAGGTTTTCTCCTTCATATACTCCGACCGAGAGCATCGAGCGCTTCTCAATTTCATACTCACCGGCCAGCAAAACATCCAGCACCTGGGAGAGCTGATTGATGTAAGCTTCTGTCAAAAATCCCATGTGCCCAGTGTTGACGGCAAGCAGCGGAACATGACAAGGGGCAACCTGTCGAAATGCAGATAGCACAGTACCATCGCCTCCAAGCACAATGGCGAAGGCCATGTCTTCGTCGAACCCTGGAGGAACAAGTTTGCTAATCGGAGTCAGGCACATGGGACGTTCGGGGCCAGAATACCCGAGCAGCCCGCCCAATCCGGTAGCCACTTGCACAGTCCACCCGTGGGACTCTAGTTTGTTCTGAAGCTCTTCGGCACCACGACAGGCCGCAGCTTTCATATCATTGAAAATAATGCCTGCTTTGGGCACGCCCGATCCACCAATAACGATTTAAAAAAACGATTTAGAAAAGTCCGCAACAGAATGCAGAAGCCGACGACCTGTTGCGATCGCCTCCTTTATAGAGTAAACGATTTGACGGATCTCGTGGCGAAGTTATTGCTGTATCGTGATCCCCACTTATGCATTGCAGTGGGGCAAAACCGCGTCAAACGTGGTTCCCTGGCCCTCCTGACTTTCAAACGCCAGATGCCCCTGATACAGGCGTATGCAGGTTTCTACCACGGCGAGTCCTAATCCTGTGCCGCTGATGTTGCCCACATTGCTGCCGCGATAAAACACGTCGTAGAGATGAGCCTGATCCTGTGGAGGAATGCCAATGCCGCGATCGCTCACTCGAAACTCCAGAGCCTCGCTGGTGTTGATCACCTGAAATTGAATCGGTTGATCAGACGCCAACGCAGAATATTTAACCGCATTGGACAGCAAATTGGTCAGAATCGACTGAAGCAACTTCGGATCAGCAAACGCGCGATCGCCATCACTGCAATATTCGAATTTAATGATGCGAGGCTGTTCGATGCTGCCCTGCACGTCATCCACAATTCGCTGACAAAACTGGCGCAAATTAATCAGCTCAGGAGAAAAATCGAGCTTCCCTGCTTCGGCTCGGGTCAGGGTTAGCAAGTCGGTCAAAAGCTGATGGAGACGTTTTGCAGACGATCGAATGCGGGTGTAAGCTTTGGCTCGTTGTTGCTCTGACAGGGATTGTTCAGCCGCTGCTTCCAATGACTGCGCTGAAATCAAAATGGTGCTGAGGGGAGTTCGAAACTCGTGAGAAGCAAGCGAAAAGAGCCTCAGCTTCAGCTCACTCAACTCCTTTGTCCGCTGAAGTTCCGTTTGCGATCGCCTGAGATAGAGCGTCAGCAGTCCGGTCAGCAAAACACCGATGATGAGAGTGGCGATCGCCGTCATTGGCAATGAGTTAGGGTAAGTTTCGGCAGGAAAGAATTGAATCACCCACTGTCGTTCCGCTACCGTTAACCCGTGAACACAGTAAGTCAGTCTCTCGCATTGGGGCTGGAGCCAGTCCGAGGTGGGTTCCTGAGTAGGATTGTCTGGATTGACCGTAATCGCTTTTTGCTCTGCGTTGTAAAAGCCCAGGAAACGTTGTTGTGGGTCGGCAGACTGGTCATACACATGGAAATTGATGTCGTAGCTCAGCTCATCTAGGGAGTCTTCGACCACATCGGATACTCGAAACACGCCCAACACATATCCTTGAATGGTCTGTCGTCGAGTTTCAAGAGAGTTAGATGGAGCACTGTAGACAGGCAAAAATACAAGGAACCCAAACTGATCCTTCGCATCTTGCACCAGTCGAATGCGAGCAGAGGCCGTCATATCTCCGGTGTCTCGTGCAGATTCTAGAGCAGAGCGGCGGGTTTCGCTGGAGGCTAGGTCAAACCCCAAGGCTGGTTCATTGCCCCGGCGAGGCTGCACGTAAGTCACGGGAACGTAGTGCGATCGCGCTCCAGCTTGAGTAATCTGTCCGTCTACCGTGCGCTCTGTAATGATGAACTGAGGATCAATGCGCGATCGCATCTCTAGTTCGAATTCTGCTCGCTGCTCCTGAGTCACTTGCGGAGCCCATTCTAGCGCCTGAATACCGGGATAGTTGTGCAGCGATCGCCTGACAAACTGGTCAAATTCTTGGGGCAAAACTTGTTGGTCTTTGACTAAGTACAAATCCCCCAGAGCGTACAGCACATCGGTATAGCGGTTGAGGCTGCGCTGGAGAGCCGTCGTCAGGGTCTCAGTACGGCGCTGAAACTGAAGGCGATCGTTTGCCAATTCCCATCGGCTGACGAGGAGGGCAATCGCCATTGAACTGCTCAGGCCTATGACCATCATCAGCGTAGGTAACCACCACTGGCGCGATCGCAGCCGTGCCCAAAACCTGTGGCTCATGTCAGGAGATACTGACACATCTTCCCGATTTCTTCCCGGTTTCTTCCCCATTTTCTTCACCTGCTCTGCCTATGGTATTGGCACATCTTTCACGCACTTACAGAGCCTCAATGGCTTGCTCTATGACGGGTTCGATACTCAGATTCGATCCTTAAACAATGAGAAAGCTACGGGTCATTGTACGAGGCATCCACAGATATTCATAGGTTGAGGGAAAAGCATGATGAAACGACGAGATCTGCTCAAGCGAGGCACTGCATTCACGGCTGGCGTATCTATGGCGGCGCTGTTGAAATCTTGCTCAAATTCGTCGTCTACCTCGTCCACGGCAGACTCAGCAGACTCTGGAAATGAAGCAGACTCGGCTGAAGGTTCTGCGAGCGATGCCACCATCACCGTGGCCAGCGGTGGAGGCTTTCCCAACGGCCTTGACTTACATCAAGTTGGCACCAACCGTCCGTCTTATGGGATTTCCTGGGCGATCTACGATCGCCTCGTTACCTTTGGCATGAAGAAGTTGGACGACGGTAGCTCATCCTACGACTACACCGATATTCAGCCAGAACTCGCTGAATCGTGGGAAGTGGCCGATGACGAAATGTCTGTCACGTTTACGCTTCGCAAAGACGCGACATTTCACGATGGCACTCCTGTCACCGCCAACGATGTGAAATGGTCATACGATCGCGCCGTATCCGTTGGGGGCTTCCCTACGTTCCAGATGAAGGCTGGAGCCTTAGAAAATCCAGAGCAGTTTGAAGCGGTTGACGACCAAACCTTCAAAGTTAATTTTCTCCGGAAGGACAAACTGACTCTAATGGATATGGCCGTTCCGATTCCGGCCATTATCAACTCTAAGCTTGTCGAACCTCACGTTACCGCCGAAGATCCATGGGGATTGGAATGGGTTAATGCCAACGATGCAGGCGGTGGAGCCTATATGATCGAGAGCTTCCAGCCCGAAGAGCGCGTCGTCTTGACGCGATTTGAGGAATGGAAGTCTGGCCCGTTGCCCCAGGCTCAAAAAATCATTGAGCTGAATGTCCCTGAAGCGGGCAACCGTCGTGCCTTGCTGGAACGAGGCGATATTGATATTAACTTCAACGTAACTGAGAAAGATGTCAAAGAACTGAAGGAAGCAGGCAATTACACTGTCGTCACCACACCCATTGAAAACTGCCTCTACACGATCGATTTACATGCTCAGCCCGAACTCGGTGGAGAACCGAATCCCTTTGCTGACACTAAGGTAAGGCAGGCGATCGCCTATGCCATGCCCTACGATGCCATTGTCGAGACGGCGATGTATGGGGAATGTGTACCCATGTATGGGGCAGAGAGCAAAGAACCCAGCTCCATCGACTGGCCCCAACCCTATCCCTACAGCACCGATCTTGACCAGGCGAAGGCGCTCATGGCGGAGTCCGAATATCCTGACGGATTTGACACGACACTAGCATTTAACCTGGGAGCAAAAGAGTGGGCCGAACCCTTTGCCGTTCTGACCCAAGAAGCTTTGGCAAAGATTGGCATCAACGTCACCTTGGAAAAAGTTCCAGGCTCCAACTTCCGTGCCGTGCTCGTCGAAAAGTCTCGCCCCATGATCATCAACAACTTTGGCGGCTGGCTCAACTATCCAGACTATTTCTTCTTCTATTCCTACCACGGCCAAAACGCGACCTTTAACGGTAGTTCCTATCAAAACCCAGAAATGGACGAGCATATTGATGCTGCGCTTGCAAAAGCCCCTGGAGATCCCGAATACGACGATAACGTCAAAGGGTTTCTGAAAATCGCGTTTGAAGACATGCCCCGCGTACCCGTTCTCCAGCCCTATCTGTCTGTCGTCATGCAGCCAAGCGTCGAAGGCTATCAGTACTGGTTCCATCGTCAGCTCGACTACCGCCAACTGCGCAAAGCTTGACGCGCTATGTCTCATTGGATGCCGTAGGTTGGGTTAAGCGACAGCGAACCCAACAATGAGAATCCTCATCAGTACTGGTTCCATCGTCAGCTCGACTACCGCCAACTGCGCAAAGCTTGACGCGCTATGTCTCATTGGATGCCGTAGGTTGGGTTAAGCGACAGCGAACCCAACAATGAGAATCCTCAAAAGCTTTTGCTCGTTGGGTTTCGTGCCCTCAACCCAACCTACAAAACTTCTGGATCCTCAATCCAAAATCTAAAATCCCCAATCCAAAATCGATCATGGCTCGTCATTCTCCTTTTCCAGTCATTGGTCGCCGCATCTTGGCTGCTGTGCCTAGCATCATCGGCGTGGTGATCATCACCTTTTTACTCGCACGAGCATTACCAGGTGATCCTGCTGCTTATTTTGCTGGGCCTGCCGCAACTCAAGAAGCCATCGAAGAAATTCGGGTTAGCTTAGGCTTAGATAAAACCCTATTCGAGCAGTTCTTTATCTATCTAGGCGATCTGACTCGGGGAGATTTTGGGTTCTCGTTCACCACAGGACAGCCTGTTGCAGAAGATTTGACCACTCGCCTACCTGCTTCCCTCGAACTGACCTTAGCAGGACTCATCTTTTCCCTTTCCCTCGCGCTCCCCTTGGGAATTTTAGCGGCGACTCGACCGGGCTCCTGGATTGACCATGGGGTGCGAGTCCTGGCAACGGCTGGAGTTTCGCTGCCCACCTTTTTCACAGGGCTTTTGCTGATCTATGTTTTCTATTTCCGACTGGGCATTGCACCTGCACCTCTAGGACGGTTAGATATTATCTACTCACCACCAGAGGCCGTCACAGGGTTTTATCTAATCGACAGTCTACTGGCAGGTGATTTCGAACTATTTTTTGCCGCGTTTAAGCAGCTCATTCTACCTGCAATCACTTTGGGGCTTTTTGCCCTCGCTCCCTTAGCTCGCGTCACCCGTGCTGCCATGTTGGGAGTGTTGTCTAGCGATTTCATTCGTACTGCGAGAGCGAATGGTTTGCCGCCGCGTATGGTGTTGTTTGGCTATGCCTTTCGCAATGCCATGCTGCCCGTGATTACGACGATGGGCATTGTCTTCTCGTTTTTGCTAGGGGCAAATGTCTTGGTTGAAAAGGTGTTTGCATGGCCGGGAATTGGTTCTTACGCGGTGGCAGCGTTGGTCGCGTCGGACTACGCTCCGGTGCAAGCGTTTGTCTTGATCATGTCGCTGCTGTATGTGTTTCTCAATCTCGCCATCGACTTGCTATACACGGTAATTGATCCCCGAGCTGGAGTGGAATCATGACGACCACGACCTTGCGCCATGCTCGCTATGTGATTAGCGAAAACAAGATTACGTTTGGGGCATTTTTGCTGTTTGCATTGCTGGTGCTATTTGCCCTGCTGGGAGAGGCGATCGCCCCCTACAATCCTCTCACCAGCAACGCGGCGATCGCCCTTCAGTCGCCCACCCCTGACCACTGGTTTGGCACGGATCAGCTTGGACGAGATGTGCTGAGCCGAGTGATCGTCGCAACTCGTTTGGATCTGGGTATTGCCGTGTCTGCGGTGCTGATCTCTTTCATCGTTGGGAGTGTGCTAGGTGTAGCAGCGGGCTACTACGGAGGTTGGTGCGATCGCATCATCAGCCGCATTGTCGATACCATCATGGCGTTTCCTCTATTCATCTTGGCGATGGGGCTAGTCGCTGCGCTGGGCAACTCAGTGGAAAACATTATTTACGCCACAGCCATTATCAATCTGCCTCTCTATACCCGCGTGATTCGGTCTGAGGTGATTGTGCGGCGGGAGGCAGGCTTTGTCGAAGCGGCAAGGCTTGCAGGCAACGGAGACTTTCGGATTATGGCAGCGCACCTGTTTCCTAATGTACTGCCTGTGATGATGGTGCATATTTCCCTCAACATGGGCTGGGCGATCTTGAACGCAGCGGGACTGTCATTCATTGGACTCGGTGTCAGACCGCCTACACCTGAGTGGGGCATCATGGTGGCCGAGGGAGCGACCAATATTATTTCTGGAGAATGGTGGCTGGCAATTTTTCCGGGGGTTGTGCTGATGCTGGCTGTCTTTTGCTTTAACTTGCTCGGCGATGGCCTGCGCGATTTGATCGACCCTCGAATGCGAACGTAATCTTCCACTCCGACTAATTCTTTGTCGATTTATGAGGTGGGCGAATACTTATACCAGAGACTGTTAGTTCACTAAAACCTAAGACTTACGTTTTGGGTCGCGCCTTCGCTCTGACCGACTTGGTTGTAACAACGGAAAAGTTTTAGTCGGTTTAGTGCTGCCCAGAACAGAACCTTAACAGAGATTCTATAGCAATGCGCAGATAGGTTAGGACAGATATTGATAGAGAAGCTGCGCGGTGCGCGGCTTCTCTATCAACTATTGGTTTTATATCAGCGCGTAGCACTATATCAACTGTATCTAGCTGCTAAGTAGGTAGCCTTAATTCTTCTCTTCAGGAGAATGTGTTAGCGCTAGCGCAGCGTATCAAATCCTTGCTCAATGGTGCGTACGGCTTTGCTTAACGACACCATGCACCGATGATTACTTTTGTCCACCTACTTAGAAAATGTCACTGTCATTGGAAATTACGATGCGAAAGACTTGGCAATCAAAGCAGACACGCATCGATTGATTTAGTAGCATATTAAGAATCTAACCAAGCATAGCTAGATAATGACAACTGCAGCATCACCTGAAACTGAGAAATTTTTCATTATTGGGATTGGAGCTTCGGCCGGAGGAGTTCAGGCGTTAGAATCATTTTTTGCCAGCTTGCCCGATAATCCCAATGGGGCGTTTGTTGTCGTACAGCATTTGTCGCCCAACCACCGCAGCGTCATGGCGGAGATTTTGCAGCGACAAACCGCTCTGCCGGTGCAAGAAGTTGAAGATCAGGTGCTGCTGGAACCAGCCCAAGTGTACGTCTTGCCACCGCGTAAAACTCTGGTTTTGGAAAATCGGCGATTACATCTAGAAGAAGCCTCAAACTCACCTCGCAACACGATTGATCGATTTTTTCAATCGCTAGTCGATGGTTGGGGAGAACGCACCATCGCTATTTTGCTATCTGGCACCGGAAATGACGGCACCGAAGGTCTGCAAGCGGTCAGTCGGGCGGGAGGCATTGCCTTGGTGCAGTCGCCCGAGACTGCTCAGTTTACCAGTATGCCTTCCAGTGCGATTCCATCAGGATTGGTGGATGAAATTCTATCGCCTCAAGATCTAGCGCAAACTGTTTTTGAGCTGATTCGCTTTTCTGATAACTTTCCTGCTGCTCGCATGCAGGACGTAAACTTGATCGCTCCTGACCAACTGCAGCAAATCTTAGATATCTTGGCAGAGCGGGAGGAAATTGATTTCTCCCATTACAAGGTTAGTACCCTCAGCCGTCGCATCCACCATCGCTGCGCGTTGGTACGCGAGCACACCATTGCAGAATATATCCAGCTTTTAGACAGTTCGGAAGAAGAGCAAAAGCTGCTGCGCCAAGATCTCTTAATTGGCGCAACCTGTTTCTTTCGCGATCGCGAAGCCTGGGAAATTTTAGAGACCGAAATCATTCCTTACCAGATCGAGGCGTTAGAGCCGGGGCAGCAGTTCCGCGTTTGGATCTCGGCCTGCGCCACGGGGGAAGAGGCGTATTCAATGGCGATGATCGTCGATGAGCAGGTGCAGGCACTACAAAAGACTATCCAGGTGAAAATTTTTGCCACCGACCTGGATACTAATGCCTTAGAGGTCGCTGCGGAGGGCGTTTATCCCGAAAGCATTGCTAACGATGTTTCTCCGGAGCGACTAGAGCGCTACTTCGACTACGATGGTGGTCGCTACCGGGTAAAGCGATCGCTGCGAGAAATGCTAATTATTGCCCCCCACGACTTGACCAAAAATGCTGGGTTTTCTCGCATGAATTTAGTCAGCTGTCGTAACGTATTGATCTATATGCAGCCTCAACTCCAGCATCAGGTCTTGCGATTATTGCACTTTGCGTTAGCGCCAAAAGGTACTCTTGTTCTCGGCAGCTCAGAAACCCTGGGTCACATGGCAGAGGAGTTTACCTCCGAAAACACCAAGTGGAAGATTTTTCGAAAACGACGGGATACCTCCCTCCCGTCGGTGCCGATTACTCAGCAAGCTGTACCCTCCCCGTTTCGCTCATCGATGCGCAACAAAACTCGGCAACAACAGCTAGGCCGCCTGCTAACCGGGCTGTTCAAGCTCAGTTTTGGCGATCGTAAAGTCACTTGCTTGCTAGTCGGAGCTGAGAACCAGCTACTGCGAATTTTTTACAACTCAGCCCGTCTGCTCGATCATCCCGTCGGCGAAATGAGCATCGACGTTACGGAACAGGTGCATTCCACTCTAAAGCTGCCCTTGAGCACTGCCCTTCATCGCACTCGCCGCCGGAGCGAAGGCATAGTGCTTTACACTGGCATCAAAGTCATACGCGGTGACGAAGAACTCAACGTTACCTTGCGGGTTGCCTCCGACGAGAGCAGTCTAGATAACAGCCAAATTCTGGTCGTGTTTGAAATCGAGTCTCCTCTCGTCTCCTCAGTTACGCCTCTGCGCTTTGATGTGGGAGAAGAAGCGGCACAGCAAATTACTGAGTTGGAATATGAGCTGCAGCAAACTCGCGAAAACTTGCAGGTCACGATTGAAGAGTTGGAAACGGCGAACGAAGAGCAGCAGGCCACCAATGAGGAACTCCTAGCCTCCAACGAAGAGCTGCAGAGTACGAATGAAGAACTGCAATCCGTTAACGAAGAACTCTACACTGTCAACGGCGAGTATCAGGCCAAAATTCAGGAGCTGACTCAACTCAACAGCGACATTGACAACCTCTTGCGCAGCACCGAGATTGGGGTCATCTTCCTTGATAACGACTTTAACATTCGCAAGTTTACGCCTGCTGCTACCTATGCGATTAATATTAAGCCGGCTGATGTGGGGAGACCGCTAACCGATCTCAGTAAAAATATCGACTGTCCTAACTTTGTCGACATTTTGCGACAGGTGGCGACCTCTAATGAAGCTTGCGAACAAGAGGTGGCGATCGCAGGCACCGCAGACTATCTGTTGATGCGAGTTCATCCGTATGTTCAAGACAACTTCAATAACAACGGTATTGTCATAACGTTTGTGCTGATTAATGATCTACGGCATGCCCGCGATCAGCTGCAGAATGCCAACGGCATCCTGGAAAAATTATACGAAGCCAGCCCCGCTGGGCTGTGCCTGTTCAACCACAACCTGGAATACATTCGTGTGAATCCCGCCCTCGCAGAAATTGATGGTGTATCTATTGAGGATCACCTGGGTCGCACCCTGCGAGACATTGCCCCCGATTTGGCTGACCATCTAGAATCGCTGTTTCATCAGGTGATTGAGACGGGGGAACCGATTTGCAATATTGAAGTTCGGGGGCAAATGCCAGCGACGCCCAATGTTGAGCGCTGTTGGATTGCTAGCTATTACCCTGTTGACTTTATGCGAGATGGCCGAGGCATTGGTGCCGTCGTGGTTGAAATTACCGAGCGGGTTCAGGCTGAAGAGGCTCTTCGCCATAGCCAACGGCGTCTCCAAGAGGCGCAGCGACTAGCGAAAGTTGGCAACTGGGAACTTCCGCCCATACAGAACTTGGCTCTGTTGACTGCTCATGTGGAATGCTCTCAAGAACTGCGACAGATTTATCAGTTATCTGCCGCAGCAACGCCCAGCCTGAGCACTCTCTTGCAGCGACATCCACCTAGCGATCGCGATCGTCTCCGTCAGGCCTTCGAATTATTGCTCACCGATAGCATCCCCTTTAGTCTCGATGTCCAACTGTTTGAATTGGCGGAAGACAGACGTACCATCAACGTAATTGGCCAAGTCATCCGAGATGCTGATGGACAGATCCTCAAGCTGTATGGCACTGTCATGGACATCACAGAGCGCAAGCAGATTGAGGAAGAACTGGTGCGCCGTAATGCCGCCCTAGAAGAAGCGATCGCCGTTGCTCAAGTAGCGAACTCAGCCAATCAGGCGAAGTCAGAATTTCTAGCCAATATCAGCCATGAAATTCGTACGCCGATGAATTCCATCGCGATGGCAAGCCAGCTCTTAGAACAAACCAACCTAGAAGCTCAACAGCAGACCCTGCTGCGCACCCTCAAGAGCAATACGGAGCGCCTGCTAACATTGATTAACGATATTTTGTCCTTTTCCAAGCTCGAATCCAACGAGCTCCAGTTGGAGCACCGCCTCTTTGACCTGAGAAAGACGTTTAAAGGATTATCAGAGTTATTTAATACCCAGGCTCAAGCCAAAGGTCTCGTGCTGGCGTTTGAAATTGCAGCTGACGTTCCCGTTATCCTCATTGGGGATGATTTTCGCCTACAGCAGGTGTTTAGCAATCTCATCAACAATGCCATCAAGTTTACCAACATTGGCGAAATCAAGGTCACCGCAGCCCTAGATGAATCGTCTTCGCCTCAATCCAACGACACCGTAAGCCTCTACTTTGCCGTGCAAGACACGGGCATCGGCATTGACGTTGCTCAGCAGGCTAAGCTATTTCAACCCTTTGTGCAAGCCGATACTTCAGTTACCCGTCAGTTCGGTGGCACCGGTCTAGGTCTGACCATCTGCCGCCGGATTGTGCAGGTGATGGAGGGAGACATTGGCTTAGAAAGCGCGTCTGATCAGGGCGCAACCTTCTGGTTTAAGGTGCCGCTTACGGTGAGTGAAGACGTAACGCTAGACACAACCTCCACCGTTTCAGAAACGGCGACTACGGCAGCATCGTCTCGGTCGCTAGACGCCCTCAGAGTGTTGCTCGTCGAAGACTATGAAGACAACCGCGGACTGATGCTGGTAATGTTAGCAAGTTTAGGCTGTGAGGCCGATTGGGCAACGAATGGACAAGAATTCCTTGACCGCACCGCCGAGCAGGACTACGACATTGTCTTGCTAGACTGCCAAATGCCTGTATTAGACGGTTATGAAGCAATACGTCAGTTGCGGATACGAGAAGGACAACAGCAACATACAACTGTCATCGGTCTGACGGCTCATGCCATGCCAGAGGATCGCGACAAGTGCTTAGCAGCCGGCATGGATGATTATCTCAGCAAACCAATAGCACAAGATGCTCTTGTCGAGATGTTAGACCGATGGAGTTAGGCTTTGACGTGAGACGACTCATATAGTTTGAACCTATGGCTAATCAAAGTCTGAAAATAGTCGCCTCGCACTGCAAGCACTCTGCCCCAAAAGCCCAGATCTTTTTCGTTAATGTAACCCGGTCTAAATTCAGCTACTAGATACTGTTCCTCTATTCATGACTTCTAACTCCTGATTCCTAAATCTATGACCATCCTTTCTATCAGAGATTTGTCCGTTGAATTTCGAACCCGTTCTGGAGTTGTCAAAGCTCTGGAGCATGTCAGCTTTGCCGTCAATGCGGGTGAAACAGTCGGCATTGTCGGGGAAAGCGGCTCAGGCAAATCAGTGATGGCCTTTACCCTCATGGGCATTCTCGATCGCGCAGGCGAGGTGACAGCAGGAACGGCTCACTTTTCGCCAAATGGCGAGGAAACCTACGATTTGTTGAAAACGCCTGAAAAGGTGCTGCGAACTCTGCGTGGTAAGGAACTGTCGATGATTTTTCAAAATCCTCGCACAGCGCTGAATCCGATTCGACGAGTGGGGAAACAAATTGAGGATGTGTTGCGCTGTCACGCCAATCTGCCTCAGACCCAACTGAAGCCCCGCGCGCTTGAGCTGCTGGCAAGCGTGCGCATTCCCGACCCAGAACAGCGCTATGGAGCCTATCCCTATGAACTATCAGGCGGATTGTGCCAGCGGATCATGATTGCTCTAGCTTTGGCTTGCTCGCCAAAGCTGCTCATTGCTGATGAGCCGACAACTGGACTAGACGTGACGACTCAAGCCACGGTGATGAACGTGCTTCGAGAGCTATCGGTGCAGCACCAGATGGCAACGGTGCTGATTACCCACGACTTGGCATTAGCATCAGAATATTGCGATCGCATCGTCGTCATGCACGCCGGACATGTGGTGGAATCAGCCCCGACTCATCAGCTCTTCACCTCGCCCCTGCATCCCTATACCGCCAAACTGATTGCGGCTACGCCAGAACCCCACAAAGGATTTGCTGACTTACTCCCGATTCTCGGCAACCTACCCGATTTGCGATCGCTCACCCTCCCTCCCTGTCGCTTCAGCGCTCGGTGCGATCGCCACACGGAAGTTTGTGACCAACCCCCACTCCAACGCGGCTGGATCAACGATGATCACTTCGTTGCCTGCTGGCATCCCCTAGACAAACCGCTATCCACACCTGAAGCTACAGTCCAATCCGCCTAGTCCGCAAACTCCTAGCCCGACCCAAAATTCCCAGTCGCCCCATCCAAAATCCAAACTCGAAAATCCAAAATCTATCAATGTTGGTGTCTCTATGACGACTTCCACTCTAGATTCTCAATCCTTCTCTGCGAATGCCCCTGGACCGCAAGGGTTGCTGACAGTGCAAAACTTGCACAAGCTCTTTCCAGTGGGTGGCACTCCCACCCATCCCAAGCAACTCCATGCCGTCGATGGCGTCAATTTTTCTATTGGCGAAGGAGAAAGCGTCGGACTTGTCGGAGAATCGGGCTGTGGCAAGTCAACACTGATTCGCCTCATCACGCGGCTCCTCGACCCAACTGATGGGCAAATTTGGTTCAACCAAGAACTGATTAGTCCAATCTCATCCCGACACTTTTCTCAACACCCCATGCGATCGCAGCTTCAAATGGTGTTTCAAGACCCGACCGATAGCCTCAATCCTCGCTACACCGCCTTCGATACGATTACAGAACCTCTGAAGCGACTGGGCAATATGCGCGATCGCCAAGCCTTGCGCGATCGCGCGAGTGAGCTTGCCGAATTGGTGGGATTGCCATCAGAACTGCTGCCCCGATTTCCTCACCAGCTCTCCGGCGGACAAAAAGCGCGGGTCGGCATTGCACGAGCGATCGCCCTCAACCCGAAGCTGCTGATTCTCGACGAACCCACGTCGGCTCTTGACGTGTCAGTGCAGGCCATCATTCTGCATTTGCTGGCAGACTTGAAGCAGCGCTTAGGCATGAGCTACTTGTTTGTTTCCCATGATCTGAATGTTGTTCGATTACTGTGTGATCGTGTGCTGGTGATGTATCTGGGCAAGATTGTTGAGGTGGGCACTGCCTCAGAAATTTTTACTCAGGCGCGTCATCCCTATACTCAAGCCCTGGTAGACGCCATTCCGAGCTTCGAGTCTAAACCCAAAACCCTTGCTTTAACTGGAGAGCCCCGCAGCCCGATCAATCCTGATCCTCAGGTGTGTCGCTTGGTGGGGCGCTGTCCCCAAGCGGGCGATCGCTGCCATCAAGATATGCCAGAACTGGTGGCGATCGCTCCGAAGCACCACGTCGCCTGTCACTGGGTAACAGATCCTGCTTTTACCAGCACAACATAAGCTTGAAAGAATGGGTTGAAAATGGCAAGAAATAGCAAAAGCGAGGAAGACGTATCTTCCTCGCTTTTATTAACCGCGACTATCGCGAGTTAATTGACCATGACTCAAGACCACGGTGTTCAAACTAGAACTTAGTAACGGAAGGTGCTTGCACCAGGCTTGTGAACGATGAAGCTCAGCACCTGACACTGCTTGATGTTGTCAAATCCAACCACACGAATAAAGCAATCGCGGTACTCGTTGCGGCACTCGTTGACTTCGCCAAGCACTTCCTGCACAGACTTTGCGTTGAACAAAGGCAACTTCCACATTGTCCAATAGTAGACAGTGGGCTCAGATGATTCGTTGAATTCGATGGCAGGGAAGAATCCCATATCCAAAATGTACTGAATCTGCTTTGCGATCTGCTGATCGGTCAGCGGAGGTAGATAGGAAAGAGTTTCATACCGACGCTCTTTTGGCAGAGTTTTCATGAATGCCTCACTTAAAAGAAAAAGCTATTGAGAACAAAAATCGACAGGGTTTTGCAATGCAAGTTCTAATCTGACACTAAGACTCATCCAGACCTGTCTCAGAGTCAATCTCAGAATCATGCAAGTCGGGTTGCATTTCGCCTCTTTCTATATCGGCAACGCTGGGTGCTGGCTCCGCTACTTCAAGTCGCGTAATGCGCTCTAGGTAGGTCTTCCGATGCTCCATGTTGGCCTGTTGAATCGTCGTCCGCGTCATTTCTGGCATAAAGTCCATGACTTCGTCTGCCAAATGTGCCCGCACGGTCATCACCCGAAATGCAAGATCTTGGTTGATTTTGAGCAAGTCTTGCAAGTAAGCTTCTCCATCCTGAATTTTGTCGTGGGAAGAAAAGCGGTAGAACCAGGTATATAGAGGAGGATTTGTCTCACGCAATTGTGAAATTACAACCCGCACGGCCTCATAGGTCAAATAGCTAACCAGGGTTTTGGCCGTATTCTTTGCAATATTTTTGAGGTCCATGCTGGACACCGTCGTAGTAGAACCTTGAGCTTAGAGATCTTGAGCCGCAGAAACATTCAACATGCCCCTAAGGCTCAAAACTCTACACCCACATTCAAAATCAGACGGTATCAACAGCCTCGAATTCGAACTTGATTTCTTTCCACAGTTCGCAAGCTGCAGCCAGTTCAGGAGACCACTTACACGCCTCACGAATGATGTCGCCGCCTTCACGAGTAAGGTCGCGACCTTCATTACGAGCCTGCACACAAGCTTCCAGAGCAACACGGTTTGCTGTTGCACCCGGTGCGTTACCCCAAGGGTGACCCAACGTTCCGCCACCAAACTGGAGGACAGAGTCGTCACCGAAGATTTCAACCAGAGCAGGCATGTGCCATACGTGGATGCCACCAGAAGCTACAGCCATGACGCCGCCCATGGATGCCCAGTCTTGGGTGAAGTAAATACCACGCTCAGGATCTTTCTCGACGTAGTTTTCGCGGAGTAGATCCACAAAGCCCATGGTGATGGCTTTGTCACCTTCGAGCTTACCCACAACGGTTCCTGTGTGGATGTGGTCACCACCCGACATCCGCAGACACTTCGCCAAAACGCGGAAGTGCATACCGTGGTTTTTCTGACGGTCGATGACCGCGTGCATGGCTCGGTGGATGTGGAGCAGCACTCCGTTGTCACGACACCAGTGAGACAGAGTGGTATTAGCGGTGAAACCAGCGGTCAAGAAGTCATGCATGACGATCGGCATGCCTAGCTCTTTCGCATACTCAGCCCGCTTGATCATCTCTTCGCAGGTCGCTGCCGTAACGTTGAGATAGTGACCTTTGATTTCTCCGGTCTCAGCCTGTGCCTTATGGATCGCATCAGCTACGAAGAGGAAGCGATCGCGCCAGCGCTGGAAGGGCTGAGAGTTAATGTTTTCGTCATCTTTGGTGAAGTCTAGACCACCACGCAGACACTCATAGACGGCTCGACCGTAGTTTTTAGCCGACAGACCTAGCTTGGGCTTGATCGTACACCCCAATAGAGGACGGCCATACTTATTAATCTTGTCTCGCTCAACGGTAATACCGTGAGGAGGCCCTTGGAAAGTCTTTAGATAAGCTACGGGAATCCGCAGGTCTTCTAGACGAAGTGCCTTGAGCGCCTTAAATCCAAACACGTTACCTACGATGGAGGTCAACATGTTGGTAACAGAACCCTCTTCAAACAAATCAAGAGGATAAGCGATATAAGCAATGAACTGACCGTCGCTATCGCCACGCACAGGCTCGATGTCGTAACAACGACCCTTATAGCGATCGAGATCAGTCAGCAAATCCGTCCATACAGTCGTCCAAGTTCCTGTGGAGGATTCTGCAGCCACAGCAGCTCCAGCCTCTTCGGGAGGAACCCCAGGCTGAGGTGTGACACGAAATGCAGCCAAAATATCAGTATCTTTAGGAGTATAGTCTGGGGTGTAATACGTAAGCTTATAATCCTTTACCCCAGCTTCATACCCTTGCGACTGACTTTTCGTTTGCGAGTAAGACATACTTTCCCTTCCTAATGAATCACCGAATCTGAACCAACAAAACACCGCACCACTTAGCCCAAAAAAACGGCTGAGTGGCGTTAAATTGTCAATAATCAAGCAACGAATGCAGACAATTTCAGTTGGCGCAAATCAGGACAAAAAAACAGGTCAGCACCATTCATTGGTTTCAAAAACTTCCCTCAGACCTGATCCTGAATTACTGGGTTCCACAAAACTATATCAGGAATCGCCTCTGTTTCTATAAGCTTGGCTTTGGATATTCTTTGATCTTCTATAATTTTTGTTTATAAATCTTACAAAGCGTAACAAACAACGCAGAAACTTCTTACAGAAAAAATTGGCTGGTTTCTAGATATCCGTCTCAGTAAGCTTTGCAGACATCTATCTCAGGATTCATTAAGCTAGTTTTCGGAGTGCGATCGCCTACTTTTGCTCCTAGATCTCTACGAAAAAGCCTTGTTTTTTTGACGGATGCTGAAGGAGGAGCGGTCGTCCTAACGTTTACAGGTTAGGCGATCGCTCCAAGGGAGAAAAAAGAATGGTTCTAGATTCCCATTTTTCGGTCTACCTACCTAAGCAGTTTTTAACTGAGTGAAAAATTAGAGTAGCTACTATTATTACGAACAAGAAAAATATTACGAACCAGAAAAACCATAACGCTCAACAAGGTTCAAGTGTCAAGATTACTAATAATTTCTGTAACTCACTCGTTTTTTGTAGCACACCGATATGACAGGGGTGGCGATCGTGTTCATGTCATCTAGACAAAAAAGGAAGCAGCGTCGCTGCTTCCTTAGAATTTCTATGCAAAAGTTTCTACGCGGAGTTTGTGGTCTAATAATCCAGGACTTCGAACTCTCAGCGCAAGCAGATTAGCCAACGTTACTCTTAAATCGATCTGCGACTGAGACATTGATTTCTTTGCCGCGATAGATACCGTGTACGTTGTGAGCCTCAGATGCAGAAGGGTTCTGAGGATTGTACTTGATGCCACGATAGGTAAGTTTCATGAGGTTCGCCTCCAAAAGGTTGTGTCGTTTACAAGAGGCGCGTTCCTTCGGGTAATGCCCTACTTCCGTCTCTCAGTTCGGTTTTCCTGCCGAGAGATGAACGTTCTTTGTTCTGTATCTATTGTTACTGTTTTTGGCTTTTGTGTCAAGTTTTTTTTAGGCTTTTTGAACTTTTCTCTTCAACAAGAACCGATCTTCGTAAGCTGAAGCGTGAGAATGCCTCATGAGAATGCTTCATTGAGAAGTCCATTGAGCACCCGCGTAAGAGCTTCAACGACTCGCTGCATACATACGAGAGACTTTGAGAGACCCTCAACGATATCTCCAGCAGTCTCTCCTTTGCTCCTTCTGATATTCTTCAAAGCCCTGTTTTTCCAAGGGGATTTAAAGGGGAGCGAGTCGTTTTATCGTCCGACAGTACTTTTCAAGCATCCTCTAAGAACCTACTGATATTGAACAGCTTTATCTTTGTTAACAAATGAAAATCTATGTGGATTCAAACTTTCTGAAGAAAAAGCCTGAATGGAATACGCCTTAGGGGAGTTTTTCCTATAGATAGTGTTGGGCTATCCTCACTTACAAGTAATTCAATAGATTGAAATAATAAAAGAGTCTCGACAATACTAGGAGACTAGAAGAATTTGAAGCATTAGGCGACAAAGCAACGAGTCAGAAAAATTCGGAGAATTTATTCGTGACTGAATAGCTAAGTTGGCTAAGCCTTACAGATTCAAGATTTTCAGCCAAAAAACGATAAAAGGAGGCTACACAATGAAATTGTTACGCTACACACTAGGGATCCTTCTTCCTCCAGTCGGAGTATTTCTAACCTACGGACTTAGCACGGCATTGCTAATCAATGTGCTTCTATGTCTTTTGGGATGGATTCCGGGCATTATTCACGCTGTGTGGGCGATCGCCAAGCATGGTGAGCTAGCTCAAAGCCAAGAAGAGCCCATCTAAACACGGTGATCAATCTTGTAAAAAGATGTGACTTGATCCCTGCAAATACCAATCGATAATTGATAGAAACGGAGAGAATTTTATGACAGGATTTCTTTTAACAACCCTGATCACAGCGCTAAGTTTGTTAGTTGCTGACTTGATCGTTCCTGGGGTAGGCATTTCCAGTTTTGCAGCAGCGCTTCTAGCAGGTGTTTCTATAGGATTGGTGAACGGTTTTATTAAGCCTGTTTTGACCATCTTATCCTTACCTGTGACAATTTTGACCCTGGGAATATTTTCTCTTGTGGTCAACGGCTTTTGCTTCTGGTTGGCTTCAGTGTTAGTCCCTGGATTCGCTGTTCACGGTTTGCTTGCCTTCATCTTTGGCCCAATTGTGCTCTCAGTTGTTAGCACTTTTCTGAGCAAGTACTTCGCAGGCAAAGGTGTCGGACAGTCCAGCATTGAATCGGGTACTAACGAGTCACTTGAGCCTGGCACTGCTGGGTCTGTCGATCTAGGTGCCAACGGTGCGGTTGAATCAAGCAACAAAGAAGCGATCGAAGTTAGTGGTCAGTCGTCTTAATAATCTGCGCACACTCTGGAGGAATCACCGAGTTAGCCTCCAAGAAGTAAAATAGAGCAGCTAAATAGCTCATGATCGTGTGTAACTACGCAAGTCATCATGAGCTTTTCAGTATGTATACTTCTTTCTTCCTAAACTCCCTTTTTTCTCTGCCGTTTTGAGTGATTAATCGTCCCAATTTGGGCAATCTACTCTAGTCTTAATGCTGAGTAGAGATGAGCAACCCTTCTTCTCAATGCTGGAAACAATAGGGTTTGCGGCTCCTCTTAAGTCGAATGATGAGAGTGGCGCTGGAGCGCACATGTAGCTCGTTTTGTGAGCAGCGCATAAAGGTTTGTGATCTCCATCATATGAAAGCCTCCGAAGAATCACAGAACTTACAGACAGTCGTCATTGAGGTTTTCTAAAAAATCAGGGATATTAATGACACAAGCCGATTCTTCTCCAACCACCATGCAACTCGAAGCCGCATTAACACTAAGTTCTCTGGAGGACACGATTGCTCGCATCCTCACCTCTCGCCGCATCACACGTCGTGACCAACAACTACTGATGCAGCTAGGTTCACAGGCGATTCAAGACCAGGATGCCCTAAAGCGAGTCAATTCAGTTTTTGACGCACTTCGGCAGGGGCTGCTACGAGTTGTAGATTAGCGACCTGTTCTCAGATGATTGTTGGAGGAAACCATGCCATGATCTACAGCACCCAGAAAAAGCTTCGCCCCAACCCGTTTGAGACTTATCGCGATCCGATTACGGGACGTTGGGTCGTTGTTAAGAAGGAGAATAGCCAAGTACCTAACCAGAAAATGCTGGACTATTTAGTTATGTAGCTACGCAATAGACATATGAATATCAATCGCAAAAGCGTGCGAAGAAACTTTCTAGTAAGTTCCCTCGCACGCTTTGTTTTGTTCCATTTCGAGAAAGGTCTTCTCGATTGAGCCACTGGTAGATCGTTGCCCGTTCCACCTTGAACACCCGGGCAGATTTAGTAATCTCACCCCCTGCTTCAACACACTCAACTATACGCCATGCTTTCTGTCAACTTGCGACTCTAGATCGGCGTAACGCGTCTCAGTGAAAACGTCTACCCCTTATCTGAAATAACTATAGGTTCCCGTACAAAAGCCTCATCCTTCCCCCGCTTGATTTAACGCAAAATTGATAACGGTTTGGCTTAGACGAATATTCTGCTTGAGCATATTCTCGATCGCATCTCGTATCAACAGCGATGGGCTTTGCTGTTTTGCTTTCAACAAAATCCCTATAGAACCTTCCAACCTCAGGCTATTGAGACGGGCTACTCGCCTACCAACAGATTCACTGTCTAAAGCTAATTGAATGACAGAGGTTTATCCTCTATCAATGCTGGTTAAAAAAAGAGAAATCGTTAATGGCGTCGTTTGTTTCTGGAGCCAGGACGCTTATTCAAATTCTGCAATTGCAAACCGATTCATATCACCGCGCAAAATCTCTTGGCACACTTCAAACGTCACTCAAACTTCCTGATA
>CAKZMO010000551.1 GCA_937128595.1 uncultured cyanobacterium | reverse complement strand
AGTACTCTCTGGCTCCCGACAACGACTGGATTGATACACCGTCGCTTGAAACAATCACCGTCAGGGATGCCCGACTCGAGCTTGCCCTGGATGACCCAGCCAACGACACTGTCATCTCTGGCGATCGCGCACCGTGGCTGGACATCTACCGGCAGGCGTACGCGGAGCAGTTGTCTCCCAGTACCCCGAGCTTCGCGCTGCCGACGGAAGACCGCTGACCCACATCCTCTGCTGGGTCTTGCTGTATGCACGCGGAGGCTAACGATGCAGGGGTCAGGCTATGTCTCCACTACATGCCCAACCACGCCCCAATTTGGACACAGATAGAGTCGCGGCGCTTGGACTGCCAACGATGCAGATGGAAATCTGCGCGACTGCAATTGTCCCGTGAGTTTTGCCTCATCGAAAACGCTGCTCTACGCGGCGGTTCTCACGCTTAATCATCACTACATCCATCACCAAACATTGGAGCTAAAAATATGTCACGCAAAGCGATCGCCACAAAGCGCCCTATTCACCCGAATCATGAAGCAAGACACATCCACTTGCTTCGCAAACCCTTCCAGATCATTCGCGCCAATTTTCGCGCCTACCTCATCATCAACGCCATTGTATATGGCTTAGTCATCATTGGGATGGTAGCGGCGATGGTCTTTCCCAACTTGGGCGCAACTCAGTTGGCCACCATGGAAGATAACGGAACGGCAGATCTTGTCCGATCGCTAATCAACAACCCTTGGCTGTTCTCACTGACTATCCTGGGAGTCAACGTCATGACCGGCGCGCTGTGGATCGTGCTCTCTTCGCTGATCGTTCCCTTCGCTGGCCTCGCCATATTTGCGTATAAAGCATTCACCTTAGGTTTAGCCATGACTCCGACTACCAAGGTTATGGCGGTGGCACTGATCCCGCACTCGCTAACGATACTCATCGAACTCCAAGCTTACGCTCTCTTGATGTTTGGCGCATACATCCTTGGTCGGTCTTGGGTTCGCCCCGCCACCATCGGTACTCGGAACTATCGTCAGGGTTACGTTCGTGGGCTAAAACAGCTCGGTTGGTTGAGCCTGGCCACGCTCCCACTGTTCATCATCGGCGCGATCTGGGAGGCGTTCTCGCTCCGCTACCTGGTTTCTCCGCTAACCCAATGGTTGTTGTAGCGCTAAACAAACCAAATCATGAGGGTTTCTTGAATCGATTGTCAACTCTGCAATTTTAGATTGGTGAATCAAATGATTAAGTACAAAGATTTTGCGCCTCGAATTACTAAACGGGGACCCTTCGGCGGACCTTCCGAGTATGAATCTTTTTCGGAGGTTGTGAGTGCTGTCAATCAGTGGATCGAAAGTACAACGATACAGGTAATCAATGTTGAAACGGTTTTTTTACCCGATCGGATTGAAGGCACCGGTGATGGTGACTACGGAGTGACGACCAGTAATGCTTTCTACCCAGTGATGATCAGTCAGGGTCTTGCAATCAATTGCTTTCAATGTGTGCGTGTTTGGTACCGAGAATAAGCTTCACCGGAGAAAGTAATGAAACGATTTACCTTGTTTACTTTCCTGTATCTTGCGCTGGGAGTCTGTCTGACAGCGATCGCGCTTGGCTACCCAAACCTGCCTTCGGGTCTTCAAAGCAGCTTGTTCGTCAGTGCAGGAATATCCTACATCGTTTGTATTTTTGAGCCATTTTTGCGGGAGAGGACAATCCGCTTCTATCGCAGCCGCAATTCATCGGTCATCCTATCCTTGTTGGTGATTGGATTCACTATTGTTTTGATGATCTGGGAAGTACAGATTCAGAACTGGACAATGGAAGCCATTTTACGAGCGTTTTCGCGGCTATGGGGTATTTTACTGCTTGCTGAAAACATTGTGATTATAAGGCAAGTGAATTCTGAACATTAGGGTCTAAATCAGAACAAGGAACACCATGAATAAGCCCAAGTTTTTTGTCAACCGCTCTCATACGAGTTGAGCCGAAGAGTACAGATATAGAGTTGCACTTCAACTCTGGAGTGAGCATTATGGAGCAGCATAAATGGCACGATGAAGCCCGACAGTTGGCGATCGCTCCTCGCCTGTGGCTCTGGTGGACATTGGCTACTACAATTACGGGGGCGATTGTTGGAGCCCTAGAAGAGTCAGGATTTCAGCTTGTAGCAACCATATTTTCAGGTTTGTTGATTGGCCCAGCCCAATGGCTCGTTTTGCGCCAGTACATGCCTAAAGCCTTTTGGTGGATAGTGGTTAGCGCACTGGGATGGACTTTTGGGCTAACGCTGGTGAGTTCTTACATAACCCTTTTTGATCCGCTTATTCCATTCCTAGTCACGCTGGGTATATGGCGTGTTTTTGGGATGAGCTTAGTCTATGAGCCGATTGTACTGGCTATTTTGGGCGCAGCTCAGTTTCCGATTTTGACACGATTTGTCCGTAAAGCGCATTGGTGGATTCTGGTCAGCGCTTTAGGAGGTGCATTAAAAGGAGCAAGTAGCTCAACTGTCGCGTACATTTTGCCGGGGCTACTGCCAGCACCATTCTCGACAGCATTGAGCTATGGGGCAGGTTGGCTAAGCTACGGCATCGTTACCGGAATTTGCCTGCAATGGCTGTTGCGTCATCAATTTCGGTAAGGCAATACAGCACAAATGATGAGTGTAGAACAGGCAACAATCGGCAAAGTTCTCATGAGAAAGGAGTGAGCAGGTTCGACTTCAACTTCGCGATCGCAGAAGGGGAGTTGGTCGGCAAAGCAGTTTCAAAGGCAATTTTCACCATTCAAGCAACCACGCTTTTGGGCACAGTTAATGTCAGATGAAATTGTTAGATCGCAGTCAATAGTTAGTGATTGGTGGTGGATACACAGCGAACTGAAAACCATCAAGCTAGTCGTTTTTGGACAATTGCAACTCGTCGAATATTTGTTTCAAAACTTCTGCTGTGTAGAGCAGAAGAATGCTCAACATCTAATCAGGAGATTCAAATGATCCTAGTTACTGGCGCAACTGGAAATAACGGGCTGGAGATACTCAAGCGTCTCGCCTCGCAAAACGTTCAAGCTCGCGCGATGGTGCGCAATCGCAATCGAGCCAAGGTAATTGCAGATCTGGGCATCGAAATGGTCGAGGCTGATTTCGATCGCCCTGAAACACTGCTCTCTGCCCTAGCAGGGGTTGATCGAGCCTTCCTCGTCACCAACTCAACAGAACACGCCGAAGCCCAACAACTGGCGTTTGTCGAAGCAGCGAAACAAAGCGGTGTCAAGCACATCGTTAAACTGTCGCAGTTCGCCGCCAATGCTGACTCACCCGTGCGTTTTTTGCGCTACCATGCGGCTGTCGAATCAGCGATCCAAGCAACCCAGATGGCGTATACGTTTCTGCGCCCCAATCTGTTTATGCAGAGCGTGTTAAACTTCCGATCGTTGATCTTTAAGCAAAATACCTTTTACGCTGCGATCGGTGATGCGAAGGTGAGCATCGTAGATGTCCGAGACATTGCTGACGTTGCTGTAGCTGCTCTGACCGAAGCTGGGCATGAAGGAAAGATTTACGATCTTACGGGTTCGCAGGCGCTAACCCATACCGAGATGGCAGAACATCTCTCTGCTGCCCTGAAGCGTCAAATTGCGTTTGTCGATATCCCACCCGAACAGATGCGGGAAGCGATGGCTGGCTTTGGGATGCCAGCTTGGCAATCTGATGGACTGATTGAAGATTTCGCCCATTATCGACGCAATGAGGCAGCAGCGATCGCTTCAGGGATAGAGGATGCGACTGGCAAAACGCCGCGTCAGTTTAAGGACTTTGCTCACGACTATGCAACGGCATTTAGCTGACTTCCGAAGTGGAAATATCACATCAATACAGCACAACGATTAGTGTAGAACAGGCAATAA
>CAKZMO010000550.1 GCA_937128595.1 uncultured cyanobacterium | reverse complement strand
AGCGCCGTGTCTACCGCAAATATTCTTCCGGGCGATAGGTGCGGCTCAGGCATTTCTCCAAATGCTGAATTCGGTAGGTATGCCAGAACCGACGAGGATTCAAAACAGCAGGCTGTTGTTTGTTGAAGAGTGGCTGGTTCAGGAACTGCCAAACGGGTTTCAGGACTTTACGATAGTTAGAGTTCATCATAACAATAGTGCAGAAAGAGGAGTACGCTGGGATCTCAGCACCGGACGATAGGGGGTCTGAGACGTCTATGACTAACATTCCCAAACTCAAAACATCAATCCTCACGTTTTTGGAGAAAGTCAACAAAACGCCACAGTTTTTTGTCGCGTCCGATACAGACAATTCCCGAAACCTTTTAATGGATACCGTAACCAGAAACCATTATCAGCAAGGATATTGAATGCATTGCCACTACCAAGACTTCATCATTCGAGATTGGCAACCCCGCGATCGCCAGATGGCCGCAGACCTTATCTTCGCGGTGTTAAGCGAATATGGGTTGGAATGTGAGGCTGATGACGCCGATAGTGATGTTTTGAACGTCGAATCGGCCTATTGGGAAACGGGCGGACAATTCTGGGTTGTGGAATATGCTGGCCAGTTGGTGGGTACGGCCGGATTCTATCCGGTGTCTCGTCGGCCCCACTCGGTCGAGATCCGCAAGATGTATTTGCATCCTAACGTCCGAGGCAAGGGTTTGGGACGTTGGTTATTGAATGCATTAGAAGATGCGATCGCTCATGCGGGGCATCATTTTATTTGGATTGAAACAGCATCGGTACTCAAAGAAGCCGTGAGGCTTTACGAGTCTAATGGGTATCAACCCAGCACAGGCGTTGAAACAGCGCGATGTGACTTAGTGTATGTCAAGCCTGTAAATTCTGTGGCTCAGCCCGGCGCGGGTTCACCAAGCTCAGCGATCGGTGACGCCTAATTCAGCATATATCCTACTTTGGGTGTAGCGATCGCTTTATGCTTTCATGACAATAATTTGTTACAAAAGCCATCAGAACATTGCTGCCTTTCGGAAGATGCGATCGCGCTCGTTGCCCTGATCGCCTGTATTCGCCTCAATGCAGGGCGATCGCTTACTTAATCACTTACTTAATTGTCAACATGATATTTGCAGATTTTATAGCTACAGTAGCCTACGCTGACCCATCATGTTTTACGTGGTTTGATCAATCAATAGGCGATCACTGCGATCGCCTATTGGTCGGAAATTGTTTCAGGTCAATGGAATTCTGAATTGAGCATCATCGAGATAAATCATTCGTTGGACAGATGGCAACCTTAGACTTATTTGAAACGAAGCTAGCCCAGGTGATGGAATCGTCCACTCCATATCCACTCTGATTGTTGCCCAATGACAGATTGCATTGCGCCCCATTGCCGTCAAAATTTCAAACATAACCCCAAATATAACCATAGAAAAACGCAAGGGATTGAGCTATGACTTATCCTCTCCAATTTGCTGCTTCACCGTCGGGCGATCGCACTTGGCTTGACACCCTCGTAGTAACGGCAGCACAAATGGCGGCGATCGAATCGAGACTGTTCAACGCAGGTATGCCCGTAGCCGCATTGATGGAAAAGGTGGCTGGACGCATTGCCGATCGCATCCAGCAAGACTAT
>CAKZMO010000549.1 GCA_937128595.1 uncultured cyanobacterium | reverse complement strand
AATACAAAAGGCAGGGAAATTGAGAAATTTAAAAGCCACAAAGGAATTGTCTCTGATTCTGCTTTCAACCCAGACGGCTCAGGCCAGCTCGCTACGGGCGGAGACGATGGCATTGTACGCGTGTGGGATTCTAATGGCACTGAGTTAGCTAGGTTTGAAAGCTTTCGAGGAAGTATCCGAGATATTGTGTACAACCCAAGTGGAACTCGACTTGCTATCGAAAGAGACAATGGCACAGTACAAATCTGGGCTGTCGAAAAAATGGACGAACTCCTTTCGAGGCAGTGTGATTGGGTGCGAAACTATCTCGAAAATAGCAATGAAGTTGCGGAGAGCGATCGCCATCTCTGCAAAGGCGTAGCTCCTGCTTTCAAATCCTTATCATCCTTTGCACCGTCTCTAGAAACATTTTTAGAAGCCGCTCCTCTTCCAACTTCGGCTGACTCTGCCTTTAGCGATGCTGTAACGAAAGCACTGGAAGCCGCTCAACTGGCTCAAACAGCTACCTCTCCAGATAAGTGGAACGCCGTTGCGAGTCACTGGCGGCAAGCCGCTGACTTGATGAATACGGTACCCGACACCGATTCAAACTACACGGTTGCTCAGCAAAAAGTTGGGGAATATCAGCAGAACTCGCAAATTGCTCAGCAACAAGCAACTGCCAGTGCAACCACTCCCTAAGCAGGAGAGCCGAACTCTGTTCATCGTGGGGCGACTGTTGATGAGAAGGCGATCGCCTTCTACCTCAGCCCATAGCAAATAAATCAGCCGCGACTAAATCTAAGTCTCCTAACTGATGAGACTCAACCTCATCTCCATCCCGCAATATCGCTGCTTCTGTATAAACTCCATTCTCCAACACCAAAATCAAAATGGAGGCATCTTGCGGATCGACGATCCAGTATTCCGGCACGACTAAATCCTGATACTGCGTTCGTTTCGCCACATAGTCTCGATTGCGCTGCACCTCTCCAGGGCTGACAATCTCGATTACCAGAATCGGAGGAGGCATCGACAGCCGAATCGTGTTGCGCTGTCTCAGTAGTTCCACATGCTCCTCTTGAACCACCGTCAAATCAGGGAAGCGGTTTCTCGGCTCTCCCCGCACTTCAAGCTCAAGCCCATGTCCTCGAATTCTACGGTGTCCCATAATGGGTAGTAATGCCACAAATAGCATATTTGCAATTTCGACATTGAAACCAGACTCGGGCGGCACCGCAATTAATTCTCCATTGAATAGCTCATACAAATTGTCCGTCCCGTCGTCGTAGGACAGATATTCTTCAAAGCTTTGGAATCGTTGGTTGAGCTGAACCATATTCAGTTACGAGGCGTTTCGAGATTTGGGACAAACTTCAAATACAAGTTGCGAACGATAAAAACAGACATCAAATTCTAGAAAAAAATTCATCCGTCCTAAGAGCAAGGGCACGTCATCAGACAGGCTCCACGCGAAAACTAATCGGACAGGATCAAAATCACCGACCTTTGCAGAAACTAACAACCCTTTTGCTTCCGCTGACGCTAAATTACCCGCTAAAGTAACCGATGTTGATTGCTCTTCCCAAACTGCACCAAGCTGAACCCCAAGGCTGTATGGCAGAACATTGACACTTGCACCTGTGTCCAGTAATGCCGAGACTTTTGTAGACACACCTCGATAGGTGATAGCCAGATTTAGCTGAGGCAGAGCATCCGGAACGCCAAAAGCATCAAATCCTTCTGTAAAGCTGAATTGCTGGGCGTTACACATTTTGGGTCAGATACTCTGATTCTGTGATTGATCTGATTCCAAGAGTTGCGCAAGTTTGTGAGCAGCTTCATGGGAGTTCAAAGGCGACCAGAGTGAATAAGTCGCCCCTGACTGCAAAGCAGGTTCTTCTTCTCTTGCAATTTCCGCAATCAAAAACTGCATTACTTTCAACTTATCCGCGCGAGGTAACCTTCTTAGAGTTGAAAACAGCTCTGTTGTTGTCATAAGACTTACGAGAAAGCACAGCTCTTTTTTATCCTATGTCTTTTGCGATCGTGAAGGTCAAACTCGGAACACATCAACAGTCTCAACTTAAGGCTCCCTCAAATCCTCGCAGTACGCTGACGGCGTTGATACCAATCTCCTCAACCGCATAGCCGCCCTCCATCACAAACAAGGTTGGCGTATTGACTTGGGCGATCGCCCGACCCATTTTCGGGAAATCGTCGGAGGTGAGACGAAATTGGGAGATCGGGTCGCCTTCGAAGGTATCAACGCCAAGGGAAATCACCAAAGCATCAGGCGCGTAGTCTTTGAGCCGATTCACTGCGGCGGTGAGAGCTTCGTCGTACTCCTTCCAGCCAATGCCCCACCGGAGAGGATAGTTGTGGTTGAAACCTTCCCCGGCTCCCGTGCCCGTCTCGTCTTCGTAGCCGAGGTAGTAGGGGTATTCTTGAATCGGGTGACCATGGATGGAGAGAAACAGGACATCGGTGCGATCGTAGAAAATCGATTGGGTGCCGTTGCCGTGATGATAGTCCACATCGAAGACGGCAACTCGCTCGGCTCCTGAGTCTCGAAACGCCTGAGCTGCGATCGCCGCATTATTCAAATAACAATAGCCTCCCATCATCCCCTGAGCCGCGTGGTGTCCGGGAGGACGGCAGAGGGCAAAGGCCGTGCGATCGCCCTGGACAATGCGGCGCTGTCCAGTCAGGGCAATATGAGCTGCAGCGGTGATGGCTTGCCAAGTTCCAGGAGTAATGGGCGTACCTGCGTCGAAGGAGTAATAGCCGAGCTTGCCGTCGATCACTTCGGGAATGCGATCGCGCCGAAAAAAGCGGGCAGGCCAGTTGAGGGGCAGAGCATC
>CAKZMO010000548.1 GCA_937128595.1 uncultured cyanobacterium | reverse complement strand
CCGAAGGACAGCTTTTCCTGCCAAATACCTATCTGTTTGGCTGTATTCGAGATGCGGCTCCATTCACAGATAAAAAGCGTCGATTTCAATCAGAAGTATGCTCATCTTTACAGATTTTGGATACTACAGTGTTAATGGAAGATCGCTTTCTGAATGAAGACACCCCGCCCCTAATTCATGCTTCCCGAATGCCTAGCACGCTGCCCGATGTATTTATCTATGTATGTGGTGTTCGTAATCCATCCACGGGTGCCCGTAATGTACGGTTGGCAATGCACCTTTTCATTAATGTGGGATATCAGTATCATATCTCGCCCATTGATGCAGAGCCTCTGCACCGATGCGGGTCGCATGGTAGGTTTAGGCGATGCTCGACGGATTGGTTTTGGTCGGTTTGAGGTGAAAGAATGGGATTGTGCAGATACCTCATAGAGGGTCTGTACCCACGTGATTTGACTTGTCGCGGCACTGCATGGAGCGGCAGGGTTGGGTCGGGCTAGGTCTGGTGAGCTTAGGCGAGGCTAAACAGGATAAGACAAGGAAATTCATGCTGTCATCAAAACGATATCCGCAGTGGCGATCGCGCCGTCCACCGCGTGATATTTGGCAACAGAATCGGAAACGAATCTGGAATCGAGACCAGCAACGGTGCCAAGGGCCTTACTGCCAGGATAAGCCAAAGGGATCACTTTTACTCAAGCAGGCTCACATTGACCACATTATCGAATTATCTCTCGGTGGTACCAATGCAGATTCTAATCTGCGTGCCCTTTGCCGCCGTTGTCATACCCTGCGAATCAGTCATGCCCATCGCGGTATGATTCGCGCTGCCCTTAATCGTGGAGAAATACCCAGTGACTGGCGATCGCTCCTATGGAAATAATCCCACAACAGAATGGTTACGATATCCACCGAAATGGGCCCCGGGACGACAACGCCGCTATCAGTTACCGACCGGCAAAATTGTACCCGCGATCGCCACTATCTTGCGAGCGACTGAACCAGAGAGCGATCGCTTCCGATTACATGCCTGGCGTAAAAAGGTTGGGTATGATAAGGCGAATCAGATTGCGCGATCGTCATCACAACGGGGGCGAGATTTGCATTTGTGCCTGGAAGAATATCTGCTCGGTCAACCGTTCTCTGACTTCAATGAAGAGATTCTGCCTTGGTGGAACAGCCTTGAAGCAATACGAGAGCAGATAGAAGCCAGTCGGTTAATTGAAGGCATGGTGTTTCATAGCCAACTAGATTACGCTGGCACAGCCGATGCGATCTTAACGATTCGCCATCATGGTCTATGTTTATGCGACTGGAAATCTTCTAAAGCACCAAAGAAACCAGAGTGGCTTACCAACTACAAACTTCAAATTGCAGCGTTATGGGGTGCGATTCAGAGTACCTATGGCGTGACGTTGGAAAAAGCATTGCTAGCGATCGCTCTGCCCGAGGAACCGGCTCAATTAGAATGGATCGAACGGGATGAGCTGGAATGGTTATGGGAACAATGGCTAGAACGACTAGCACAATGGAAAACAAATAGTTGATAGTCAACAGATTAGTATAAAACTGACGCAACGTAGATTTTGTTTGAACAACTATTTTCTCGGTGCTTCTAAAATAATCCACGTCACTTGCTTTGCAACTATCCTCTATGTCGAAGTTTTAGAAGCAGTGTATTCAATGCTTGATCAATCGTGCAGTGAGCCGTATCGATCGCAATATGTTCCTCGATCCAATCATGGTATTCCCGTTCTTTAACTTGTTTCCAAGTTGGAAGCTGCAAATTGGGTATGGGCGATCGCCGAGTTTCAATGCGATGTCGATGTTCAGCTTCATCAGAACACCGTATTTCAATATTGACAAAAGCTGCGTTATTTTGAACTGCCACAGATTGCCAATCAGTTCGAGTGATTTGGAGCGGATTGCAAGAATCAACGACTGCACTATTGCCGATCGCAAGGTTTTCACCCGCGATTCGATGGGTCAGTTGATAGCCTTCATACTCTGGAGCCATCTTCAATACATCTCGAATACCCTGCTCAACTGTATCAATCCGCAGGTACGTTGCTCCAGTATGTTGCGCCAGACGGATAGCGATCGTAGATTTGCCTGTGCCGGGTAGTCCAGAAAAAATGTAGAGCATGGGAGATGGCATCTGGATAGATCTCTGATTCAGGTCGCTTATTGGTTTCTGCGATCGGTGAGCGTCGTCACGAGGCCGCTGCGTCCGCATCACGAAGTCTTTATTGTATGCTCACCGTTAGCACGTGGAATCATCACGGTTTAATCGGATCACGGCCACATCGAGATTTAAGTGAATACGGCATGATGAATGATATCGGAACTCACACTCCTAATGACTTGAAAAAGAGTATGAGTACTGTTTTCCAGCGGTTTTCCAATTTCTGACACCACTGGTGTCAGTTTTTCAATTCGTTCCTAAACAAAGCCCCCATACCTCAAAAGGAAGTCCACCATGCAACTTCAATTTCTCGGTCAATCCTACGACACTGGATTAGCAACCATTGCCGTGAACCGTCCTCTACAGCAAGGACGCTATCGTGGGCAAACGCTTCATTTAACCCCCGAAGCTAGCGAACTCCCGGCACCTAATAAGGCAATGACCTATCGTGGTGCATCGTATCTGGGTCGCTGATCGGCTGGATTCTTAAATCGTCACTGATTATGTCTGAATGCATCCTAGCTCTTGCCTTGGCGAGAGCTTTTTTGGTTCGTCCATTGCAGCACTTACGCTAAAATTACATCATTACGCTATTGACTATTCTCTTGCCTCTAGGAGTTGGCGTGTCCGTTCGAGTTCGGCTGCCAGCGTTGATTCATCGGGCAGCGTCATTTGATATTCTGCGGCTAAAACCTTGTTCGGTAGTCCTTCTAAAGCGTACTTTGCGACCGCCTCATCTTTACGGTTACACAAAATGAGACCAACTGGCGGATTCTCCTCAGGATATGTCCAATGTTCACGGGCATAGTTGAGGTAGAGGTGCATTTGTCCTGCATCCGCATGGCTAAATTCCCCAAGCTTCAAATCCACGATCACCAAGCAGCGTAACCGCCGATGGAAAAAGAGTAGGTCGATCCGAAACCACTGATCGCCAATGCGTAACCGCCGCTGTCGTCCGATGAATGCAAAATCGGTGCCCAGTTCCAATAAAAAATGCTCAATGTGTTGAATCAGCGCATTCTCTAGATCGCTTTCAGAGTATTCGTCTTTCAGATCCAGAAATTCCAGTACAAAAGGATCTTTAATTTCTTCCTCTGGACGCACCAGGTCAACCGCCTGAGCGATCGCGCCTTTCTCTAGCATGGCTGCCTTGTTGCGCGATAGTAAGGTACGTTCATAAAACTGGGTTGAAATTTGCCGCGCTAACTGGCGATTCGACCATCCATTTTTGAGTGCTTCTGCCTCATAAAAGGTGCGTGCCTCTGGCGATTGTACTGATAACAACTTGACATAGTGCGACCAAGGCAATGGAAAGCGATCGCTAAGTAACTGAGTATCAGATTCCGCAGACGGTGTCTGCGAGATTGGCCAGAGTATATAGAAGCGCCGCATCTGTTCAAGATTTCGCTCTGAAAATCCTCGCCCTAACTGCTTTGTGAGATCCTTTGATAGACGTTTGATCAGGGATTCACCATAGGTCGCACGTTCATTGCCCTGTTGGTCATCTTCCACAATCCGTTGACCAATTTTCCAGTAGGTCATGGTCATAACAGAATTGATTGATCGCGCGGCTGCCCGTCGTCCGTCTTCTAACAACGCGACGACATCATTCAGCATCGCTTGGTACGGCGTTGATGCGATGTCAGCAGCATCTCGGCTGGTATCAGAATTTTCGTGATCAGTGGGTTGAATGGAATATTCACTCACGGCAGTTCAGTATGTCGGATATGGGATTCTTCAAAGTGAAGCGAAATGTCAATTGTTGGTAGCCTTTCACATAATCATCGCATTCACCAATAGTATTACTTACGCAAAAATTACGCGAAAATACTTTTGCCCAGAAATATGCTTAGAAATAGCAATAAATACGTGTCATGTTATAGGTCTCATTTCTGATGATGCCTGTCCTAAGAAGCTGTAATATAGTCAGCGGTTCAGGTGTTTCAAATATAGAGAATAATGAGATAATTGCCTACAGTCAAAGTAGTTGAGAGCTAGGATAGCTGTCTGCCTCTCTCATAGAGAAGCAAGTGCCTTTCATGCCTGTCCTCTTATATGTTTCGATTGCGCTAACTTTATATAATGAATTATGGGCATCTCTCAAGATTCGATTCATCAAGAAGCATTACGGATTCTAGATGAGTTAGAGTCTATTTCGTTCAAAGACTGCTATCCCTTGAGTAAGGACTTCAGTGAATTGCCTAGTTGCCCTGGAATTTATGCCGTCAAGTATCGGGACTCTGGCATTGTTTACGTTGGTAAGTCAGGTCATGTGCGCAATCGTTTTAAGGGAGGACATAAAGTTCTGAATTGGGCATTGCTGGATCGAGTTCCGCCGGAAGATATTCGCATCGCTGTTGTCTTGTTGTCCTACCCATGGACTCGGTTATCATTACAGTTAGAGCGCATCATCTTACAAGTTCGCAGACCGTCGCATAACGATCGCATTGCTCAGGAGGACTGAATCGATGTCCCAGACCGACCTAAACACCCAAATTCGATTGTTTGACTCATTGCCACGTCCAGTTCAGACGGCGATCGTGGGGTATGCGAATGCGGCGCAGATGGCTCCCTCTATGGTTATTGAGTGTGCGTTACGCTATTTTCTGGAACTACCGATCTCTTCTCCCTCTGAAACGGAGGCTGCCGATCTGTTTAATGCGTCAAGCTTTTTGAATGACTTGTCCCATGATTTTCAAGTCGCGATCGCTCATTACGCCACTCGTTATGAGATGCCTGCCGAGTTTGTGGTTGAACTAGCGATCGCTCATTTCCTTGATCCCGATTCGGTGACTTTTGATGATTGCCAAACGACGGTTCAGCGCGATCGAGTGGATTGGCTGGGCAGTCAACAGTCCGCATCGGTGTCGGCTCGAGGTCGGACCGCAATCCCCCCCGGCTGGAACCTGGTGCGCAAACCCTGGCGTCGGTTGGGGGCTTGCAGGCCCTCCTCGGTCTCGTTCACACGATCGACGTGTGCAGGAGACTTGGACCGTCTGCGCGCCCGATGTGACACAGAATTTTGCGGAATGCGGGTCTCCGCGCCGCGTCGGG
>CAKZMO010000547.1 GCA_937128595.1 uncultured cyanobacterium | reverse complement strand
CAGATATTGATAGAGAAGCCGCGCGGTGCGCGGCTTCTCTATCAACTATTGGTTTTATATCAGCGCGTAGCACTATAGAGCTTTAGAAAAGACTCAATATATCTTTCAAAAATGCTTTGGCTTGCGAGAGATGAATACAGTGTTGTTCATTTTTCACTTACTTAAAGTTAGTCCAAAGGTTAGAGTATGAGGCGAGCAGCTAATGGAACTTTCCTGTTCAGGATTCATCGAAATATCTGCAACCCACAGCAATCCTATCTATATTGAGAGAGGCGATCGCCATACGAAATCAATTACAAAGGGGTAGCTTTTGCGCGCTGCCTTCTTAAATCAGGTTCAAATCTTAATCTCGCAAAAACGGATGTTTTTTTGAGCACACTGCATCTGCTTTGGCTTAAGTGTTTACGAGGAGCATTACTGTTGCGGTAAACGCTCTTGAATTGCCCCCCGTTCAACCGATAGCTCTCCTGACATATCGATAACGATGACGAATACAGGAGTAGGTTAAATCGAAGATATATGAGTTGAGTTGCAGAAAGGAATACAAACTAGCTATGACATCTCCTTCTCCAAGTGTCGCATTCATTACGCCAAGTTTTGCACGCGACTTCGAACGCTGTGAGCTTTTGTGCAACACCATCCAGCAATTTGTTCCTCAGGGAATCAAGCATTATTTGGTGGTCGATCGCATCGACTATCCACTTTTCTCAAAACTTGAAAGTCCTTCAACTGTAATTCTTATTGTTGAGGATTTGCTGCCTTGGTGGATTAAAAAAACACCTTTTCGGAGTCGTTTTTGGATTAACTTCAAAGGCTTACCAATCCGTAACTGGCTGCTGCAGCAAATTATCAAGATTGCAACTGTTCTATCCATTGAGGAAGAAATCGCAATATTCGTCGATTCTGATGTCGCCTTTGTTCGCCCTTTCGACGAGCACCAGTTTTTCCAGGATTCAGACGTCAGGCTGTATTGTGAAATCGATGGCAATTGTGACTGGATGCAAGAACATAAGAAGTGGCATCAGACGGCAAGCGAGCTTTTGGGACTAGAGCCAACCCCTATGCCCGCCCCAGACTATATTGGAAATCTCATCAGCTGGCGCAAAAGCAATGTGAAACGGATGTGTGAACATATTGAAAAGTTGCATAGCCGCTCTTGGATGCAGTGCATTGCCTCACAGTGGAATTTCTCTGAATACATTCTCTATGGAACTTTTGTAAACCGAGTCATTCCTGAATCGTCTGGGCATTTCTTAGCTGAACACAAGCTGAGCCTCAACTATTGGGAGGAAGAGCCTTTGTCATCTGAGGAGCTGAAGCTTTTCTTCCAGAAGCTGCAACCTGAGCACCAAGCTGTCATGATCTCGGCTAAAGCCCGAATGCAACCGTCGGTTTATGAGCCTTATGTTGAAAATGTTGAACGAGTAAAAAAGGGTGAGCGGCCAAAAGAGGTGTCCGTGACCATGTGAACAATCTAAGGCCGCTCAAACTGAAGATTGTGTACGCGATCGCTGTCTATCGTCCTCTCCAGGAAAACATGAGCAGAATTGACTTGTTGAAGCTATCTAGCGCTCTCCATTGAGTTCGTTCTGCTCATGTTTTTTAGGGCTTCAGGGTTGGGTCGTAGGTTTCTCTAAGCGAGATTTTAGAATCAGCTCTGCGATCGCCAAATCTACAGGAGTCGTTACTTTTAGGTTGGTTTCTTCTCCTTCCACAATCCTTACGGATAAACCGCATTGCTCAAATAGAGCTGCATCGTCAGTCACCGCCCATCTTTCTTGCCGTCCTCGCTCGTGGCAGTTTTTCAACTGCTCGACATCAAAACCTTGCGGCGTTTGAGCTGCCCATAGGCCGTGGCGATCGGGAGTGCTTTCGATGAGATTACTATTAGGAGCAACCTTCTTAATGGTGTCTTTGACTGGAACAGCTGCAATGAGGCCGCTGCTAGTTTTCAGCTCATCGGCACAACGATTGAAAAGTTCGGGTGTGGCGAGGCAACGCGCCCCATCGTGAATAAGAACATGTTGCGCTTGGTCTGGAAGCGCTTTCAGGCCGTTGTATACGGATTCTTGACGAGTTTTGCCGCCCTTGACCAACTCCACTGATGTAGTCAGATTGAGAGTTGATAAAATTTCCTCAAAGTCTGGCCAGTCAGAAGGCTGGCCCACAAGACCAATCCAGACAATTTGGGAAGCCGCTTCAGCGGCTCGAAGCGTCCAGGCGAGAATAGGCTGAGACAGCACAGGCAACAGCAGCTTGTTGCGTTGGGCTTTCCCCTGACGCTGCCACGCCTCTTTCATGCGCTGTCCCGTGCCTGCTGCGGGAATTAGTAAGTACACGACGTTTCTTCAAAGACTCCTCACATTTCCTCCCAAACTTAATGCGTTGGAGGTTGTCAGAGCAAGCATACAGTGTTTATATTCTCGGTTTACCGATCGACTCGGGTATCAGTGAGATCGGCATTGTCTAAATTAACCTCTGCTAAGTCAATTCCTCTGAGGTCGGTTCCACTCAGGTTTGCCTCTTGTAAATTTGCTCCGGTTAAGGTCACGTTGGTTAGGTTAGCTCCGGTTAGCTGAGCTCCCTGAAGATTTGTGTCTGTTAAGTTTGCATCCGTCAAATCGGCTCCGGTCAGGTTTGCACGCTGAAGATTCGCGCCACTCAAATCAGCTGAAACGATTTGTGCCTCAGCCAACGACGCATCTGACAAATCGGCTCCTTGCAAGTCTGTCTCATTGAGGAGTACCTCGTTGAGGTTGGTGTAGCTTAGATTAGAGTCTTTGAGATTCGAGCCCGTCAGGTCTACGGGCTCTGCATAGTTCAAGCCTTCTGGAGAAGTGGATAGGGGCGTGTTGCTGAGGGGCACACGATATTTGCCGCCGAGGGTTTCACCCGAAAGATTGACGCCTTCTAAGTCGCATTCACGACAGGATCGCTCAATCTCAACTTTGTAGAGGTCTTGTGTTTGCTGGGTGCATGCCATGCAGACAACACCGACTATGAGAGAGGCGATCGCCCCTGACCATCTTTGAATTCTCATTTGGGGTGGGAGAAACATTATCACTGCTGCGCCGCTGTGAAGTACCGCCACGAGAGCTTGGAAAAGCAATTCTGCGACAGCGAAGGCTACATCCTAGTATTGTGACATGAGGCATTAGAAATAGTTTTCTCAAAAAAACTACTTGCTTTGGGTATCATCGATTCAAAGTGAGCCCCATGCAAGTCAAGCAAGCTGTAGTATCTAACCTGGCTGCCTGACACATCTTATTTTGTAGCCAGAGTCTTTGATGATGTAGGTTGCGGTTGAGCTTGCGAAACCCAACACAGCCAGATTTTAATGGCATTGTTGGGTTTCCTTAAGTCAACCACAACCTACGA
>CAKZMO010000546.1 GCA_937128595.1 uncultured cyanobacterium | reverse complement strand
ATCAGCAATAGCGATATAGGGCACCGCGATTTCGCTGTTGAAGACCAGCGCACTCTCTGCCCGGTTGCGTGCTTCACCCAATAGCCCATTAGCAGATTGTGTGTTACCTGCGTCGATGGCCTGTCGTGCTTGCTCCAAACGAACTAATGCCGTGCCCTGGTCAATCAAGGCCTGGCTGGTATTTTCATTCTCGCGGATGCCGCCAGCGATGATGTCTTCGGCCTGCGCCAAAATAGCAGATGCTGCATCCGTATTGCCCAGCCGTAACTGGACCAGGGCATCATAGTAGAAGTAATTGGGATTGAAGTTATTGCCCATGCGTGCGCGGCTCTGCTCCAAGATGCTCAGGGCACCATCCAGATTATCGTTGATCTCCAACGCGCTGATGGCTGTGCCCACGGCGTTATCAATTGGGGCAGGGAGGTCAAGCTGTGTGGGTGCCGGGGTAGCAGCGAAACGCCCACGCACGATCAACCCGTCTAACTCAGGGAAGGGGGTGGCTGTCTGCGGCGGAACCGGGGTGGTGGTCGCCTCGAACGTGAAGATCGGTGTTGATGTCGGGCGTGGCGTACTCGTGGGTGGGCGTGGCGTAGATGTCGGCCCGAAGATCAGACGCTGCGCTTCCGGGTTATTGGCGACAACCGTGCCCAAAACGCCCAATCCGGTGAACAAAATCACCGCGATCACCGCACCGATTTGTAAGCGCAGTATGGTGATCTCATGCTCACCGGCACGGCCACGACTCTTGCGTGCCCACTCAATATCAGGGCTGGGCGCGGCCTGACTCGCTAGATACTCCTGAGACAATTCTTCTGCGAAAGCCTGCACATCCGCGAGGGTTTCGGCATCCGGCAGCGGTACATCACCCCGCTGGACAACGGCATCGTCTTCGGCCAGTGATTCTTCAATCGTAGGGGCTTGCGGCACGAGTTGCGCCGGGTCAATGCCCATCGCCCGCACCGCTTTGATGGCCATCTCATTCTGCGGGTTGATCTCCAGAGCTTTTTTGAGGCTCAAGAGGCGTTCGCGTTTGCCGGTGGAGACGCTGGCAAGGTACAACCAGGCCATATCATTGTATTGGTTAATGCGTAGTGATTGCTGTAGGAGCTTGCGTGCCTGCTCGGTCTGGCCTGCTTTAGCTGCCTGGATGCCTCGTTCTAATAGAATTCGTGCCTGATCGTTGGACACAGCGGATCCTCCCGCATGGGTAGTGAAATCGCATCTTTAGTGTAATACAAGGTGCGCGTTTGCAAAACAAACGTCTGGTTTGGGTGTGGTTACAGTGGTTACTTACACAGGTGGCCAGGGGTAATTCGGTCCAGGGCCGGGCTGTGGGAAGACCTTAGTATGCAACACGCGATCTATGCGTTTACGGAAGGCGTTCATCTCCGCCAGGCTGAGGAGTTGGTCCATCTCGGTGCGGTAGTCGCTATCAACGGTCTCAACGGTTTCACACAACGTATTGACGGCTGTCAACAGTGATTCAGGGATCGTCTGCCCGGCAAAGTTCCATATTACCGTGCGCAGTTTATGCATACTATGGAAGGCGATGCCGTGGTCAATACCCCACAGCCGACCTTCACTATCCACAATGCAGTGGCCGCCTTTGCGATCCGCATTATTGACCAACACATCAAATAGCGAAAGCTGCATCAGTTGTGGCAGCAGGCTCTCGTCAAAGGAGAAGTAATTGTATTCCGGGTCATGGTCGATGAAAAACTGGACTGACCCTAACCCACGCGGTCCATCACGTAAAACGGTAGGCGGCACCTGATGCAATCCCATCGCCGCCGATGTGAGATAAGCAGCCCGTTCACGCTGGCACAACGTCCCGTCTGGGAAATCCCACAGTGGGCGTTCACCGCTACGGGGCTTGTACACGGCCATCACAGTGAGGTCACCCTGAGTAACTGAGCATAGGAACGTATAATTTGAACTCCAGCGAATGGCCCCATGTTCTGTATCGAAGTCACCGCAGGCCAGCACCTCTAACACCTGTTCCGGGGTTATGGGCAAGCTCTCATCGTTGGTGCTGTCACCGTCACCGTCATCATCATTTTGGCGTTCTGCGTTTGGGTCGCTCAATTTAAGTCCAGTAGTATACCAACCGTCCGTTCTGTTTGGGGTCCGCACGCCCGGATTCAACCGTGGTGATAGCCTGCGCACTCAGCGCACGCATTTGCTCACGGCTGCACCACAAACGCACAATACCTGCTTGTTCCCCATCACCGTCGATGCTGCCTAATGGGCTATCATCGCTACGGTTGGGGACCAACTCCTGAGCGACCAGCACGATCTTGTCCTGGTCTTCATCATAGCCCAGGCCCATCTGAGAGACACGGAACACAGGTTCGATGGGTTCGCGCAGTTCCATATCAATGCCATCCAGGGTGATTTCCTCATCCTCGGTGTCACCATATCGTTGATCCAGGTCATCGATCAACTCGTTGATGGCTTCGCTCAACGCCCAGGATTGCTCCTTTTCGATGACCAGCGATACAAGCCGATTGTTGTACCCGGCTTGCAGATAAAACACCCGCTGCCCCTTGGGGCCGATGGTGCCAATCGTGACAAAATCAACCGGGTTGAGTTCGATTTCTACGTCGGACATAGTTGTTATTTTCTCGTCTTCACTATTGGGCAGCCGCTTGCTGCTTTTTGCGTTCGCGTTCCAGCATACTGACGTGTGCTGTGTCATTCATCATCGCAACGAAGGGTCGGCTGTGGCCGAGCATCAGCACACTGATTGAGGCTGGTGACACGACAATTCGCTGGAAGTTATCCAGATGCATGCCCAGGTAATGTGCCAGTACCATCTTGATGATGTCGGCGTGGCCGACGATGGTCACGGTCTCACGCGGGTGAACCTGTACCAACCGTTCGATTTCATTCACAGCGCGGGTCTGTACACCGCGCATGGTTTCACCATTGGGGAAATACGCCCGTGAGGGATATTCCTGCACCACATCCCACATTTTGCGCCGCCGCAGATCAGCGATTTTCGCGCCTTCCCAATCACCATAGCGTACTTCTGCAATCTCGTGATTGTGGACAATTTCCAGATGTGCATGATGTTGACAGATGGCTTCCGCCGTTTCCATCGTGCGTTCTAGCGGGCTGGCATAAATGTGATGAATGGTGGTATCCGCGAGACGTTCACCCAGGGCTTGTGCCTGTGCTTGACCTTCTTCGTTCAAATGGACTTCAGGCGTCCAACCTGCCAGCTTGCCCGTCTTGACAAAGTCATTAACGGCGTGGCGGATGAGCATAATGGTCGTCATAGAGTCACTTCGGAATGATTGATGGGATTTATGTACATCTATATTCTGACAATCATAGCATATCCCGTCAACAGTCACACAAGTGATTGACTAAATTTTTGATGAGATTCATATATTACAAGGGTCACCCGGTGCATGTTATAACCAAAACCGGACGGGAATTTTGCGACACTTGCCCTATAATAGAATCATTACGTTAATCCCAGGATATAGGATATGGATATTGGTGTTATTTCAGATATACACGGTGACCGTGCAACACTGGAAAGAGTATTAGATCAGTTAGACCATCATCACAAGGTGGATCACATCGTCTGTGCGGGTGATCTCGTCGGGCGTGGCCCGGAAGAAAACCGCGTCGTTGATATGATCCGCACGCGCAACATCTCAACCGTCTGCGGCAACCATGATGAGTGTGTGACCGGACTTAGTAAAGAGAACCTACACTACTTAAACAACCTCCCCGTTGATTGGGAAGGCGAGTTCGATGGGGTGCGGGTGTTCATGTGCCACGGCAAGCCCGGCAGCAATGCCTGGGGCCTCTACCGTGACCACGCCTCCGATACGCTGTTGGAGATGATGCTCAACTCACTACGGGCTGATGTGTTGATCACCGGGCACACGCATGTGCCGATGTACGCCCGTGTAGAAAATGGCTGCGTCGTCAACCCTGGCTCCATCTACACGTTCAAGAGTGCGCGGTATACCTCACACACGTATGGTGTACTGCACCTGGACGATCTCTCATTTGAATTATTCGATGCCCGCAAGCCGATGGTCTCCCCGGTAGCATTATGAGTGACGAACTGAATACCAAACACGCCGATGCAGACTATCGGCAGCACTATACCGCCGCATACTTCAAACGCTGGAACTACGCAGACCGTGAAATGGGTCGCTTCAGCATGTACTGGTTTGCACGGCGGTATTTCGCCCATCTCATCCGTGAGCATGGACCGACTGACGGCGGCAAGCTGTTAGAACTCGGTTGTGGGCTGGGGCATCTGCTCGGTTTGCTGCAAGATGATTTCCAGTGCGTGGGCATTGACCTCATCGACTACAGTGTGGAGCAATCGCGCATCAATGCACCCAAAGCCGAGATCAATCAGATGGATGTGGGCGAGATTGATCAATTTGAGGCGGGTACATTCAGTGCGGTAGTGGCGTTGCATCTGGTAGAACATCTACCCGACCCGCAAGCGACCATTCAGCAGGTCAATCGCCTGTTGAAACCGGGCG
>CAKZMO010000545.1 GCA_937128595.1 uncultured cyanobacterium | reverse complement strand
AGGAATCGTTAAGAGGATGTTTGAGAAGTCGTCAATGCTACTTCAGATCCCCCCTAGCCCCCCTTGAAAAAGGGGGAACCGGATCAAAGTCCCCCTTCTCAAGGGGGATTTAGGGGGATCAGTCTTGTTCCAGCGTGTTGTCTAATACTTTTCAAACATCCTCTAAGGGTCTACCTGTAGACAGAGAGAGCAAAGTCAGCGTTACTTGTCTCAACCATACCTGTCTTCACCATCTTAAATTCTTCGTTGCCCAAGCCCACCTGCAATCTCGTGGGCGTTGCCGCTTAATGTGTTTTAGCAATTCATCTGAAGTGAAAGGCGATCGGGTAAAGTCTAGTCACATACCGGGATAGCAAGCATCACTTCTGTCTCAGTTCATATTATTTTCTTCAAAAGCATCCAGGGAATATTTCACATGGCGAGTACAAAATCTACAGCAGTAAAAGTCTTTGGAATTCTTAGCATTGTATTTGGGGCAATTTCTCTCGTTACTGCTCCGCTTAGTTTTGTGGGACTAGAAACAACGTTACAACTGCTAGGAGCTACTGGACTGTACGCTTCATGGCTCCAGTTCACCGTTTTTCTGTCTCCTGTTTTAGCCATTCTCTCAATCGTATTTGGCATTGGTCTGTTGCGATATGCCGAATGGGGACGCAAAGGTTCCATCTACTTAGCGATCTTTAGTATTGTTTTCAACATTCTCAATGGCGTGATTTCAGCGGTTAGCTTGTCTGGTCAGTTTGCGAGTACGAGTCCATCGGGAGAAGTGGGAGCAGCAATTGGAGCAGTCGTAGGCGCGATTATTGGCAGTGTTGTCGGCATGATTTACCCAATTTTGGTGCTGATTTTCTTGACACGTCCTGCGGCAAAAGCTTCATGTCGCTGAATGCTACTCCCTGAAGCTCATAAGCTTGCACATTGATTCGATCTGTTACAAACGCTTTACCTAACTAGCCTTTCTGCATCGGATGAAGGTGGGTTGTGCCATTCTCGGAGTGTGGGCGATCGCCACATTCGATCATCCGTGGCGAATGTACAGCAAGTTTTTAAGTGCTAGGAGGTTTCTGATGACAGGTTCTGATTCAGAGCTAGCTAATCGAAACTACACCGTCAAGATAGGCGATTATTTGAGTCGTGGCTGGGATATCTTCAAAGAGTTTGCCTGGGCTTTTGTCTTATTCACACTTTTGTTGGCAGTGATTGGTTTTATGCTTTCACTTCTGCCTGCGCCGATTGGCTCCAATGCTGAAGGGCAGGGCGGTTTAGCCAACGCCATCGTTTCACCCGTGTTGGGAGCTGGCTTCTACATTGTCGCGCTCGGCATTATGAAGGGGCGATCGTATAGCTTTTCTGACTTTTTCCAGGGATTCCAAAACTTCTTGCCGATTTTTCTGGTGAGTCTCGTCGGCAGCTTGATTACGGCTCTGGGTTTGGTGCTTTTGCTCATTCCTGGAATCTATATCGGCGTCTGCTATCTCTTTGGGATGTGCTTCGTGATTGAAAAGCGGCTAGATTTTTGGGATGCCCTTGAAGCGAGTCGAAAAATCGTGACGCGCGAGTGGTTTTCGATGTTCGGCTTTGTTCTAGTTCTGGTTTTGCTCAATGTTGGAGGAGCGCTACTGTGTGGCCTTGGTCTATTGGTCACCATTCCCTGGTCAGCCTGTGCGGTTGCCGCTGCATTTGAAGATATCGTCGGGCTGAATCAATCCGACACGATCGCTGACTCCAGCATCTAGCGTCATTCATATCTGAATGTAGCAATGCGCAGGTAGGTTAGGACAGATATTGATGGAGAAGCCGCGCGGTGCGCGGCTTCTCCATCA
>CAKZMO010000544.1 GCA_937128595.1 uncultured cyanobacterium | reverse complement strand
ATATCAGCGCGTAGCACTATATGAGACTTCTTTTTCGCTCACAAAGAACCGGGCGTAGCGAGGCTGCGCCCGGTCATCCAAAATTAGGGACTATATTCTGTTGTCGCTTAAGAGGAAATCTAAGCAAAAACGGCATTATCAAAGGCTCAGAGCAATACTGACCCGTTCAAGCTGTGGCAAGCTCTGGATACTTTTCAAGTGCTTGCACTTGACGATCGAGATACTCTTGGTCAGAGATTAAATCCGTGGCAGTATTCTTGACGTGATCGAGAAACACTCGGCCTTCAAGATGATCCAGTTCGTGCTGGAAAATGCGGGCGACAAATCCGTCAAATTCTCGTCGCTGAAGCCGTCCTCTCTGATCGGTATAGCCGACTTCGACAGCCGCATAGCGAGACACCAGTCCTCGCACGCCTGGAACGCTGAGACATCCTTCCCAGTCTTTTATCGTCTCATCTGAGCAATTAATCAAATGAGGATTTACCATCACAGTTGGCTCCATCTTGGGAGCATTTGGATATCGCGAATTGGGATGAGACGCAACAACCATTGCCCGACGAGATATGCCAACCTGCGGAGCAGCAATGCCAACTCCGTGTAAATGATGCAAGGTTTCCAACAAATCTTGAATAAGGGATTTTGACCAGCTATCTCGAATGTTGTAAATGGGCAAAGCCACTTGTCTTAGAACAGGGTGACCTAGCTGGTAAATTTGGCGCACCTCGGCCATGGTTTCATCCCCCGATTTTCTTAAAGTTGCGGTAAAGGGTTGCTCACTCTAGTCGTCAAGACAACCGATACTGATTCCTCGATTTGTTTGAACCCGACTTGCTAAAGCGTTGTCAATTCTTAGCTTTAATCTTCAAAGGGCTAAATCTTGGGAAAAGTATCGTCTGTGTCTGACTCGACATAGGCACAGGCTAGTCTTTCAATATTAAGGATTGATGAAAGAGCGAACCGTTCACTACATACAATTTTAAAAAATTTTAGGCAATGAAGCAGTGACCGCAGTCGCATGTTGCCCAAACTCTGATGCAAGCTCTTATGGTTGAAGCCTCGAAGTCAAGGGGGGAACGAGAGAGGGGGACAAAGTTAAACTTCGTCGATTTCTTCTGATGTCAATCGCGACAGGTGTATGGGGAGTGGCTCGACTGATGCGCAATCGCAGATTGTTAGGAGTCGTCACGCGTACACCATCAACCGCCATAATCATATCGCCGCTTTGTAATCCAACGTGTGATGCTGGGGAGTTGGGCAATACTCTAACCACCTGAACGCCCCAGGTTGGCTCTTCCAAGGCTTCCGGATCGTCCCGAGCCGCATCGGCAGCGGCGATCGCCTCAGGTGGAAAAGCAGCGTAAATCCCTAATTGTGGCCTATCCATTAAGGATTGCTCAAAGGAAGAACCCGACGACTCTGGGGCGTCGAAGGAAGGAGTTGTGTCACCCGTTCTTGCCGATGACCTGTCATCTTGTTGAAGCGACTCGTCGTCGAGTGGAACCGTTGGACGAGGCTCATAGTCAGGTGCATCATGATTGGCTGGAGTTTCATCGAGAGCTGGCGTTTGCTCCTCCTGTGAAGATGGAATCTCTTGTTTCAAGGGCGAAGTAGATGAATGAGTTTCCGTCATGACTTGGTCAACAAAGTCTTGAGCCATGTTGATTGGAATGGCGAAGCCAATTCCCTGAGTGCCGCCTAAGACAGCCGTGTTGATGCCGATCAAGCTGCCTTCTTCATCTAACAATGGCCCCCCCGAGTTGCCTGGGTTGATAGCCGCATCCGTTTGGATAAAGGGGCCTTGGTGAGAGTAGGTGCGGGCATCGGCACTACTGCGATCGACAGCGCTGATAATTCCGATCGTCGCGGTGTTGTCTAAGCCTAAGGGGTTGCCAATGGCGATCGCCCATTCTCCTGGGCGCACTTGAGCTGAGTCTGCAACGGGCAAAGCTTGAAGCTCTTCTGCGTCGATCTGAACAACGGCGAGATCTAAGCGAGTATCTTTTCCAAGTACCTGTCCCTGAAGCTCGGTTTTATCCCAAAGGGTGACGGTCACCTGTGCGCCGTCTCGAACCACATGAGCATTGGTCAACACTAATCCCTCAGCGTCAATGATTGCACCCGATCCCGATTCTGCTGTGGTGCCTGCAACGCCCTCTAGCTCGATACGAACGACAGAGAGACGAGCTGCTTCCACTGCGTCGGCCAAACTTTCGGAGGACGGGCGCTCAGACAACAACGGTGATGGATTTTCCTCTGCGACTCCAATTGCCTCACCGTTCGACGATTGATCCTCGACGCCATCGCCTGCAGTACCATCACCTGCAGTAACAGTAGACTGAGTTGCGTACCAATTGATTAGGCGAGCCCCCAGCGCGCGATCGCCCCCCAAGGTCAGCGTCACCCATACAAGACTTAGAGATAAGAAAATCTGTTGCAATCGTGGGGACAAAAATCTCATCGCTATTCCCTCGCAGAAGGTCTTTCGAACTTGCTCTCAGACATGATGCTGTCACACGACCCTGACATGTCATTTCGACAGGGAGATGCTCCAGCGCGGTATGGCTCCACCTCGACCACCTGATGCCAGCAGAATATGGCTACCAAAAATATAGTCAAGCAAATAGTGCTTTTGTACTATTTGCTTGACTCAATAATATACGCAAGAGACAAGAAAATCTAGTACTCTTTTACTGGAATTTGAGCTAAGCGTGAAAATGCTTTAGGCAAGTTTGGCTAGAGATTGTGTCTAGAGATTGAAAAGGGCGATCGCCCTCTCTACTTTCTCTTTCACCTGGTTTGCGGAGTGCTGCAGGGCTGCGAGTTCACAGGGTTGGAGCTGAAGCTCATGAATTGACTCAACGCCAGCACAGCCCAATCTCGACGGCACTCCGATAAATACGTCATCTAGCCCATATTCCCCTTGCAGATAGCTTGCAGCAGGCAGTAGACGAGACTCGTCTCTCAAAATTGCTGCAATCATCTGGCAGACTGACGAGGCCGGTGCGTAGTAGGCTCCACCCGTTTTTAACAAGCCGACTACCTCAGCGCCCCCATGACGAGTTCGCTCTACCAAACGATGAATCGTGTCAGCATCCATCAGTTCGGCAATGGGAATGGAGTTGACAGTCGAGTAGCTTGGCAGTGGCACCATCAAGTCTCCGTGACTTCCCAGCACCATCGCCCGCACATCGGACGGAGAAATGCCTAACTCCATGGCGATAAAGGTCTGGAACCGGGCAGAGTCTAAAATTCCGGCCATCCCCATCACCCGTTGGTGCGGCCATCCACTGACCTTCCATGCGAGATAGGTCATCACGTCTAGTGGATTCGTGACCAGGATGAGAATGGAATCGGGAGAATGGGCGATCGCTCGCTGAGTCGCCTCAATAATAATTTTGCCGTTGGTTTGCATCAGGTCATCTCGCGTCATGCCAGGTTTGCGAGGCAATCCGGCAGTGATGACAGTGATGTTGGAGTTGGCCGTATCTTGATAGTCGTTGGTGCCGATGATGTGGCAGTTGTGCCCCTCAACGCTGCGGGCTTCCATCAAGTCGAGGGCAATCCCCTGGGGACGCCCTTCAACAATGTCGAGCAAAACGACATCCGCTAGATCTTTTTCAATAATTCGCTGAGCCAAAGCACTCCCCACGTTTCCTGCACCGATGACAGTGACGCGAGGAGGATTGCAAATGGGAACAAAGGGAGGACAAGAGTTCATAGGATTTCGGAGGATACCGCTTGCAGAGTGTGCGATTGCGCTCCGTTGGAACAACCTACTTATGCTCTTATGATAGCTTATTCAAACTCTTCCAACTGGTCAGCTTTGAGCCAAATGTTGGGAGTCGGCACATGACCAAACTTGACCAACATATAGTCGCCCCGGCTATCAACAATTTCTCCCTTTGTCTCGAAGATGTAGGGAGGAAACCGATTATCGCTGGCCTGAGCCTCAATGCTGTCTTCTAGCTTTTCTCGGATAACGCGAACAAGAGAGCCTTTCTTAACAGCCATAACTCTTTGTGGGTAAGTCACTTCTAGGTTTAAGTCATCCTTCAGCATTACATGCCAAAGGCTATCCGACAACCAATACAGAGCAGAATAGCAGTAATATTAACGCTTGCGAGCAAACAGCCCCCCAAACAGTCCGTTGTTCTTGGTTCCGTTGTGAGTAGTTGTTGACTGTTGGGCATCGCGGTTGGGCGTGGTTGGCATTTTTTTGCCCCGGTTGGGGGCAGTTACGTCGATGTTCAACGCTTTCGCACAGGCGATCGCCAATTGATTTGTGGGGTCAAGCTCCAGAGCCTTACGACAGTAAGCTTTTGCAGCTCCAGGCAATCGCTGGGCGAGATATGCCTTGGCTAACAGTGCATGGTATCGAGCCTGATCCGCTTCGATGCGAATTGCGTCTCGCAGTTCTTGTACGGCCATTTGATAATTGGCTTTTTTGATGTATTCTTGCGCTCGCAGAAAATGTTTTTCCGCATAGCTTGGGGGTGAGGGTTTGGCATAAGCTGGCGGAGTTGGCGTAAACTGCCGAGGCTTAGAGGTGGTCTCCGGCACCAGTCCTGTGCGCTTCTCACGAATCATCGGCTCGCCCATTTTAAGGCGAAGATAAGCTAAATTTAGCTCAGCGAGTTCCTTTGTCGCTGCCTCAAAATGGCTCAAGGAGCTTAACTGGTTTTCAGCTAGCTGAGCAACAACCTGCTCATAAAAGACCTCAACTTTAGGCACAGGTGTTTTTAAAAGTCTCCGCGCAGTCTCACTGGTCGGAGCAAGAGGTTCATCTCGGGTCATGCGTCGCACCCGGAACCGAAGCAGTGCTAGTGATTCTGCCCGACCTTTTTCTAGTTTGAGGCGTTGATACGTCGGGTTGATCAGCTTAGCTAGTACCTGACCTGCGATCGCCTTTTCTTTGGGGTCAGTGAGACGTTGGCTATCGGGGTGGAGCAACTTTGCAACGGCGCGAAATCTTTTGAGAATGCGGCGATCGTCTGCCGACACCGACACCCCCAAGACTGCATAGGGGTCGGAAAATTGCTGAATCCATTCTTCCGTAAAGGGGCGATGTGGCATTGAGTGTTAGCGTGAAGACTTGGGCAAGCAAACACAGACAGCGAATTGAAGATGCGAGGATAGCGCACTCTTCGACGATATTTCTCTTACATTGTGACGACTTTTGACGATACTGGAAATAGCAACAATGCCACTGAAAAATCCATCACAACCCAGACTCACGACGTTATGGATGATTCAGATGTAGACGCGTGAGAGGTGATTTGGAGAAATATACCTGATCCTTCTAACGAGATGCCTAGACTCTAAAACTGCTGCAGTCAGGCAGTGTTGTTCAGGCGACACGACAAGACTAGTTTTGCCTACAGCACAGAGTTGACGTCGTTCAGGCGGTAGAGCCAGTATTGTCAAAACCACAGGCTGAAGAAACCCCTGCTTCTATTATTAGTGGAATCTCAGCTAAAAAAATGATAATGGAATGAAGGTTTATTCTTGGAACTGTGATAATGAGGATAATTTACCAAAACAACGTAGCGGAATTTGAGCCTGTAGCCTTTACTGATTGCACCTGTCGAAGTGATTCATCAGTATGGGTTTTACGTTTGACAAACATTTTCGATACGCCAATACGCTGATTTAATGCTGAGCGGGTGGTTTCTCAGTTTGCAATGGGAAAAAAGCAGCGCTTGCAAATTCAGGTTGCCCATACCTGTTATCTCACATACCGCAAATGGGACTCGCTAAACTGTGATTGCCGTCACCTTCTGATAGAAAGCTATTAGGATTCTAGAAAAAGACCCATGACTTTGTGCGAGACGCGCACTCTATCATGGGCCAACTGAGCTGATTCAAAGCCCTTGGGCATTTAGGTTGTGAGGGGATAGAGAACCGAAAGATTTTTTAAGTCAGAGTTGCTGAAAAACCCTTCTAGATTTTTGGGTCTGACTACTCCTGAGTACTTAGAAGCTTGATAAACGTAGGACATGCATGTAGGCGGTGGAATCCGACAGACTCGTAAAGAGCAAATGCTTGGTTTGGGTTTTGGGAATCGACTCCAATTTTGGCGTAGTCTATGCCTTGCTGCTGCAGACATTGGAGCCCTCGCAGCAAGAGAGCACGTCCTAAGCCCATGCGTCGAAAGCCTCGACGGGTTCCGAGCAAATTAATCCACCCTTCACGACAGTTGCGCTGCTGGTTGTCCGCTGTGTGAATTGATGCAACACAAAATCCTGCCAAAGTGCCGTCGGGGGCGATCGCCACTAAGTCGAGTTCTGGCTTGTACTCTGGGTCATGCTCGATCTCGTGATGATAATCCTCTAACGTCAGGTCGTGATGGTTCCAGTGGTCGATGAACGATTGGTTAAACATCTCGACCCAAGTTTTCGCCTCTTCAGTCCCCTGCACCGGACGAATGGTGAATCCCTCCGGAACCTGAGTGTGAACGACAGGAACATCGACGAGCGATCGCCCCATGTTATAAAACCAGCGATCCGCTTTGAATCCGTTGGACTCGAAAAACTGAATTCGGTCAGTTTGGCTGGCGCGACCGCTGCCTCTCAAGCAGACGCCAACGCCGCGTTTGTGTCCGATCTCGCGGATACGAGCTTCGGCCCATTCCAGCAGTTGGGCAGGTACGTCGGTTTGGCGCACAGAAGGATGGATTTGAAATCCCAGGTATCCCTCAAGGGGGTCTTGCGTTTCAGCTTCTGTCCAGAGGTTAGCATAGGCGACGATTTGGCGATCGCTATCTTCCCAGATTTGAAAATCGCGAGTTGGGTCAAGTCTAGGATGGTTTAGATCCGCTTCAAATTCGGCAACAAACGTGTAGCGGTCAATCTGATCGGCCTGACGGCAGATGTTAATCAAATCCACAATCGCTTCGACATCCGCGCGGCTCGTGATGGCACGAGGGCTAAATCGCTCGATTCTCAGAGAAGGGGGAGGTGTGAAAATCATTTGGGGGGGCACAGTCATGATCAATTCACCTGATTGGGTTAGAAAATCTATCTTGCTACGGCAGCATTAGAGGATGTTTGAGAAGCCGTCAATGCTACTTCAGATCCCCCCTAGCCCCCCTTGAAAAAGGGGGAACCGGA
>CAKZMO010000543.1 GCA_937128595.1 uncultured cyanobacterium | reverse complement strand
CTTGCGGACGAGTACGGCATTCGCGTAATTGTTGATCTTGTCGTTAACCACACGTCAGATCAGCACCCCTGGTTTCAGAAAGCGATCAACGACCCGACCTCGAAATACTATGATTACTACGTCTGGCAGGACGAAGAACCAGATTCCGACGCTAAGGTCATCTTCCCTGGTCAGCAGGAGCGAACGTGGACATATAACGAGCAGGCAGATGCCTGGTATCTACATCGTTTTTATGACCACCAGCCAGACCTGAATATTGCCAACCCTGATGTGCAGGCAGAGATCCGCAGGATTATGGGGTTTTGGTTGCAACTGGGGATTGCCGGTTTTCGAATGGATGCTGCCCCCTATTTGATCGAACTGCGGGGTATTGATAACCCTGATGTAGACGATCCCTACGAATACCTGTCTGATTTCCGTGACTTTATTTCCTGGCGACGTGGCGATGCCGTACTTCTCGCGGAGGTCAATGTGCCAGCCGATAAGATCGGTCAATACTTTGGTGACGGTGATCGTATGCAAATGCTATTCAACTTTTCTCTGTGCCGTCATATTTTTCTGGCATTGACCCGTAATGATAGTCAACCGATTATGAAGAGCCTGCAAGAGCTGCCGGAAATTCCCGATACTGCGCAATGGGCGGTCTTCCTGCGCAATCATGATGAATTAAATCTCAGCAACATCCCTGAAGACGAGCAAGAAGAGATCTACGCAGCGTTCGCCCCCAATAACGACATGCAAATATTCGATAGGGGCATCCGTAGACGACTAGCCCCTATGCTTGATAATGATCGGCGCAGACTTGAATTGGTTCATAGCCTCATGCTGACCTTACCCGGTACACCCGTATTTCGCTACGGGGAAGAAATCGGCATGGGCGATGATCTTAGCCAGCCCGGACGCGATAGTATTCGCACGCCGATGCAATGGTCACGCGAGCGGCATGCTGGCTTTTCCACCGCACCGGCAGACCAACTCGTGCGCTCAGTTATTGATGAAGGCGAATTCAGCTATAAGTGCGTGAATTATGAGGACCAAAGCCTGGACCCGGACTCGTTCTACAACTGGTTAGTAAGGGCTATCCGTGTACGTACTACTTGCCCGGAGTTTGGTGAAAGTAAGGCCGAATTCATCGATATGGGTGACTCCCGTATTCTGGCACATCATTGTCAGACCGATCATGGTCAGGTGTTTGCCTTGCATAACCTTGCCGAGGAGGAGATCAGTGTCTCATTAAAAGGCACTTTCGGCGAAATTGATCGGGCGATTGACCTGATGGGTGAGAAAAGCCAACATGCGGAAGAAGATCTTGACTCGGTTACTCTATCCGAATATGGCTACCGCTGGCTACGTATTATCCACCCACATTAACTCGTGCAACTGTTCGAAGCGGAGTGCAGACTTGAGTGGTATGCGCCCTGAAGCAATCATCGGTTTGCCGGATGCGCCCTTCTCGCCAGATGTACACGTCCAACTGTTGAGCGATAATGGTGACACCAATTGGTACGACACGGACTAAGAGTACGATGATCTGATTTTCCCGCTGCAAAAGTTCCGCAGTGATTTAATTGTTATTGGAGAGGTCGTGGAAACGACCAAAGTCGAGGAGAATTAATCAATGACAAGTAAGCCATTACAAGATCGAGTCGCGTTGGTGACAGGTGGTAATTCTGGCCTTGGTGAAGCGGCAGTTCACAAGTTGGCCCAAGCGGGGGCTAAGGTCGGTGTGTTGGGACGCACCAAGGATGAGGTGGAGTGTGTTGTCAACGCGGTAAAACAGAATGGTGGAGAGGCCATCGCCGTACTTGCTGACGTATCCCAATCCGACGAGCTACAAGCGGCTGTGACGAAACTTGCCGACCAATGGGATCGGCTAGACATTGTGTTCGCGAATGCGGGGATCAACGGTGTGTGGGCACCTCTGGATGAACTTACACCAGAGGATTGGGATAAGACACTGTCCATCAATCTCAAGGGTACCTTCATGACCCTTAAATATGCCCTGCCTTATCTCAAACGTGGCGGCGGTTCGGTTATCATCACATCATCTGTGAATGGAACGCGCATGTTCAGTAATTCCGGCGCCACTGCTTACGCCTCCTCAAAGGCCGGTCAGGTTGCGTTTGCCAAAATGATCGCGCTGGAACTAGCCAAGCATCGCATTCGCGTAAATGTCATTTGCCCAGGGATGATCGACACAGAAATTGATGACAATACCGACCGCGAAAATCTGGAGCATATCCGGGAGCCTGTCGATTACCCAGAAGGTAAGATCCCATTAACGGACGGCAAAGCCGGCACATCAGAGCAGGTCGCCGATCTGGTCTATTTTCTAGCATCAGATGCATCCAGTCATATTACTGGAACGGAGATCTGGATCGACGGCGGTCAATCTCTGTTGCAGGGTTAACGTCCGCAAACATCATTGATTAACTAAGCTGCCCATACGCTGATGAACGTGTGGGCAGTCTGCTTTGCATATTTGGTGTGTTATCCGCTTGAAGCAACGCCGTGTCTATACAGGTTGGTAAGGGATGCGTGCCAGGAAGTGATGGACTGGCCCATTATCGATATGGCCTACACTAAAGTATCGTAGGGACTCGACGATAGAATTGCCAGAAGTGACAACATCCTCAAAGCGGCGGGCCTGCTCCTGAAGTGTTGTCACACGAAACTTGCGACGTTCCTGATATTTCCGCAACGCTTGATCAATAAACTGGCTATCCACATAACACAATTCCTCAGCCAACACTGCTGCGGATTCCATCGCCATTGACGCGCCCATGCCACTTATTGGTGAAAAAGGATGGACTGCATCACCAGCTAGCACCACACGCCCATGATACCAGTGGGGTTGGTTGCCATAATAAAATGCATCATGGAAAATGTCCTTAGCATCCATATCATCGAGTTGATCCAGACCGTAGTCAACTTTGCCGCCCCAACCCTTAAAGTGCTTGCGGATCAGGCTTTTACGGTGTTCCGCGCTGTCGTCTTCGTCTTCATCAGCCCGGATGACACCGACGATACACAACCGATCCTCCGTGGGATATAGGCCGAATGCACCACCGTTCCCCCAGTATTCCAGGGCGCGATTGTCAAAGTCATCATTCTTCTCCCCCCACCAGGCCCAACCGCGTAAACCACTATAAGACATTTCCACATCACCGAACACGAGTTCTCGCATCCGTGAATGCAGACCATCGGCACCGACGACGAGGTCAAACGTATCTTCGGTCCCATCACTAAACGTCACATTCACTTCTTCGTTGGTTTGTTCGATAGTGTCTACAGTCGTTCCCATACGGATGACACTCTGATCTTTCATCGTATTCTTGATGACATCGACCAATGTCGGGCGGTAAATACTATATGAGTTGCCGAATAAAGGAGCATACCAGTCAGCGACACCGTGTTGACGTAAGATCTCGCCGTCAGTCGTGGCGATGTCATAGCTTTGTACCTGAACACCATGTTCTTGTACAGCCTCGTACCCACCCAGTCCTTTCAGCACCCGGCTACCGGCAGACATCAAGATGATGACGTAGCCAATGCTACCGAACTCCGGTGCATCCTCTACTACAACCGGTGACATATCACGTTGCTGTAGCATGGATGCCAGGGTCAGCCCGGCTACACCAGCACCTACAATTAGAATACGCATATCTTTGGGTTGGCGAACAGTCCCTTCGTAGCGGGTCGGGTCAACGGTCCAATAATTGTCATCTTCCATCAACCAGGCTTGTGCGGTCTTTTTGTCCGCGAAACGCTCCATCATCAGCCCTGGAACCATGCTTAACATGCGTTCTAACACGGACGGGTCATCTTTCCGTCCCACCAACGCAATACGTTTGATGGGGTCACGATGGTTGAGCATAAAACCGGCCATCTTGTGATGCGTATCAACCGGCCAACCGGTAAAGTCCTCGAATTCAATCATTAGCCGGATGTTATCTTGCACGTTAGCACTGTTACTCAGTTGCATGATGACAGCATCTACATCCTCAGATGTGACGTCGTTGATGATCTTGATGCCCATAATATTTTCTGGCATATTACTTAGGATCTGATGCAATGTGTACTCCCTTGTTGCTTATTAGATTTATTCAATTTTCGTTACAGTTTGCTAAGATTGGCTAATTGTTACCGCAATCTGGGCTAGCGGAGTCCAGATTCTACTTGGCGGTAGTGCATCCTGTACGCTACCTAACCACATCAGCCCAATAAACGCTGAATATTTCGCAAGCAGTACGCTGATGCCACGGCTCCACATCCTGTAGTGCCCACGTGCCTTAACTGAGTGGCCCGAATATCTGGATGCATGACGCGATTATGTTGAATAGTACCTCGAAGAGGCGGGTCACGCCCCGGATCATGGTTACCCAACCGATGTACTGCGTTCTGCACATATAGCTTCACCCATTTATTCAGTGTGCCCCCCAGCGTAATCAATATATTCTATTAACTCAATAAAGGGCGTGGGTTACATCGACACTTTGAGGCATCCGTATGTAGGTCAGTTGACCCATGTAAATCACTTCGTGACCTTTTTAAGCTATTGAGTCACTGGGATTATTCATAACATGTAGAGGGAGCGTGAATTGAAAGTCGCAAGGCCCTTGTCAGTTCATAGTAATTTGTATCGTTATATAACGGTGTCGCCAGTTAGCACACCTACAAATAGTCCAGATGGCAGTGACTATGCTTAATGCGTGCATGTTACAATCACGATTGATGATAAACACGATATATTTGACAACGAGTTTGCTTTATGCCAGATAGTACAGAGCTTAAGTTTGATCGCCTTCGTGAGCTTGCAGAAGATTTGCTCCAGAAAAACGGAAATACAGCGGATGAAGCGAGTGATGAAATAACACACTTGCTGCACGAATTACGAGTTCACCAAGTTGAACTCAGTATTCAAAATGAGGAATTACAATCTACACAGGACGAACTGGTGTTATCGAGGCAGAATTACGCTGACCTGTTTGATTATGCGCCTATCGCCTATTTTGTGATTGATAAAGAAGGCATCATTGAGCAAGTTAACCTGACGGCGGTGGCGAAGTTTGGAACGACTCGACAGGCTCTTTTCGGGACGATGTTTCCGCATTTGGTGGCTATGCTAGAGCGCGATCATTTCTATAAGTGGCATCGTACCTTAGTTAAAGAGCGGCGTCCAAAAAAACTCGAAGTTTGGTTTAAGCATAGGGGTATCGAACCTTTTTACGGCAGTATGGAAGTCGTCGTAGTGGATGACGATAATGAAAGCCCGAAGTTTCGACTTGCCATCACCGACATCACCGAGCGGAAAATTTATGAGGAACGCTTAGAGGCAATCCACAAGTTGGATCAAGCAATTTTGATGCAATCGGATATCGATGAGGTAATCGAGATCACGATTGGACAATTGTGGCGTAGTACGGAGTGTAGCTATATTGCTGTTATTTTGTTTGAGAAGCATGATCATCAGACACACTATTTCATTAGAGACAATAAAGATGAAGAAATGCAACGCTATGGCAGGCTCAAGCAAGTGAAAGCGGACGCACTGACAACTGACGACATGACAAAGTGGCAAGATCAGCACCCGCGCATAGTGCGCAAACCCTCATTTTTAGCGCGTGAGACAGGTAGAAACTATCCGACACATTTATTCGTGCCTATCAGCAGGGATAACGAACTGAAGGGTTTGATTGATCTGGGGGCGGAGCAGGAAGATGACTTTGACAACGTGTCCAAAGATTTTATCCAACAACTTACGTCACAGCTAGGCATTGGAGTTCAACAGGCTGAATATCGTAGTCAAATCCAACGATATACCGTCGAATTGGAAGCTATGGTTGATGAACGCACGATTCAGCTTCGGGATAGCCAAGATAACGAGCATCGGCAGCGTGTCTTCGCTGAGGGCCTGCTGACGATTGTTAAGCAAATTAACCAGTCGCTCGATCTTGAGCGTGTCCTGGAACAAATTCTCATCAATCTCGAAATTGTGGTCCAGTATGAAGGCGCACAAATTATCATCACACATTCCGATAGCTCGCCGTCAGTTGTGCAAAGTCGCGGTAAGCTTCAGTTGTCCCCTGAAACAGTAAATTCATCACTGCTGGATGATAACCGCTCGGTGTATATGAAGATGGCTCGTACCGGTGAACCTGTCTTGATACCTGAAGAAGCGCATCAGTACATCTGTGTTGATGAGGCTTCAGAGGCACCAATTGAGGCCTACCTTGGGGTGCCGATCCAATCCCAATCCGAGCAACAGCTCTTAGGGTATATTAACCTGTATGGTGCGCAAGTCGGCTTCTTTGACAATACGGATACTATGCATTTGCAGGCGTTTGCCGAACATGTATCTATAGCAGTGAAAAATGCGCGCCTTTATCAGAAAGGGCAGGAATTGGCGGCATTGGAAGAAAGGCAGCGACTTGCACGAGACTTGCATGATGCAGTCAGTCAGTTGATCTTCTCTTTGGGGATCATGGCGGAGACTTTGCCGAACCTCCTTCGAAAAGAGAAGTTTGAGCGGGCTGATGCTGTGGCTGAAACGATGCGGACGATCGCCGCCAGTGCCCATGCTGAAATGCGTCTGCTGCTGCTGGAACTACGACCAATGAACCTCGAACGCATCGGTTTGGAGGATCTTCTACAGCAGCTAGTTATTGCATTCTTGGGCCGCCACTCCGCGCTGAACACCAATTTACAAGCCGATTCAACACCACCCCTGTCCATCAAAACTAAGAGCAACCTATATCGTATTGTACAAGAGGCACTTAATAATATTGGCAAACATGCTGAGGCTCAGAATATCGAGATAAAGTTGTGGGTTGATGATGACGTTGTCAACTTAACGGTCACGGATGATGGTCGAGGATATGACACGAGTAAGCAATCAGCCGGGCAGGGTATGCATATGATGCAAGACCGAGCAGCAATCATCGGAGCAGAATACACCATTTCCAGCCAGATTGGTCAGGGGACACGTATTCATGTGAGGTGCGAAATCTAAACTAATCACCATTATTAGCACTATGGATAACGATCATTCCGCCCATGTCATTGTCCTGATCGCTACCCAATGGCACCGCTTGTAAGTAGAATTCTTCACCGTTGATGCTGGTATAGGTCATGGTTCGCTCCTCGCCCGCTAATGCAGCTTTGTAGAATGGCTCAAGTTGTGCCTGGCGTTGCTTCGGCACAATGTCGAAAAAGCTCTTTCCCTCCACCTCTTCGCGCTGGTAACCGGCACGCTCCAGATTAGCCCCTTCTGCAACAACATAACGCAGGTCATGATCAAAAACGAGAATAGCCACATCTGGCAATCGCCGTGCCAGTGCCCGGTATAATTTCTCACTGTTACTCAGTTGTTTTTCAATTTGCTTGATCTCGGTGATGTCATCATGAATCAGGACATGTCGGTCAACCGATCCATCCGGATTATGCAGAGGAAGCAACGTGGCGAGAAAGATCAACTCTTGCCCATCTTTGGTGATGAACTCCAACTCGCCACGCCAGATTTCACCGTTTTTGATCGCTTCTTTCAATTGCTTACTAGCGTCCTCCGGGAAGCCAGATGTTATACTAAACAAGAAATGCTGTCCGAGCACCTCTTCGCCATCATATCCCAATAATCTTTCATACTGCGCGTTGACGTACTCAATAGTGCCATTAGGACCGGTGACAATCACAACTGTATAGGCTTCTTCAACGACGTTATTCAGCAACGCCAGCTCTTCTTGGACGATTTTCTGTTGTGTGATCTCAGCGAAAGTCACGATGACACCAGCAATCATATTACGTACTGTTCGGTACGGGCGCATTCGCATCATGAACCAGCGACTATTACTGGTTTGGATCTCTTTTTCAATGGCTTCTAACGTGTCCAGAACATAGGTTGCATCATCTCCGAAGCCGCTGTAGTCGAAGTTGGGGACAATATGCGTGACAGGACGTCCTACATCACTATCAATCAGATTGATAAGTTGAGCGGCTGAGGGATTGAAACGTTGGATGTTCAAATCCATATCCAGGAAAATAATCGCGACGCCAATGCTAGCAAGTAGATTGTTCAGGTCATTATTGGCCCGTGATAGGGCATTGATCTTATCTTCAAGTTCAGTATTGACCGTCATCAATTCTTCATTGATTGACTGAAGCTCTTCCTTAGTCGTTTCGAGTTCCTCATTTGTGCTTTGTAACTCCTCGTTGGAGGATTGCAGTTCTTCATTGGTAGCTTTTAACTCCTCGTTGGAGGTCTCTAATTCCTCAATCGTCGTCTGCAGATACTGACGGGTTGAGTTGAGATCTTGCTCAAGCTCGGCAATACGGTGATTTTGCGTTGATTGTGGTTCCTCTGACACCGTTCTGTCATCTTCTTCCGGAAGGACCAGTGGTTCAATCAAAATGAGGATCAAACCCTTAACGGAGGCTGGCTCAGTTACAGGCTGCACGATTAGTGTAACGGGTTGAGTCTCGCCATTGGTACGAACGTAAAGTAAGTTGTGGACTACGGGTTTGTGATTGACAATGACTTTACGCACGGCTGTCGTAAGTGGGATCTTCAGGCCATCCCGTGCTAACTTCAGTACGTTATTACTTGGCCCACCAGTCACAATTTCCAGATATTTCCCGGTACGACCATGTGTGTAGAGAATGTCCGCCCTCTCATTAATCAAGATGGCAACAGGAACATGATCTTCTAGTAAGATACGTTCTGTAACATCGCGCATATTGATGCGACCGGATGCCTGATCGTTTTCATAGGATTCAGTAGAGGGTATGTTGATACTCAGTGGGAAGTTGAATGATGGATGGGTTGCCGATACTGTACTTATCTTCTGAAAAATCTTTTGTTTCCGATTCAAAGTGTCAAATGCTTGTTGGTGCTCACCAAGCGTTTCCGACGTTCCCAGGACAAGATAACCGGTTTTTCTGAGCGCATAGTGAAAAAGCGGGATGACCTTGCGTTGTAATTCGCCATCAAGATAAATCAACAAGTTACGACAGCTAATCAGGTCCATATTAGAGAATGGTGGGTCCTTAACGATATTCTGCGTCGCAAAAATGACCAGATCACGGATATCTGAATTGACTTGGTAGGTATTATCTTCGGCTGTGAAGAAGCGTTCCAACCGCTCCTGGCCGACATCTGCCGCTATATTATCTGGATAGACACCATGACGCGCTTTTTCGATGCTGTGATTGTCGATGTCGGTCGCGAAGATCTGCACGCGATTGCGCTGGCCGTGTCGTTCCGTAAACTCCTTAAGCAGGATAGCGTAAGAGTAGGCCTCTTCACCAGTTGAACACGCGCAAACCCATAAACGCACATCTTCCTCAGGTGGACGGTCCGCAAAGATGGCGGGAATGATCTCCTGCTCAATCACATCGAAAGCCTCTTGGTCTCGGAAGAAGCGTGTCACCCCAATCAGCAAATCTTTGAAAAGTGTGTCCACTTCCAGCGGGTTCTGGCGCACGTAACGCAGATAATTCTTAAAGCTCTCAATCTGATTGACAGCCATACGCCGTTCGATGCGCCTTAGAATCGTGTTCTTTTTATACTGGGAAAAATCATGCCCAGTCTGTGAGCGCAGTACAATGAAGATTTTCTGGAGAGATTCGGCATCATAGAGCGCACTTTTTGCACCATTGTCCTTTGCGATGCGTTGAGCATGTTGCACATACGATACCAATTGCTGTGGCATTTCTCCTGGGGGTAGCACGAAATCAGCCATCTCTGTCGCAATGGCACTGGTCGGCATCCCATTGTATTTGGCCGTATCGGGCCTTTGAGCGATAGCCAACCCACCGACTTCTTTCACAGCCTTCAAACCAAGCGTGCCATCACTACCGATACCAGAGAGGACTATACAAATTGCGCGATCATTCAAGTCTTCCGCTAGGGAGCGAAAGAAAAAGTCGATTGGGAGGCGAAAACCACGGGGGGCTTCTGGTTCCATGAGATGAAGTTCGCCATGCAGCAATGCCAGGTCCCTATTGGGCGGGATGATATAGACATGATCCGGCTTCATTGTCATGGCATCAGTAACTTGAAGTACCGTCATTCGCGTATAACGTCGGATCAAATCTACGAGCATACTCTCGTGGTTTGGGTCGAGATGTTGCACGAGTACAAATGCCATCCCCGTATCCGGCGGTGTGCTTGTGAAGAACTTCTCGAACGCCTCTAAACCGCCTGCGGATGCGCCAATGCCAACCACTGGAAAAGAATGTCCGGGGTTTTGTTCATTCGCTGGCTGATCAGTCTCGTTAGGTGGTGTATTACTCATCACATTGAGCCATCATCTAAGTCTGCTCGATAATTTGCAGTAGAGATTGTAACTGTTTTTCGCGCATTTGCACTGCTTTCTGTATATCTTCGAGTGGTGCATTGTCAATCACTTGTGATGTGTCGCCCAGTAATTCGCGTCCTAGAGTGGTACCCTCCTTCAAATTCCGTATGGCCTCAAAGAGAGTCGCTTCGATCTTATTGAGCTTTTCTGCGAGAAGAGTCCGTTTAGTATAGCGATGGCCTATATGACACCAGTACTGATCGAAGTCATTCGCTTTGGAAACCCACAGATTCCCGTTACAGTCCGGGCAAGCATAAGGAGTGACTTCACCGGGTTGATCGTGTAAATCGTGCAACATAACCTCCTTTGTATTAACAACAGCTATTCTGTTTTGTGGTGCGTCTAGTTGTTCTGTCCATGATTCTGCTGCATCTCTCTGCTCACGGACGATGCTTGACAGTAGACCTGCAATTTTACTAGCAGGGAGGACATGATCGACATCGACATAACGGCAGGCACTTTCCGGCATACTACTGAACATTGCATCCTCTGGGTCTTGCGCAACGGCAACCCCACCATGTTGCTTTATGTCGATCAACCCGCCTGTACCATCATCCATCGCACCGCTCAAGATCACCCCAATTACTTCGTCACCATGTGAATGTGCAGCCGAACGGAAGAGCGGGTCAATTGCAGGCCGATGACGATTCTCTTTGGGCGAATTCTTTAACTGAATGTGGTGGTCGATAACCACCATGTGATAGGCTGGCGAAGCGACAAAAATTGTGCCAGCCTTTAGCCGCTGACCATTGAAGGGATGCACCGCATCTAGTGGCCCAGCACGATTGAGCATGGTTGGCAAAACACTTTTGTAGCTATCAGAGATATGGACCACTACTAGCATCGGTGCGGGGAAATCAGGTGGAAGTTGACTTACAATCGTTTGCAATGCCGGGATACCACCAGCGGATGCTCCCACTACGACGATTCTATTCATAAATGTCCTTTAAGCATCTGATTTTATTCTAGTATACAGTAGTTCGTCATTAGAACATAAGTGAGGGAAGCGCGAATGAAGCTATCGTTTCGTTTGCAATTGGTAAGAGATCAGATCGTCAATCTAGTTCAGATCCCCGCACGCACAC
>CAKZMO010000542.1 GCA_937128595.1 uncultured cyanobacterium | reverse complement strand
TATCCGGGCGGTTGGGCTGATTATCCGGGCGGTTGGGCTGATTATCCGGGCGGTTCGGCTGATTGCCAGGATTGCTACCAGGATTGTTGCCGGGGCGATTTGGCCGATTACCAGGATTGTCAGTTGGCCTGGAGGGAGCAATGCGCTCGTCCGGATTCAAGCGATCTTGAAACTCAGCTGCGTCTAACACCCGATCAATGTCTGGGGGATTGTTATCTAACCCAGGACGAGCATCAATTGCTTCAAAGCCTGTCGGTTGCCCAGTAAGCCCAGCATCTTCTAGATCCTCGGGGGTTGCCGACATCCACAAAAACGAAGGTGTTTCGAGAACATCATCACCTTCTTCAAAGGTGTAGTCGCCAAGCGCGTCCAAAGTCTCATCACGGACAAGAGCGATCGCTTCATCTACGGGCTGAGACTCGTAGGTGCCTTCTTGGTTAGCGTAATAAGAGTCTGTATCTAAATTTAAGTCTCGGACTAATTCGCTCGTTTCATAAAACCTCTCCAGATCAAACTGATAGACTCGTTCGATACGACCATCGACCACCACAGCTAAGTCGCCAGGCAGCAATTCATATTGCTGAGTCTCGTTTTGATTAAAGACTTCAATTCCGCTGTCGGTTAACGCCCCAACCAACGTCGTGTTTGTCTCTTCGTTGTAGCGAACAAAGAGCGCTGAGCCACGAATCCCTGCTGTCGCATTGGGAGTCTGAATTCTTGTCCTGCCTTGTCCGGGAGGAACAAGGAGCAGCATCGTACCATTGTTGAGACGAAATGTTCGCGTATTTGGAATGAAGCGAAACAAAACTCGCTCACCAACCCGTGCGAGCGAACCGTCGTTGAATCGAAGTTCAGCAAATGACTGCCGTTCAGTTGAGAGGGCATCACCAGGAGTCATCGAGTCCGACAACCGCGCTGACCGTGATGATCGTCCCCGTGGAATTAGATCAACATCATTGCGCAGAGACTGAATGACGGCTCGAGTCAAAGGAGTCGTTGCCAAAGCTGAACTGGGAAAACCCAGAGCGCTGCTTCCCAAAATCAGACTCGTCAGAATGAAAAATAGTTTGCGGGACATGACTTCTCCAGGCTTGGAAGCTTCTAGTAGAATTTTGATGATCCTTTAAGAACAGAGGTTTGGTAACCTAAATCCACCCTGTGCTGAGCCTCGCACGATTTTTCGATGTAAAGCGTGTCATTCAACGGTCGTGGACGTAGCAAATCGATAACTTGACGCGGACTTAACACTAGCGATACCAGTATAGCCAACCCAGCATCCAGGAGGAGGCTCCAGGCTTCCTCTACGGAAGAGATAAACAAGTCTCAGCTTTCGGACGAAACTCTAGATAAACGCTGAGTCCAACGCTATCAGCATTACCTCGGTAGGAAACTAGGCTCTATTGGCTTTAATAAAAGAAATGCCTCTGAACATAAAGATAGGTAAACTTATTTCGATATTCTCTTTTTTCAATTTTTAAAAGAGTTAGTACTTGATCTGCAAGATCAAATTCATTAAGTTTTTTGAAAATAAGTGCCACTTAGGGACATCTTTTTATATTGAAGCATCTCTATGGTTTCGACAAAACAGATCTAGAGACGGATGGCGTGTAATCAGAAATTGTATTAAGTGGAGTAGCGATCGCCATTCATTTCATCACAGTGTGTCTGTCTAAACTATCACCAGAGAGAGGTTAGTTGCATCCACAAATTGGCGTAAATTACATCCACGATATCTAGATCTGTGCTGAAGCAAAAAAAAAGATCCACAGATCTACCTTTGTTCACAATGTCCATGACGAAATAGCAAACGAATACGTTCCTGTAACAAAAAGTGATCACAGATTTTATGCATCAATACCTCAGATTTCGGGTTGCGTATCATCGAGCCAGAAATCAGCTTATAGCGATACTAAATCGCTTGTAAACTGCTAAGTGAGAGGAGGGGCGAAGCCCGCCCCTCCTCTCATAAATTATTTGAGATTGCTATACCTATTTGTGTGTTTTCACAGATGAGCTAATATCAAAAGCGTCATGATACTGATTTGATGTCTGCAATGCTCAATAAGTTCAGCCAACAAACTACTTCTCTACATTCGCATCTCGGCTTTGTGCGTTGCTCAGATAGGAAAAAAGAGTATTCCGCAACGTAGTTCTCTGAGTCTGTCCTACCTGAGAAAAACTCTTCGTCCTATCAAGCAGATATACTGTCTCAACTGGAGGTCATAACTATATGCGGAGCCACCCCTGGCACTCATTTCATCAGGTGCTGATTGTAGCCGCTGCTATGTTTGTGAGTCAGGGATTGCGATCGCCAATGGCTATGGCTTTTGCTGAACAGTCTTTACAAAATCCGGTCAAAGATTCAGCAGACCTGGAAAGTCAGAGTGCTTCTTTTGCGCCTCAGATTTCAACACCAAACGTTACTCCGGAGCGAACAGAGAGTCTTTTCAACTCAGATGGTGCAATACAAACTTGGCACATATCAGATTCTCTAAACTTTGAGGAAAAGTCAGGTGGAATAGATTTTTCCTCTGCATCCCATGAGTTTCAAACTGTCTTTGAAAGCGCAACACTAACACCAGCAAGGTTCGTCAACATTGAAAGTGAGCTCCCCAGGCCAGAATCTCGGCTTGAGCCGCAAGCAGCTCTTGCGCAAGCAGAGGTAGAGAACCGAGATGACGGTGTGCCAGCAGAAGGTGAGAATTCATCTGACGAACTCGTCATCGGCGACCCAGAACTCGGAGAGTTGTGGTTGCGAGAACGCCCTGTTCGTACTTTCAACATTCTTGATCCAGAACTCGGGGTCTTGCGGTTGCAAGAAGCTCCTTTACCGGCAGAGGAGAGCTATCCATGGGTATACTGGCGCACTCAATTTGGGTTTTTCTGGACAGACAATGTTCTCTCAGCGTCAGAAGATCCGGCCAATGAAGGGATTTATCAGATTAGGACAACACTGAGTGCCTACCCCGAACTGAATTCTCGTACGTTCGGTGTTGCCACGTTGAGTGGAGGAATCACTCGCTACTCAGATGAGTTTGAACTGGATACTCAACAATTTGATTTAGGGTTAGGGCTTTATCATGCTGTCACGACACGAGCCTACATTCAAGGTGGGTGGCAGCACGAACAATTTTTTTCACGCAGTGATGGCGATCGCTTCCTCAGCAACCACACCCTCTATCTCAACGTCGGGAGACGCGATCGGCTCACCTCCCAGCTATCCCTCGATACGGCCTATGCCTTTGAATACAGTCTGGCAGATCCGAACGAACGCAGCCGAGTGTTTAACCGCGCTTATGCAAACCTGACGTATCAAATAACACCTAATCTGACGGCAGGGTTATTTTATCAATTTGAATGGACTGATTTTACCCAACAAGATCGCAACGACTTTAGTCATCAGGTGATAGGCAGCCTCAACTACGATATCTCTTCAATTAGCCAACTGTCAGTTTATGCAGGTAGACGCCTGGGCGACTCATCAGAATCGTTCATTGACTTAGACAGCACTTTTTTAGGAGTTAGCTTGTCTATCAACTTACCGCTGTTTTAGCCTTCACAAAGGATAATTTCAGCTCCGCCAATTGGGACTTGTTTTGTCAAAACGAGCAACGATCTAAGCTCATAGGAAGAGAGAAACCTTCTTAGGGAGGAACCTTCTTGTGGCTTCTTCCATCATCTTATTATGTAGTGCTGCTGTAGCAATTAGGACACAGTAGCCCTTGTAACTGCGCAGTCACAATCGCCAAATTCCAGGCAAAGTTCCAGGGGTAGGCTACGTTCGCATTTGTTTGGAATGTGTTTTTTCCGAATCGTTTTCGAAGCCTATATGAATGATGTTGATACAGAAATTTTGTAATTAAATGACAGTTTGAGAATGGAATATCTCCAGATTTAGAACTCTGAAATCTGACTCCTGCATCTAGAGTTGTTTTCATCCAGCGAAGACTAAACCTTTGCGTTCAAGTTGTATCCAGCGTTAAGCTGCATCCCGTTCTATTTTTCTCGTTAGAGCACTCAGCCGAAGCAGCATATCAACGATGCCACCCCTCCAAAAATCTATTGAAAGGACACGATTGACAAATTAGACCCAGCTAGCACAGAGAGATTTTACTCTCACCATAACCATAGGTTGGTGTTTCGACGCAATCGTGTGAACTTCTCGTGAATGATCAGATGGGGAAGGTAAATTTATGACAAAAGCTCCGAAACAGGTCTGATGTCAACTGTGGTTGTTGGTTAGCTTGGTATAGATTGCATGGGGTGCGTCGTCAACACAGGGTAAGTATCAGCAGAAATACATACTTATTTGAATAGACGCCATGAGGTAAGGCACACGTGAGAAGTTCGTGGTCCATGAAAAAAGTCAGCAACCGCTACGCACAGGCGATCGCCCTTATGTTGGGAGCGTTCGGTGCGGTATGCAGTGCAGATGTAGCCTCTGCCCTAGAATTCAACTTTGGTTTTAGTGAAGATACTCCGTCTGATGTCATTTCAGGATTTAACCAAGCGGGTCAGCTTTGGTCATCTATTCTGAAAGATGACGTTGATGTCAACATCAACGTCGAATTTCGAGATGTCAATTCTCCATCTCTCGGATTCTTCCAGCCACAACGAGTTAGCTACGACTATAGCGATATCAAGTCAGCGCTCTTTAGCGATCAAACCAGTACTGATGATGCGATCGCTTACAACACCCTTGCTAGCAATTCCGATTTTGGCTTGTTGGTCGATTTCGACTTACTGCTCAACGGCACAAGCAACAATCCTAATGGGGTTGGTAGCTTAGTTCCCTATGTTGATGACGATGGAGACTGTAACAACCGTTCCATCCGCATCACCACGGCCAATGCAAAAGCGTTGGGATTGTCAAATAGCAATGCCCCTCTTTGTGGTTTGGCCTCATCAAACCGAACGAGTAGCAGCCCCGATGGCACCATAATCCTCAACAGCAACTTCAGCTGGGATTTCGATACCTCAAACGGCATTGATGCACAAAGTTTCGACTTCATAGGTGTTGCCGCTCAAGGTATCGCTGTCACACTAGGATTTATCAGCGGTGTCGATGTGCTTGACTTCAACGTGCCTCAGACCATCAATGGTCAAAACTTTTACTATGACGACGGTCTGTTTCCTTTTGTTAGCACAATGGACTTGTTTCGGTATTCACAAGGGAGTAGCGAACTAGGAGTGATTGACTGGACAACCGGACGCCCCAACAGTCAAGGACAAGAAGTAGACAAGTACTTCTCTATCGATGGAGGAGTCACCAAAATTGCCAGCTTTTCTACAGGACTGCGAAATGGAGACGGATTTCGAGCCAGTAGCTGGAAGCCCGACGAGCTTGGGGGAATTTCTCTCGGTATTATGGAGTCCACTCCAGCGGCGGGTCAGATTCTACAATTTTCCGATAACGATCGCCGCCTTTTCGATGTCATTGGCTGGAATTTAGAGGATGAGTCTGCCGAACCTCCAGTGCGGGGTGTGAAGCAAGATCCGCCTGACGATCCAAATAATCCTGACGACAATCCTCCGACGACGGGAGGAACCGATCCACCGAATACTGGAGGAGAGAATCCCGACGATCCTTCAGACCCGGTCAAAGTTCCAGAACCATCTGCTGCAATATCCCTATTGCTACTCGTAGGATTGACACTCAAACTCTGGAAGAAAACGACTTGTTAACTACCATCCAGACAAAAACGTGACCCCCATCAACACAGAAAATCAGTTCTTTTCCCAATCCGGGCATTCTGTACCATCCCAGCCGTAGGGGTGCATTCCACAAATTAACGCATTACCGTTGTAGATGTAGCCATGGTAATGCTGACAACCTATGCAGGCGGGATTCTCATGAGCGTTAGGGTCGAGGCGCTCGTTCCAGGGGTCAAAATTCTCCCCGTCCCACTGCAGATCAAAGCGCGTATAAAACTGAATCGGAGGTGAAAACAACTCGTCCATCGTTTCAACGACGCGATCGCACTCCGTCAAAATCGTGTCTTCTAGATGTTCAGCAAAGGCGATCGGAAGCTGCATCATCGCGTCGGCAGCTTCTGCCATCTGCTCTACTGTTGTTTCGAGAGACTCGCGTACAACTTTTTCGAGGTCTTGAGCAGCCTGTTCTATTTCCTGAAACCAGGTTTGAAACTCTCCGTTCATAATGGCCAACAATGAAACGTCAATAACAAGACCGAAGCAAGATTTGAGAGCCTGAAAACGGGTTGACTGCGTTCACAAAATCGCTGTTCTCAAGCCTACAATCGAAACACCCCCATCAATGGTGCGCTGTCCTTAATCCTCATCAATTTCGATAGAACGAGGCTCTCGGGGTGCCGCAGGTTTTGCCTGCACATCGATCGTAGCGTTCCCCGCTTTTTGAGCACGAGTGACCATGTCATCAACCATACGCTTAGCTTCTTCAGCCGTCATTTCGCCACGAGCGACCATTTCATCTGCAATTTTTTGAGCTTGAGTTTGTAGCTCGCTCAGGGTTTTGCCCGCTTTTTCTCCAGCAAAAGAAGCGACCCCTACACCTAGATAAAATGCTTTTTGAACAATATCTCCGAGACCTGCCATTGGCCTTTCTCCCTCAATTTAACGAGCGTTCTGAATAGTTTGAGTCAACAAGGCTGTGAAACCGGATATGAAGGTCAGAGTAGCAACGACCTTCGCAAGCAATATTGCACGATCGCCACGGAGGAACCAACCTTTGTCCTATCGTTTTATTCCATCTCCAAGATAGGCGGGATGGACGAAAACTGACTACTCACACTTCGCAATGTTAAGGAAATGTATACGATAAAGCTTGAATAAGTTTCTCTTTAGATGCAGTGCTTACGACAAAATTGCGTTGAGCCTGAGAGAAATAGTGTAGAGAAATTTTCAAGTCATCCTACTTTTTGCTGTCGCTTTGTTTTGCTGTCGGCTTACAAGTTTAAAAGCAGAAGACCCGGAGCTCACGCCTATCACGAGCATCCCGTATTGCTGCTACCTTCCGGTCCTGACAAGATTTGGGCGTCGTAATCGCATGAGTCCGAGTCATTTCCAACATAACATGGATCTTTATCGGCTGTGAGCGTTGTACTCTTTTTCGCCCTGCCTGTCTGCTCAAAGTCCTCAGTCCCTCAAACCCCGTCTTTGAAGATACCCGTCTTTGAAAAGCAAGAGGTTGCACATTGGAGCCTCTATAAATCTCCATAAATGTAAATCTCCATAAATGTCAGGAACGCTTGCTTTTTCGTTTCGACGAACTTTTACTCGACCCAGCGGAATTTGTTGACGTGGACTTGGCTGCCGTTGGCGATGCCGCTTCTAACGCTTTTCCTGGTGTTTGAGTGACTGGTTGAGCCGCTACGACGGCAGCGGCCACGCTGCGGTTGCTGGCTGCCTGACTAAGTAGAGATTCCGCAAAGGCGATCGCCTCTCCATCGGAATGTCCTCCTGCCAATTGAGCCAGCTCTTCTTTGCGCCGATCTTCATCCAGTTGAGTCACTCTCACAACCGTACGGACATCATCGCCCTCGGTAACAGACCCTTTGCCTTTAGGGGCTTTGGCGCTGCCGCTGTCAACACTGGAGTCATCGACTTGCTGTTTCTCAACATGAAAGTGGAGATCAGCCATAGCCGCAACAAGAGGCTGGTGAGTCACGCAGAGCACCTGATGGCGCAGACTGAGCTGATGCAACTTGGTGGCGATCGCCTGAGCGACCCGGCCTGAGACCCCAACATCAATTTCGTCAAATACCATGGTGCCAATCTCATCAGCCTGAGATAGACAGACTTTCAACGCTAATAGGAAGCGACTCATTTCTCCTCCAGAAGCGGTTTCTGCAAGCGATTGTAGTGGCTCTCCAGGATTAGGGCTAAACAGAAAGACGATGCGATCGCTTCCCACAGGAGAAGGAGTCCCTGGCGAAATCTCAACTTTGAACTGAACCTTTTCCATGGCAAGAGGCTTCAGTTCTTCTATAATCATCGCCTCAAGCCGATGGGCGGCGTCCTGTCGAAGCAGAGTCAGCTTTTCGCAAGCTTGCTCTAACTCAGCCTGACGGGCGTCATGGGCTTTTTCGAGATCTTCTAGCGATTGGCCACCACCGCTAAGCTGATCGAGCTGTTGCTGAAGGTCTTGACTTAAGGCGATCGCCTCTGCCAAAGTTGGGCCATACTTACGACAAATCTGTTTAAGCTCGCGAATACGCGCCTCGATATCATCAAGGCGATCGGGATCAGTCTCCAATCCTTCGCCATAGGCATTGATTTCTCGGCCTGACTCTTCGACCTGAGTTAATGCTCCCGTCACCAAATCGAGAATGGGCTGAAGTTGAGTATCAAATTCCACCATGCTGTTTAGAATCTGCTCTGCCCGTCCCAACAGATCCGCGCAGGCATCTCCCGACTCGTTTTGATACAGAGCTTGATACACTTCGTAGCTTTGCTGCTGAAGTTCGACCGCGTGGGTGAGCCGCTTTCGCTCTTGTTCGAGCCGCTCCAGCTCATCAGCATCAGTCAGATTTGCCTCTCTTAGTTCTTGAGCCTGAAACGCAAACAGATCAAGCTGCTGAAGCCTTTCCTTTTCGGTTCGCCGACGCTGTTCCAACGCTTTTGATGCATGTTGAAACGCCTCATAGGCTGCCCCGACGCGGACTCGTTGTTGCGCATGGGATGCACCACCAAATCCATCGAGCCAATCGCGTTGAATACTGGCTCTCCCAAGCTGAACGGTTTGTCCTTGAGCGGTAATTTCGACCAGGCGATCGCGCAATGTTTCGATTTGCTTTTTATTGACCAGCGCACCGTTAACCCGTGATCGCCCTCTGACCCCCCCTCTCCCTGCTGTCAGTTCTCGACTGCAAATCAAGACAGAGCGATCTTCGTTAGGGGCGATCGCTTGTTCCGCCAACCATTCCTCTATCGCAGCACCACTTTCGAAATGAGCCTCAATTAGCCCCCGATCGGCTCCAGACCGCACAGCACGACCCGTGACCCTGCCGCCCAAAACTGCATCTAACGCATCCAGCAGAATGGACTTACCTGCGCCAGTTTCCCCAGTCAGCACGTTCAAGCCAGCGCCTAGGTGCAGGTCTAGCTCATCCACAAGGGCAAAGTTTTCGATGCGAAGAAACAACAACATGAAGGATGTCAGGACACTAGCCTGCACTAATACATATAGTCACTAATTCAGTGTAGTAGTAGTTTGATGCGCCATGTTGAATGATGAGTTGAAATTAGACCTTTTCTCTAAGTTTTCGCAGCAATTTTCTCAGACATCTCTCATGTCAAGACCTTCTAAAGCTTTTATATTGGGGAAGGGAAGAGGAATGAGGGAAATCGGACAGGGGTCAATACTTCTGACACGATGTACAGACTTCACAAGTCAACTCACGTTTGGATTTGTAGCGTAATGAGTTGAAATCTAGACGGGTGTTTAGGTCTTCTAACCCTAGTATTTTCATGGGTCGAATGATGCTAAATTTTCGTTGACACTCTCACATCATTCTCTCTTTCGAACTTCTTCTAGGCTCCGTTTTAACATTTTATCTATCAATATTCATGGTTCTTATTCGCGTTCCTAAGCCCTGGAATTTACCGGACAATCGGATAACGTCGGAAGCCAACTTCCAGAGTCGGCGGAAATTCGTAAAGACATTTGTTGGGGCTGCGATCGGAGCCTCAACTCTGCCACTTTTGGGCTGCCAAAGTTCTCAAGGGACAGAAGCCGATCCCCTCATGGGAGTCCGCGATTTATCCTTCCAAGGGAATCCCAGTTTTGCCGATGTCGATCGCCCCACCACTGGTCGAGTGTTGGCAGCAACCTACAACAACTTCTACGAGTTTGGCGGCACAAAAGATATTTGGCAAAATGCTCAATCTCTGCCAACAGAAAACTGGCAGGTTGAAGTCGGCGGACTCGTCAACAATCCCCACACCTATGATGTCGATGATCTGACCCGCGCCTTTCAACTTGAAGAGCGAACCTATCGCTTCCGTTGTGTGGAAGCGTGGTCAATGGTGGTGCCGTGGATTGGTTTTCCGATGCGATCGCTCCTCGAAGCTGTCGATCCCAAGCCAGACGCTCGATATGTGCGGTTTACTTCTTTCTACGACCGAAATGTGACCACTGGCCCGGCTCTGCGGTCGAATTTTCTTCCATGGCCTTACACCGAGGGATTGGCAATAGAAGAAATGGCAAATGACCTAGCCTTCTTTGCAGTTGGGATCTATGGTCAGACTTTACCCAAGCAGAACGGTGCGCCCATCCGGATGGTGATTCCTTGGAAATATGGGTTCAAGGGGGCAAAATCGGTGGTCAAGATCGAGTTTGTCGCCGATCGCCCTTCGACCTTCTGGAACACAATCAACAGCCGCGAATACAAGTTCCAGTCCAACGTGGAGCCAGAAGTACCCCATCCGCGCTGGTCTCAGCGGGAGGAAAAGCTGCTCGGTGATGGCCCTGAATTTTCCTATGAGGTTGTACCGACGCTGCTTTACAACGGCTATGAGGATTATGTCGGTCAGCTGTATGCCTAGCGGCGTGACACAGCTAAAATCGTGGCATGGAGCAGATACTGTTTAGGTGGGGTAGAACACAACCCGTTCCTCTGATGCTTATGTCCTTACCCTTTGACGCAGCGCCGACGGAAGCCCGAGTCGAAAAATTTTGGCAACTCTCTGCCAGTTTTGGCATGGAGCGGAATGCCTATCACAATTACCTTAACGAGATTGTGAGCGATCGCTATGCCCTCATCAACGGATTCCAGCTTCTCCGGGATGAACTTCAGTTTGCGGCTTCCAGCCCTACAGATATGAAAGCGTGCGGGGCAGATATGAGTTTGCCCAGTGTGGTTACGACGCTGGCTTATACCAACTGTGGCGATCGCATCCACCAAGGTGAAGCCACCAAGCGATATCGCGACGTGGTTGCTTCTCGATTTGCGACCCTCTCAGAAATTGGAGAACTCAAGCTAGAAGCATTCTTTCCCGCAGGCGGCGGCACAGACAACGGTGCCACCCTAGCTCATGTCACCGTTGCCCACGAGCTAGACGAACCCCTCAAACGACGGCTCTATGAGGGCAATCCTCAATCCATCTCTCTGGTTGCCATTGACATGAAAACCCATGTCGGGCGACTGCGCGAAAATGGCAAGCAAATCTACGGCAAAACCCGTGAGTCTCCCTGGCGAGAACCCAGGGCGGCCTGCGGCGCGATCGCGGGAGCCCTCACCCATTACCATCCGAATAACTTAATTCATCGCCGCATTCGCAGTGATCTAGGCGAACGAAATTTCCAGTTTTTATCAAGCAATGCCATTCTCACGAGTGATGGAGTGAATATCACGATGGCTGTCGCGGCAAATATTGTTGCCATTCGGGGTATTCGCAACACGGCGATGGCTCTTGTTCAAGAAATGGATGAACGGGGATTGGCTCATCTGACTGCGAGCACAACAGTCAATCGCCCCTCGCGTGATGACTTAGTGATTTATCTGGCTCGCGCTACGGTATTTAACGGCAAAGTCAGGATTCAGAGCCTGGGGACTGAGGCCAAGCGATATAGCGGACAATTGGTGGAGTATGCAGGAGAGAAGCGACTCCAGCTTCAGTATGATGACTGGGACTGTGATAATTTGCCCATTGAAGAAATCTTATACCGAGTGCGATCGTCAGGTCTTTAGCCCGGTAGCTGGTTCTGGCTAGCTTGTCTACGAAGGGGCAATACGGGCTACGCCCAAGCAAGTCAACGCCCCAAGAGATGAGCACTGATGCACTCACCCCTTGAGCTCAGACTTTACACAATCTGAACGGTTTTGGTGAGAATGCACATCACTTCATTTGGGCGATCCGTGGGCATCGGTCGGCTCCACTCGTTTGGCTCGGCATAGCCCAACCGATGTAGGCTCTTGATCACGATCTGAATGGCTTGAGGCGAACCGTAGAGCAAATGACGCACCGATTCATTCTGCGGACTCGATTGGGATCGGGATGGAAAATCGTCACCCGAAGCAGTGGACGCAAACGCGCCCGAATGGGATTGAAACATGAGGTTCTGGTTCCTTTTCT
>CAKZMO010000541.1 GCA_937128595.1 uncultured cyanobacterium | reverse complement strand
TGGCACAACGCCTGGAGTAATTCAGGCGATCGCCCCTGTACTCAAACAACTCGCTCAGTCCCTGCAGCGGCCGGAGTACTATGTGTTGCAAACCCTAAGTCAGAACTGGGTGATAACGACCCTGAGTAATCGGAATCAGCCGGGGGTTGAGAAGAAGGTAATTTACGCATTCCCAACGTTGAACGATGCAGCGAATGCCCCATTTGTCTCAAAAGACCCACAATTGATGGCATTTCCTACTCCTTCTACTCATATTCTGTTCCAGGTTATCTCAATGAAAACCGTAGATAGCACAGTTTTTTTTGACGAACCTGGCAAGCTAAAAACTGGTACAGAATTTCGGCAAGCAGATATACAAGCACTCATTCAGGCTCAACTTCAGCGCTGGAAAGCCAACCAAAATATGCCGCCCAACCTGGCATGATATAAACCATTGGCTGATTTTAGGGTTGCACTGACAGACGCGATCGCGATCACCAAAAGGCTGCATTCGATCGCCTGAGCCAGTGGTACACCTAATGAAATCAATCGACTATTCTCGTGCTGCAAACCCGTACTTCTACGGTTGTGTCAGTGGAATTACGGTAAAGAGATGGAATTCAATCCAGCAACCATAACTGATGCTTACCATAGACTGCATCGGAGAGGCCAAACCATCGCGATCGCATGGCGGATTTGAATCAAAAAAATTGATTCGTGGCGCGTCCCAATCTGCCACGTGCCCCAACGCCATCTATTTATATATGTGGTGAGCATGAGTCTGGCGGACTCATGCTCACCATCCAAATAGGATTGCGATAGCAACGAGAGAACGGCCCAGAACATTACTAGCGTTCGTAGATTCCCGTTTGCACGACTCGCGAAGCCATGTAGAGCGTGGCTCCGTTCCGCCTATATGCCCATTGCCAACGAACATCCCCGCCAGCCGCCAACCCAAATTAGTACAGCCGACGCAAAACGTAGTCCGCTAGGTTGATCAACGCTTGTCTTGCTTCGGAACTGGGCAGCACCTGAAGATGCTTCACGGCGGTCTGCGCGTGGTAAGTCGCTAGTTCCCGCGATCGCTGAATGCCCTCGCTGTCTTGAACCAGTGCGATCGCCTGTTCCAAATCGCCATCTTGAGCAAACTCACGCTCAATCAACGTTTCGAGGTAGGGCTGTTCTTCCAGCGCGTACAGTGCCGGAGCGGTTAAGTTTCCACTCTTCAAATCGGATGCAGCAGGCTTCCCAAGTGAATCTTCCGAAGCGGTGAAGTCAAGAATGTCATCCACAATTTGGAATGCCAGCCCCAGATGCCGACCATATTGATAAAAATCATTCGCCACTGAATCTGACGTTTCGCTCAACACAGCCGCCGCTTTAGAACTATTGGCAATCAATGATGCGGTTTTGTAATAGCTCTTTTCAAGATAGGCATCTAATGACAGCCCTGTATCGAAGCGATTCAGACCTTGGCGAATTTCCCCTTCCGCCAAATCCATAATCACCTGCGATAACAGCTTCACTACTTCTAAATTATCGAGATTGGCAAGATACCAGGACGATTGCGCGAAAAGGAAGTCACCGGCCAAAACGGCAATCCGATTTCCAAAACTGCTGTGAACGGTTGGAATACCGCGCCGCAATTCAGATTCATCCACCACATCATCATGCACCAAGCTGGCGGTATGAATCATTTCGGTGATTTCAGCCAATCGGCGATGCTTGAGTGTGATGTCTCCGTCAGTGGATGCGGCGCGGGACAGGAGCAACACAATGGCTGGACGAACTCGCTTTCCAGATACCCCAAACAAATGCTCCGCTGCCGCAGAGAGAATCGGATGACGCGCGCCAATCAGTTGCTTCAAATTGTCGGAGAGCAAATGAAGATCGGCTTCAACTGGGGAAAAGAGAGAAAGCGCTGAGGTCATGGGTAGGCTGAACCTGACGTTAGGTTACGAAATTTTACATATTCTATCTTCATTTTAAGTCAACGCCCCAGGTTGTAAATCATCTCCAGGCGATCGCAGCAGCTCCATCAAACCGTATAACCGTTGCAATACTTGAATTTCCAGAATTTTTGCAATGTCGTCAATCCTGCCCTCACCTCTTGATCAACCTCAGGAGTCTGAGAATTTCGGAAGCGCACTTGACCATCCCGACGACAACCATGCATAGACCATATCATCGCATCCCGCCTGCACTGCTCACGCCTACACAACCCAACCGCGAGCGTTGCAGAATCGCTCAATCAGGACTCAAGTCAATACCCTTTTAATCAGGAGCCTGTCATAGTTGCAAACCCTGCATTGCCCTCATCCCCCACCCCCTTCTCCCAATCGTGGGCGAAGGGGAGCAA
>CAKZMO010000540.1 GCA_937128595.1 uncultured cyanobacterium | reverse complement strand
CATGACTAAGTTTTCAGTTGATTACAGAACTTTTTAATTCGGTGGCGATCGCCCAATCATCCACCATCCCTAACATGTCGCCTAGAACCCTTCAGTCATCTTTCATCTTGGCAGACTACGACAAGCCGAACACTGAGAGAGTTTAGGAATGGGCGATCGCCAAATCACTGTCGAGACTCAAGACTCCACGAAACAGCCCGCAATCCATCCTATTTGGTCAGAATCGATAAGACGAGTTCTATCTGGTTGAGTGGACGAAAAAACATCAAATTCATTAATAACCTCATACCAAGTCATGCCATCTGTATGGGCGTTAAGACCTGTTAAAGTGACCCATGTGCCAGCTAGAACGACTCCTTTAATGGACTGAGGATCTAAAGAAGGATATTCTCTCAAGTTAGCTCCCTCAAGCCTCAAGCCATTACATTCAGAAATTAGAACTCTTCGATGGTTTGAGTTCCATGATCGTCTTGAGACATGATTCTCTGTCGAGGGAGATTCTTGTGATGTTGGATAGGAATCTGAAGGTCGCGGATATCTTGGTTGTCCTCCCCCACTTGAAGGAGAATCAGGTTGTGAAATTGTTTCTTCGATATTAAATATCGAATCAAACTCATTGATTAGATTAAATTCTTCAAAGATCTTAAGAACAAGAGGAATCGAAATGACTGCGGCAATGGAAATCGTTAAAACATTAGAGATAAAGATAAAGATATTTCCACCTTTATCTTCGTCTTCATTGGAACGCCTGTAAATCTCAATGTGCTCATCTTTACTTGGGGGCAGTGGAGAGAGGTAAGTCATGTTTCTAGATAGATGTGGGGGACAAAATATCGAGAACTAGAGGATTTAGCCTTCGCAGACTACAGCAGTAGGAAGGAAAGAACTACTTATAAAGTGAAAATTCTTGCATCGTGATCTAAGCTTTATAGGATGGAAAGAATCCAAACTAAACTCGCCAAAAATTGCTAATTGAAGTCAAACATCTAGCTAGTAAACGGAACACTAGAAAACAAATAATTTGGAAGAATCCGTACTACAATCCAATAGTGTCTGAATTTTCTTTGTGCGTCGATAAGAAAAAGTCAGGAAAACTGTCAGTTGTCAGGGGCTGAGGGCGATCGCCCAAAACCTTCTGTAATGTATCGATTTAGACTATCTATACGTGAAGAACCTCCACCCATAAACGGATTAGGGTGTTGCTAGGCATGTCCGTAACGCTCTCTTTGCAAGGCATTGAAGCATCAGAACAAGACAATATGCCCCACCCAAATGAAGGATGTATAAACATCAGAAAAGTTCAGAAAAAGTCAGGTAAAGCTTGAATTTTTATCTGACTCCAAGGTTTGAAGATGCAGTTTTTTAGCATTGAAGCTGTCTTGTGACTAGGAAAATGGCAAGCCTACAGCCACACTTCCCCTAAACCAGCCCAGCGCGCAACGCGACTACCGCAGCCTGAACCCGGTCATCGACGGCAAGTTTGTTCATGATGCCGCGTACGTGGGTTTTGACCGTGTTGGGACTCAAGTAAAGCGCTGCTGCAATTTCAGGATTGCTTTGCCCTTCAACCATCAGTTTCAGCACTTCCATTTCCCGTTGAGAAAGCTGGCCGATGGCTGGATTGTCTTCCGTGGACATTGGCGTTTTGAGATGAGTCATGACTTGCCGTGCCACTTGAGGATCGAGGTAGCTCGCTCCATCCCGTGCCGCGATGATGGCGGTAACTAGATTTTCTACGCTGGTTCCCTTGACGCAGTAAGCATCTGCTCCGCTCGATAGGGCTGCGATGACTTCATTCTCCGTCGTGTGAGAAGTCAGCATGACGACATGAATATTGGGAAGGGCCTCCTTAATTTTCTGAGTCGCTGTAATGCCATCTTGACGAGGGAGGCCAATGTCCATTACCACAACGTCTGGCTTTAGGTTCGAAGCTTCTTCAACGGCCAAGTAGCCGTCGTCAGTACGACCGATAATTTCGATGTTCTTGTGAGATGAGAGCGACTGTTCCAAGCCCAACTGCATCATGGGGTCGTCTTCAACGATAAGAACACGAATTGCAGCCGGGTCTGAAGATGAAGTCATGTCTGTGGTTAGAAAGGTTGGTCGTGAGCCAAACTAGATCGCAAATCTGGAGGCAACGCATTAAGCATTCTCCCTTACTTCAGCATTGTAGGCAAACCTGGGCGAATTTGGGCATATTCATTAGCAGGTTGAAGGCGGGCTAATCGAGAATGCTCTCTCCATAATCAATCGGAAGATTGAGACCTGTAAGCAGAGTGAATTGTGAAACGAAAAAAGTTGCTTTACTCAAGGCTTTGTTTGGAGAGACTTGAGCTTGGGCAAAAGCTCTTGAAAGGCTCGTCCTCGATGACTTAGTGCTCGTTTCTGAGTTGCATTCATCTCGGCAAAGGTCATCTCTTGATCGGGCATGTAAAAGACTGGATCGTAACCGAATCCCCCTTCTCCCTGCTGCTCGGTAAGAATTTCGCCCCGACAAATGCCTTCTGCTTCTAAAACAATATCTCCATTGGGATTGGCGATCGCCACCGCACAGACAAACTGAGCCCCCCGATCGGTCACCCCTTGGAGCGCCGTTAATAATCGCTTGATGCGCTCCTCGTTAGTCTTTCCATAGCGAGCGGAATAGAGTCCAGGGGCACCATCCAAGGCATTGACCATCAGCCCTGAGTCGTCTGCGATCGCCCATTGATTGAGCGCTTGTGCTACCTGAGACGCTTTTAAGGCAGCATTTTCTCGAAAGGTTGTCCCGGTTTCTTCTACATCCAGTTCGGAGGGCTTGAGGGTCAGTTCCCAGTCCAGCTCTTTCAAATGCTCCTGCATCTCACGCAACTTTCCGGGATTTCCCGTAGCGACAACAAGTTTTTGCATTGGTTCCCTCTCGTATGGCTCGTATCAAGATGATAAAACCAATCGGTTTCGGCAACTTCATAAGTCAAAGAACCGAGTCGGGCAAGTCTCTGTTACTGGTGTTGTTTCCAACTGGTGTCTTGTCTATAGCGCTACGCGCTGATATGAAACCAATAGTTGATGGAGAAGCCGCGCACCGCGCGGCTTCTCCATCAATATCTGTCCTAACCTATCTGCGCATTGCTATAGATGGTTCAAGCTGTTCAGGCACAAGCTCTTGTTGCGGAGGCGATCGCCCTTTCGCTTTCCCGCCCATAACCCGCCCATAAAACAACAGGTTTAGAGTCCTAGACTGTTGTTCCTTCCAGGCTCAAAGCATCAGGACCCGATAAAGAGTCCTTCGTAGAGTTCTGGCTCATCATGCTGAGTGGCGATCGCCACTGCCTGCCGCAGAGCTTCAGGACGATCCATCAGCAAGCGATCGGGCGATAGCCGATCGACCAAGCCTAGCTTTTCCAAACGTTCCTTGGTTTGTCCAACAGCCCCTCCGACAAAAACGTGGCGATCGGCCTCCAAAGCCTCAAGAATGGCATTTTCAATCACGAGAGAAGAGGTGACACCGATGCATCAGTGATCGCTTTCACATCCTTGGCGCGCAAATCGCTCAGCCGCTTGATCGTCAGAATATGGGCGACGAAAACCCCAATACCAACAGCAGTAGTCAAATCCACAAAAACGGTTAGGAGAATCACCCCGTACATAATCCAGGCTGCTTTATTGGTATTTAGCAGCGGCAGGACAGGTTAAATGCGACATGATCTGCTTCAATAGCCACGCCCTATACAGTAGTCCGAATAGCTGTTCATTCTGATGATGCTTCTGTGGGCAAGTCGTCAAGTTTTCCCCAAGCAAATTCGATCGGAGTTCGGCAACCCGTACCTTAAAAAGAATTGCGATCGCCTGCCAGAGTTCGCTACATTAGCACTCGGATGTTGCGAGTGCTAAATCTACGAAACAGGCGATCGGTTTGTAGCCGTGGGAGCGTTTCAGGAAAAAGCCAGCACTGCCTCGGTTGAGATCAGCGAGACCTTTGGGTCTGTCATGCACATCGCAATTGAGCCGCAACCCCGTTTCTTTCTTACTCAATGCAAAAATACTGAGCGTGAATAGCTTGGAGGGTTCTATATGGCAACCGTTAGCTTAGGTGTTTCAACTGTGAAGCCGCTTGGCGATCGCATCCTCGTCAAGGTGAGCGAGGCTGAGGAAAAGACCGCCGGTGGAATTATTCTGCCTGACAGTGCAAAAGAAAAGCCTCAGGTCGGTGAAGTGACCGAAGTGGGCTCAGGCAAGCGCAACGAAGATGGTTCTTATCAAACCATTGATGTCAAAGCTGGAGACAAGGTGCTCTACTCCAAATATGCCGGAACTGATATCAAAATCGGCGGCGATGAGTACGTGCTGCTACGAGAGCAAGACATTTTGGCGATGGTCGAGTAACTGCGCCAAAACCCAGCGAGTTGGAATCCATTGCTATGGCAGGCGTTACCGCCTAACCTCATCTGACGAAGATCGGGTGAGCCTCAATATTTCGAATGGTTCAAGTTGACCTTTCTTTCCACTACATTCCAGAAACTGATACGTCTCAGAAACGGAGAAAATTATGGCTAAGACGATTACTTACAACGAAGATGCGCGTCGCGCGCTAGAGCGCGGATTTGATGCTTTGGCAGAAGCTGTCGGCGTTACATTAGGCCCCAAAGGACGCAACGTCGTTCTAGAAAAGAAGTTTGGGGCACCCCAAATCGTCAATGACGGCATCACAATCGCCAAAGAGATTGAGCTAGAAGATCACATCGAAAACACGGCTGTGTCGCTCTTGCGTCAAGCTGCTTCGAAGACCAACGACGCAGCAGGTGACGGAACAACCACCGCAACTGTGCTTGCTCACGCAATGGTCAAAGAGGGACTGCGCAACGTTGCAGCAGGTGCAAACCCCATCTCTCTAAAGCGGGGTGTGGACAAAGCGAGCAACTACTTAGTCGATGCGATTGCTGACAAAGCGATTCCCGTGTCTGACTCCAAGGCGATCGCCCAGGTCGGTACTATCTCTGCGGGCAACGACTCAGAAGTCGGCAGAATGATTTCTGAAGCGATGAACAAGGTCGGACGCGAGGGAGTCATCTCCTTGGAAGAAGGCAAGTCCATGACCACTGAGCTAGAGGTCACTGAGGGAATGCGTTTCGAGAAGGGATATATTTCTCCCTACTTCGCAACGGATACCGAGCGCATGGAAGCTGTCTTTGATGAGCCTTACATCCTGATCACCGACAAGAAGATCAACCTGGTTCAAGACTTGGTTCCTGTGCTAGAGCAGGTTGCTCGTGAGAGCCGTCCATTAGTCATCATTGCTGAAGACATCGAGAAAGAAGCCTTGGCGACCCTTGTTGTCAACCGCCTCCGGGGTGTGTTGAATGTGGCTGCGGTTAAGGCTCCTGGTTTTGGCGATCGCCGCAAAGCCATGCTGCAAGACATCGCCATCCTCACCGGTGGGCAGCTGATCACCGAAGATGCGGGTCTCAAGCTTGAGAGCACCAAGCTCGACATGCTGGGCAAATCTCGCCGTATCACCATCACCAAAGACGACACCACCATCGTGGCCGAAGGAAACGAAGAGGCTGTCAAAGCTCGCGTAGAGCAGATTCGTCGTCAGATCGAAGAGAGTGAGTCTTCATACGACAAAGAGAAACTACAGGAGCGTCTAGCCAAGCTCTCTGGTGGTGTTGCCGTCATCAAAGTGGGTGCCGCAACTGAAACCGAAATGAAGGATCGCAAACTCCGTCTAGAAGATGCCATCAACGCCACTAAAGCGGCTGTTGAAGAAGGTATCGTCCCAGGCGGCGGCACAACGTTGGCTCACCTCGCTCCTGCCCTAGAAACTTGGGCAACCAGCAACCTCTCAGGCGAAGAGCTGACCGGAGCCATGATTGTGACTCGTTCCTTGTTGGCTCCTCTCAAGCGCATTGCTGAAAACGCTGGAGAAAACGGTGCTGTCATCGCTGAGCGCGTCAAGGAAAAAGACTTCAATGTCGGCTACGACGCATCCAACGGCGACTTCGTGGACATGTTTGATGCCGGAATCGTTGACCCCGCAAAGGTCACTCGTTCTGCCATTCAGAATGCAGCTTCGATTGCTGGCATGGTGCTGACCACCGAATGCATCGTTGTTGACAAGCCTGAACCCAAGGACGCTGGTGCGGGTGCTGGCGCGGGTGCTGGCATGGGCGGAGACTTCGGCTACTAAGTCTGTTCAAGTCTCTGCATCTTGCCACACTCATTAGGTATGGCAAGAAAAGTGAGGCAAGAAATAGAATTAGACCCAGCCTTCTAGGATGATCTTCCTAGGAGGCTTTTTTGTTGATAGAAAGAACCTGTTCAGTATAGCAATGCGCAAATGGGTTAGGACAGATATTGATGGAGAAGCCGCGCGGTGCGCGGCTTCTCCATCAAC
>CAKZMO010000539.1 GCA_937128595.1 uncultured cyanobacterium | reverse complement strand
AAATGGTGATGGTGCGGTATGGATCAAGGCATCTGACTTGAGAAAACAGGTCGCGCCACTACTGGGTCAGCCGGTCGAACAGCTTGGTCATGCTCAGTGGATTGCTCATATCCTGTCACGGCTACATCTACTGGATAATGGTCGGCGTAAGCGGCAGATGGATGGGGTGGTTTATGCCATCCAGCGCACTGCTGTTATTGACATGATGCATCGCTATGATGTGACGCCGATTTCCAATTCGTAGCCGCGAAAACTCTACATACACTGCATAACTCTGCATACTCTACATGGAAATGGCTAAATCTATGACGAGTATGTAGAGTATGTAAAGCATGTAGAGTTGTTTTGTGACGCAATTAAATTTCGTTGAAGCAAAACAAATACGTTGTATATCCGCACCAAGCTGACAGGATGCCGTCAACGGCGGATTTAACCCAGATGATGCCTTTCATTGGTCCAATGGATCATTATCGAAATCGATGGAAAGCAATCCACCCTCACCGACATGAATCGGGAGCGGGTCATTCAAAACACCGATGAAATTACCCTCACCATCGTAATTCAGGAAACTCATGTAAAACATGTCGCCAGTTGGCGTGGTGATGACCTTGCCCGAGTACAATTTACCGTCAGTGACCAGAAACTTATCTGTAGGCATGTGATACGGCCCAAGTGGAGCGTCGGACATCATATATCCGGTACCATCCTGCCTCTGACCGATGCGATCTATACGTGATTTTGCTGTTGTCTCATGTGGGCAACTGAACAGTAGATAGTAACGACCATCAATCGGGACGACCTGCGGAACTTCAAGATGACCGAACTCACCCGGTTGGGTCAGGGGTGGTTCAACCTGCCAATCAATGAGATTATCGGATGATGCATGGCCGATCACGCCACGCTCATCAGCGGGGCCATGATTAGCGCGAGCAGTAATTAACGCATGGAACCGTCCTGTTTCTTCGTCTTTGAACACCCAAGGATCTCGCCATGCCTGATCATGCCATAGGTCTAAGTCCAGCAGTTCATACCATGTGGGGTCCGCTTCTATAAGCGAATGCGGTCCGTGCTTGGTCCAGTGAATAAGATCGGATGACGTTGCCAGTCCGATCCGCTGAACTAATCCTTTCTCTGAACGACGGCTGCCAGTATAAAACATATACCATTCCCCGGCATGGCGGATGATACTGCCCGTCCATGTGGTGTAGGTATCAAAGGGTTCAACAGTAGCGTTTGGATCAACTGGCGAGGGTGCCAGCGCATCAGGTAATACCTCCCATTGCCGTAAATCCTGTGATACAGCATGCCCAATGGATACATTCCAATGCCGCAGGCGTTCATCCTTGAGGCTGCGATCTGCCTGTAAGTAAAAGATATGGGTATCTGCTCCATCCTGAGCGAACCAAAAATCCCATACCCATTTGTCATTGAGTCGAAGCATTGTTACCCTTTCACCCCACTACTGCTGACACTCTGCACAAACCACTTCTGGAACAGCAAGAATACGATCAATACGGGGACTGTGACCAATGCTGCATAGGCCATAATGCTACCCCAGCGCACCGGAGCCTGTGTTTGGAAGAAATCCATACCAACCATCAACGGGTAGAAATCCGGTTCACGCGCCACCATCAACGGCCATAAATAGAACGACCAGAACTGCAAAAATTTGAGAATGGCAACTGTTGCGAATACAGGCCGAGAAATGGGCACGATGATATTCCAATAAATACGAAAGCGGCTCGCCCCATCAACGATAGCAGCCTCGTCAAAGTCCTTCGGGATACCGATGAAGAATTGATAGAACAAGAATATCGAAAATGGCTCCGCAATGAAGGGCAGTATCTGAACATGATAGCTATTCAGCCAACTGCCCCCGTCCGCTGTTTGTTGGATCATAAAATAGACTAATACCTCAAAAGGCAGGGCCAGTAGTACGGTCAAGCCACCAATGATCAGCCAATACGCGGGACGTGGTAAGTTGTCGTGCCAGCTTTGACCATTCATGATGTGATCAATGGACTCCCATAAGATGGTCCACAACAGCACCGTCATCCCGATCATCAACAACGTAACAATCACATCAAGCACAACGCCCATCTCATTGACCTGCAACATCAGTGGGACAGCAATCGCTTCCAGCGGGATGATAATCAGCGAAACAATAATACCCAACACCAGCGTTCGACCCGGCCAGCGTAACCGTGCCAGCACGAATGCTGCCAGGCTATTGACGAACAAGCCTGTGATTACTGTCGTTAATGTCAAAAACAACGAGTTAAATGTGTATGTTTCAAAGGGTACACGGTCGAATACATCTTGGATATTCGCAAAAGTCAACGAGTCAAGGTCAGGTAAAAATGCTTGAAAACTCGCTAGATCAGCAATAACCCGTTCGTTCGGCTTGAAGGCCGCAACCACCATAAAGATAATTGGAAATAGGAATACAAAGGCCAGGAAGCTCATCAACCCATAGGTGAATGTTCTGCGGAAAATCTTGCGTGCCCGTGCCAGTAGGGCCAGGCGTTCTTCATCCTCCGTCTGTTGGAGCATTGTTGTACTCATAAGGTTAATCCAATGCACTTTCTGAACTGATAATCATACGTTGGGCGATAGAAATGAGTAAAACGATCCCGACAAACACAACCGATACGGCGGATGCAAATCCGATCTCACCATTACCCCAGCCCCGGCGGATAGCAAACCAGACCATCGTTGCGGTAGAGTTCTCCGGCCCACCGTCAGGCGTCATCACATTGACCTGATCAAACAGGCGGAAAGAGAGGATTGTTGTCGTTAACACGACAAAGATCATGGTATTGCGTAACATGGGCAGGGTAACAAAACGAAACTGCTGCCAGATGCTGGCACCGTCAATACCAGCGGCTTCATACAGATCTTCAGGAATATCCTGCAACCCGGCCAGGAAGATCACCATCTGAAAACCAACACCCTGCCAGATCGACATGATAATGATGGCGGGTAAGGCACTTGATGGATGCTGCAACCAGTCATACGGTCCCAGGCCAAACACACCGATCATTTCGTTGATCAAACCGAATTGCGGGTTATATAGAAAGCTCCACACCACTGCAATGATGACCATCGCTGTGACCACCGGGCTGAAATACGTCGTGCGGAACACGTTCATAAACGGCAATTTTTGATTGATCAAAATAGCAAGGAATAAGGCCAGTGCAGTTTGTACGGGGACGACAACAAGGGCAAAAATAATATTATTCCGCAGTGAAGTCCAGAACAGGGGTTCCTTCATCATCAGCGCGTAATCTGTGCCGAACAGGTTCACTAACGTCGATACTTCGTACTCGCGATAACGCTCTAAACCATCGTAAATCGTGTCCAGGCTGTCATCCACGGCCCGCGTCCGCCAACGGAATTGGGCACTGCCGTCACTGCTTTGATACCAGCCAACCGAGGGCCGCCTGTCTGGATAGGCTTCCGGCCTGGGTGGCAGTTCCATCAAGCCAACACTCAGAATTTGATCGTAGTTTTCCAGGCCGACGTTATCGGCTTCGGCACCGGTGAATTGCTGATTGGTCATGCTGAGTTGTATACCACGCAGGAAGGGCACGACCATAAAAATAACAAGTAGAATAATGGCGGGGCTAATCAAAATGTAGGCGGTTAGACGCTGGTCCCCCCCACCATTTCGAAAAAAGTTCAACATAATTTGGGCCTCTCAAAGCCGGGGAGGAACAAGCCCTCCCCGGTGGATTGAATAAGCGGTGTGATAGTTCGTTATTCCATCGCTTCGATTGCGGAATCAACCTCGTCTACGGCACTATCTAACACTTCTTGCACGTCTTCACCGCGTGCAATTGCGTTCACAGCCGTTTCCATTGCTGTAGAGATGGTCGGATAGACTGCGGTTTGGGAACGGGGAACAGCGACACCCTGCTCAAGCTGTTGGCGGTAGATGTAGAGATCCCCACCTTCGCCATAGCGGTCATCTGCTTCCAGTGCGGAGATGCGTGACGGGACTGCACCATTAGCGTCTGCCATTGATGCAGTATTTTCCGGTTGCATCAGGAACTCGATAAAGGCCCAGGCTCCATCAGGGCTTTCACAACTGCTGGTAATGCCCCAATTCCAGGACCCCATACCGGTCACAGCACCGTTGCCAAAGTCTGGCTGTGGGATGAGGACCAAGTCGTCACCAATGGCTTCTTGATAAAGGTTATATACCCAGTGACCAGCGTAACTCAACGGCACACGACCTTCGGTGAAGTCGGCATCCGGATCAACCGGTGTTGCGGTAGCATAACCCATATCAAATAGGTTCTGTAACCACTCACCCCAGGCAACAGCTTCTGGGCCATTCAGCACACCTTCTGCTGTGTCATATCCGTCGCGGTTAATGGTGTCACCACCGAAACTACGCATCTGTGGGCCAAACCCGTAGGAATACCATTCGCCGGTATAGCTGAACTTGAAGTCAATGACATACCCATCGTCTGGCACAACTTCTGCCAGCGCATCCATCGCAGCATTGAATTCTTCCAGTGTCCAAGCATCATCGATGCCCTCAGGTATACGCACGCCTGCTTCGTCGAGCATGGCACGATTACCCCAGATCGCCAGGCCGCTATCAAACTGACCCAGGCTATAGAGTGTATCGTCAACTGTACCCTGCGCGATGATTGATGGGAGTGTATCTTCGAGGATTTCATCGGTCACGTAATCATCCAGTGGGATCAAATCCCCGGCGAAGACATAGCTGTAGATGAACGGACCGTCAAAATCCAGCACACACGGCAGGTCGCCGGATAGGGCTGCTGCTCGTACCTGATCGTTATAGCTACCTTCTGGCACCTCTAACGGGACAATTTCATATTCGTCCTGCATCTCATTAAAGGCGGTAATCTGATTATCCAGCTCATCACGCTCACCCCCTTGCCCGGAATGGAACCACAACGAAATCTCTGTTGTGTCCTGGGCAGTGGCAGGTAGCACCAGCAATAGCATTAGTGAAAGTACGACGCTAAACAAACCTATACGTTTCATAAGTTTTCTCCTTGTGTATAATTTAGCTATGTGATTGAAAATGCATGTTACTCAGTTGGCGGCAATAGACCCTCCTTCATAGTTTGCATGTGTTTTCCTACAAATCCTTAAGCGCCTTGGTCGACGGAGCAGGTCGTTTGGCGCGGGATTATCACTTGTTCAGACAGGACGTCCGGTTGGGCGTCCTTGTCTATTTGTACTTCTAGCAGATACTCAATGGCACGCTGTCCACTTAACTGCACATACTGGTCAATCGTGCTGAGTTGTACGACATCACTAATCTCTAGATTGTCATAACCCAACACAGAAACATCTTCCGGCACACGGTAGCCACTGGCCTGTAACTCACGGATACAGCCCAATGCCTGCATATCACTCATGACAAATATCGCTGTTGGCTTGTCATTCACCTGGTCCAGCAATTCCCTCGTGAGCAGACGAGCAGCCTCAAAGCCGTGCGGCCCAAGATGGACATAGGCATCAGCAATAGGCACGCCAAGTTCAGCCAGGCGTTCCGAAAAACCGGAGAAACGCTCTTCACTGGTTGTAAAGTTATAAGGGTTTTCAAAGACGTCACCGATATAAGCGATGCGTTGATGACCAAGTTCGTATAAATAATCCGCAGCGAGTGCGCCACCCCTGTAATTATCTGTAGCGATGCAGGGCCAATCCGCATGCATATTATGATTGATCTCAATGTAAGGAATGCCCACAGTATTGAGGTGGTTACGCTGGGATTTATCTGTGGCGAAGTCAATCACCAGTAAGGCTTCTACCATGCCATTCTGTGCGATGCTTTTAATCTGATGATCGAATTGATCCAGGGTGTTCACACTAAAAAGGATAATCTCAAAGTTGTCTGCGGCATTATTTAGTGTAGATTGCACCCCCCGCAAGCGTTCTACAAAAGAATGGTAGCTCTGGAACGGTTGCGTCACCACGCCAATGTTACGCTGATCAGACTTACGGGGTAGTTTGCGGGCGGCGTAGTTGGGTTTAAATTGTAAGGCTTTGATCGCTTCCTGGACTTTTTGTCGGGTAGATTCTGAGACATTGCCACTGTTGTTTAGTACCCGTGAAACTGTCCCTATCCCGACTCCAGCCCGCTTAGCGACATCGTAAATGGTAATTTTGGGCATAAAATATCTTGTATAATTAACTTTTGGAAGCGTTTCCAATTCATATAGAATGTAACATGACTTGTGAGGCGAGTCAAGGCTTTGCCCACTACTTCCTGAAATACGTGTATCGGCAAATTACCCACTTTAGAATGTTCTGTTGGATCAGTTGTGTCAGTTTAGGCTTTTCCAGAATTTAAATCTGCGCATATGCCATGCGATATGCTGGAAAA
>CAKZMO010000538.1 GCA_937128595.1 uncultured cyanobacterium | reverse complement strand
TGAACTGGTCGCTCATGAAGTTGAAAAAGGTGACACCACGCCCTGTGCCAAAGTACTTTCGATTGAAGCGACCATGCAACGCGTGTTTAGGGACGACAAACCGAATACCATCGGCGGAGGCCACCTCACCGCCTCCCCAGTATTGGGTGATGGTCAACTGAGTCTGAGCATTTACAAGCCGATCACTGGCAGCGATCAAGGTTTCGGGTCGAATGTAGTTTTCCTGAACCCAGCGCAAGCGAGATATTGTGAGGGCTTCGGTCTGCTCGTTGACCACTGCATCAAGTCCAATATTACAGGCCCGGGCCAACAGCACCGCGCATAGGCTGACAGGAAAATCGTTGACATGGGCCTGGGCGCGGCTGAGATGCGTGAAGGCGTCGGCAAACCCTGTGAACTGATGAACATCGAGCATCAATTGCGGCAAATCGACCGCTGGCAGTCGTTGGGTCAACCGTTGTTGTAGATGATGAAGTCCTGGTGGGTCAGGCACCGCCTCCAACGGTGAGAGCACCGGACGCGGATGACCGTCGATTTTCTCAAAGCGCAGGTCATCATCGGTCTCGAAAGCAACAGCTGTTAGCCGATAGGCCTCATCGAGCTGATGCGATAACTTTTTCATCTCAATCTCAGCGTCGGGATGACGATCCAGGCTGCGGCAAATTTGAGGCCGAAGCCGTTGCCAGGCTTTGGGATCGATTAGGAACTGACGTGGATCGTGCCAGCGGTCACTCGGTGCGATGAAGACATCGCGTTTTCGCAGACATTGATACAGCTCGTGGAGCACACACAGGGTATAAGGTTGTTGGAGCACGCCATCCGAGCCGATAACCATCGGTCGCCAACTCGACGAGATTACTGCTCGTGGTGCATCTTGCATGTTCGTCTGTCGAGTCGTCTCCAACTGTCGTAGGAACGCAATTGCCGCCAGGAGATCCCCAGCCTCGGTAACCCCCTGGAAGGCGATTAGACGCAGCAGCTGCGGCAGAAAGTAACGCGCCGAGCGATATCGTCCGACAAGGTAGCCGTGGTAAGTCTGGTGCTGCGGTCGCTGAACGGTATCGACAACAGCGATGGCCGCCTTGATCTCATCAGCCGCAAACGACGCGAAGAGGTCGCTTACAGTCGCATCGGGAGACATCTCGACCACCTGTTGCGCCATATCGCGCAGATACTTGGCGGCTTGATCATAAGACGCCAACGTCCGTAACCGATCTTCCCGAAGAGATTGTTTGGATTGGACAATCGCGTCATCAGTCCATTGCTCGAACATGTCAAGAATCGTATCTCGCAAATGAATATGTAGCAGTTTGATCCCCGCCAAGGTGACAGCAGATCGGCGCTCGGGAATTAAACGCCGTAGTGTGTGCATCGGAACATTCAACGCATAGTTACCCATGGCGTGCAAGCGATTGGCGGAGACCGAACTGACGTCGAGCGTATGGCAGTCAAGTTGCTCCAAATCCTCCAGTCGCTGCAGCATATGTTTAAGCTGGCGGCTACTGGTGTGGGTAGGCTTTTTTCGAAGATCATCCAGCGTTGGCATATCTTTCTCATCAGCCGTGGCAAGCAGTTGTTCTAATTTCCGCCTGTGATCCGGAGTTAACACGCGATTGAGGCGCTGCCAACTGCGACGCTCCGCACGTTCCCGAACCTGAACCACCAGCCGTTCGAGCGTTGTCACCCCGGGCAGCAGGATTTTCTGCTCGATAAGCCAGGCGGTCGACAGGTCAAACAAAATCGATGGGCGTTCAGAGCCAATCCAGGTACGAGTATACAGCCAGCGTAGAAACTGAAACGATGGCTCTTCATCGTGGAAAGGCCGATAGCCATAGTGAGCATTGATCTGATAGCGATGGGTGAAGAAGATATTGTTGCGATCGTATTTGGTAAGGTCGACAGCATTGGGGTCGATCTCCAGTTGTGTGGCGACATACGTTACAACACCATGAGGTATACTTGTCATATCCTCGATATAGGTTCCCAGAAAGCGAACCGTCACCAACTGGAGGGCAAATCCTAATCGGTTGGCATTGCGCCGCCGCATCGCGATGTGATCTTGGTCGACCTCATCCAGATAGAAAAACTGGGCTAACTGCACCTCACTCGGAAGACCTGTATACTGTCCATAGGCGCGATAGTGTGCCTCTGAGAGAAATCGAACCGGCATCGTTTTCCTGTGAGTGTCATCAATATCACAGGAATTATGGCTCAAATCGGGGATTTTTGCCTGGGTTTAGGGCCACAAAATCTCACATTATCACAGGAATATGACCTTATGTCCCTCCAGAACGCTGTCGAGTGCTTTTTGACTGACCTGCAAAATGCCAACCGATCACCGCAGACAATTCGAAGCTATCACTCGGACCTGCGTCAGATGATGTCTCACTGTCCAACCCTTCTCACGGATTTGACGACGGATCATCTTCGTGCTTTTTTCGCTGATCATGCCCATCTCAAAGCAACGACCCGCGCCCGCAAGCAGACATCCGTTGCCAGTTTTCTCCGGTGGGCGCATCGGCAGCAGCTCATCGCTGATAATCCGATACTGCGTCTAGATCGGATTCGTCCCGAGGAAACACGCATCACGTCACCATCACGGCAACAGGTCAACGCCATTCTTGATCAAATTCCTAAGACGCACCTCCGTGATCGTCTCCTGTTCCGGTTGATTTTCGAGACTGGACTTCGAATCAGTGAGGCACTCTCCATACATATAGAAGACATTGACCTAACACTCGATGACGAGCATGTCACCGTTGTCGGCAAAGGGCAGCGACAGCGGACGGTATTGATCGATGATCCCGGACTGGTCACCTTGCTCAAGCGGTATCTGCAAAAGCATCACTACCGCCACGGTCCATTGTTCCGCGCTCACAAAAACTATCGCGGCGGGTCGCTACGGTATCAATCCGCTCAGGAAAAATGGGCCAAATACTGTGAACAGGCGGGGATTCACTGCACTCTTCACGAGCTTCGGCATGCACATGCCACCGAATTGGTCAACGATGGCGTGAGTCTAGCCACGATCCGTAAGCGACTCGGGCACAAACACATTCAGACTACGCTTCGATATGCCCAGCAGTCCGATGATGCGGCGGACTCCGAGATTCGTGCCTGGCGACGGCGTCAATCACGACAGTAAAGGTTTTTCAAATGTTGAAGAGGAGCTTAGAGGGGGTTTTCGTTCCGTGACTCACATTTTCCCATAAATCCCCATATACTAATGACAGTTGCATA
>CAKZMO010000537.1 GCA_937128595.1 uncultured cyanobacterium | reverse complement strand
CAGCGTGTTGTCTAATACTTTTCAAACATCCTCTCAGAGGCGATCGCCCCTCAGTCGATGCAGAACTCTCATACTCGCTCCTCCAAAACAGATGCAGTTTAAGATCAATCTTTTTCCCACAGCAGCCTTTAGATCAGATGCATGTCCGCACTGTCCGAAATCATGAGTTTAGCCACTCCTTTGCCTCGCTTCAGTTCACCTGTCCATGCTCACCAGACAGAAACAGCGGCTGACGTGGGCGCAACGTTTCACTTCGAGCCAAATGACATTCCTCGCGCCGGACAGCCAGATCTCGCCTGGTTTGCCCTCACTCGACGGGGCGGTGAACCCATTGCAGTAGAAGCCTGTGACTGTAGCCTCACGGTGTACAGTTTGCCAGGTCAAGAAGCGATCGCCACACCTCCCCTAGAACCTGTTGACGCAGAAGGCTATCGAGACATTCCAGGAGCAGAGGTGAACTTTCCCTCTATCGGAGCCTACGAGCTAGTGCTGCAAGGACAGCCCACCCAAGCAGGAGACTTTCAACCGTTTGAGTTTCGGTTTGAGGTCACGGTAGCAAGCGGCACTGCAGCGAATTCGAGGCCAGAATCGGCAGAGTCTTCGGCAGAGTCTGAGGCGCAATCAGAACCCCAGACTGACGAGACGACTGGAGAAAATTCAGGAGCACAGTCAGAGGCGCAGTCAGAGGCGCAGTCAGAGGCGCAGTCAGAGGCGATCGCCACGAGCGAGGTTCCCTCCCAGCCTGCTCAAGGGCGAGCACCCCCTGGTGGAGCGATCGCCTTAGGGATCGGCACTATTGTCATCGTTGTGGGCTTGGCGGTAAGGTGGCAGCGACGAAAAAAGTAGCCCCATAAACCGTCTTAGGAATAGGTCTGCCCATAGACGGCTTTAACAATATGCCTGTGTCCGATTATTGTGGAAGGTAGAGCAACACACGTTGATAAACGATGCAGATCTATCTGGACTACAGCGCTACGACCCCGACTCGACCGGAGGCGATCGCTCTCATGAACGAAGTGACGGCCAATCAGTGGGGCAATCCGTCGAGCCTACATCAGTGGGGCGGACGGGCAGCGACTGCTGTCGAACGAGCGCGAATTCAGGTAGCGGATTTGGTTCACGCCGATCCGGAGTCCATCGTGTTTACCTCCGGCGGAACCGAAGCTGACAATCTTGCGATTATGGGTGTTGCCCGTCAATGCACCTTGCCTCAACACATTGTGATTTCCAGCGTGGAGCATTCGGCCGTGTCCGAGCCCGTCCGACTGCTAGAGCAGTGGGGCTGGGAAGTCACTCGACTACCCGTCAACCGTCAAGGACGGGTCAACCCTTTAGATTTACAGGCTGCTCTACGTCCCAACACAGTGCTGGTATCGATCATTTTCGGGCAGAGCGAAATCGGCACTCTTCAGCCCATCGAAGTGCTCAGTCAAATCGTGCAGGGCCACGGAGTCCTGTTTCACACTGACGCGGTGCAAGTGGCAGGACGGCTGCCAATCAACGTGCAACAACTTCAGGTCGATTTGCTGTCTCTATCGAGTCACAAACTCTACGGCCCTCAGGGAGCCGGGGCGCTTTACGTGCGTCCTGGGGTGCAAATTGCTTCATTAGTCGGCGGCGGCGGTCAAGAGTTTAAGCTGCGTTCGGGGACTCAAGCGGTTGCCAATATTGCAGGCTTTGGAATTGCGGCAGAACTAGCGGCAACAGAGCTGGAAGCAGAAACGTCACGACTACGACGACTGCGCGATCGCCTCTTTGACCATCTTGCAGACGTTCCAGGACTCATTCCTACAGGCGATCGCCTCCATCGACTGCCCCACCACACCAGTTTTTATCTGGAACATGCCGATGGCGAGACCCTCAGCGGCAAAACCTTGGTGCGCCAAATGAACCTAGCTGGAATTGGCATTAGTGCGGGGTCGGCCTGTCACAGTGGCAAACTTTCTCCCAGCCCGATTCTGAAAGCGATGGGAATGAGCGATCGCCATGCTAAGGGCGGTATTCGGCTGACCCTTGGACGCCACACGACGGAAGCTGATGTGGACTGGGCGGCAATGGTGCTGAAGCAGGTGATAGAGCGATCGCCCAAGCCTTGTGTGTCAAGCGCATTGTAGGCATCACAAAAAACTGGAAGGGAAAATAGAAAGGCGATCGCCAGTGCTCTGTGGGCGATCGCCCTTACATTAGAGAGACTTTGCTAGTTACTTGAGTCCTTTCAGCCCGCTTGCCAAATCTACAATACTGTCCAGAACTCCCAAATTCAGATACTTATCAATTCCTATCAATAACCATGTAGTTCCTAACCAAATAAAAACCTCTTGTATTTCAGGAGATTGCAGCGGAGTTGGAAGGCTATTAGGAAAGAAGAATGCAGAAACAATCAATCCTAGTGGCAACAGAAATCCAAGCCATTGAGCGATCGTCTGCGACTGTTGTTGTCGGACTGGCACAGGTTCGGGCTGGAATTCTTCACTGTAAGGGAAAGAACCATAAGAGCCATCAATATACATTTTGGCTAGCATATGATAATCACGACGCAAATCTTGTAGGGTGGTTTCCCCTGGAGCATAAAGCCAAGATTGTCGATCTTGAATAAAAGCTGAAATACTTCTAAATTGATTATTGATCCAGGATCTTCGATAACGATTACTAGGGTATTGCTTGGGAATTAACAAACTTATTGATGATAAATAGCTCATTCTAATCATTAAGTACTTTTTTTGAAGTGGGTAGACCAAAGCATCTTCTCGTTCTAGATCAATTAGAATTCGGAGGCTCTCAAGAGCACATGCAGATTCTGAAAACTTAGAATCTCGCAGACGAGCCGCTATTTTAAGTGGAATGCCGATAGATAAAAGAAATAGAAACAATACTGCAAATAAATCAACAGCTATCCGAATCAATAGACTAAAAATTAATACAGCATAGATATCATGGTTTTGATTACCGAGGGATGAGTTGAGAGCAGTCCAAATATTTCCCCACAAATCGGTCACTCCATAGGCAAGCATTATTCTTTTGATTAAATAATCGCTCAAGCTATAGAGATTTTCGCTGAGAAAACCTATCACAAAAAGAAGCGGAAAAATGATGATAAGCAATAAAGAAATGAATATACCTTGCGGCAAAATGTGATGGCGTAAAGAGATGCGTCTGATAGGATCTGCAGTTATTATTCCCAGAACTTGGCTTATGACTAGTATTTCTCTGCTAGCTTCAGGCTTGTTCTTGTTAGAAAATTCATAGAACGAATCGAACATCGTAATGAATCCAGTAATCGATGCCAGCCTCAGCATCGATTGAACAAACTCAACAAAGCTTTGACCACCACTCTTGATACTGCCAATAAAATCTAAGAATAGGTTCTTGATAGGATGGAGAACAAACAGAATAAACACTAAGTTGATTAGTTTTTTAAAGTCCTTACTTGAGATGAATTGCTTTGCTAGATTGAGCTGCCTTTTCTTCCTCATATACGACCTTGTTATTTCTTTTATTTTGGAAATTTCAGATCTGATATATTCTTCTGAATCTTCTTGTTTTTCAGCAATAGTAAAATCCCTGAATCTACAGCGATTGAATTGCCACAATGGACTAGGAAGTACTTGCCCAGAAAATTTGCCTATTTGAAACTTCAAATCATATAGATGCTTAAACGTCCCATTAAGTACCTCATCATCCCAATAGATAAAAAAGTCCCCATAAGAAAATCTATCCTGAATTTCTTCTGAGTTATTACAGAAATCGAAAATTTTTGTATGCCCTGCCTCTGGAGGAGCTTCGTCTTTTTCTGCTAAAGCTCGTTGTTCCCAAATCGTCAAGCCTGTCATGCTCTCTAATTCCGCCGTCTTTTCTCAAAATTATTCGTTTTTATCATAGAGTATTGCAGCGATCTCACCCGCGATTGCGTTCGTGATCTTATCCTCGCCTAGAATTTGAGCAACGATCTGAGTCAGCATACAGAGATAGACATTCCCTTACTCCGGTTAACTTCGCAATCTGCTAAGATTGTTGAGAGATGAGCAGCAAAGCTCAGTAGGTCAAAATGAGTCAGTGGCTGTATCAGGAGACTGCCCCAGTGGTCATACAGCACCTAGAGGCTGATAATGTTACGTTCTTGTTCCAGCACTGATGCATATCATCACGCGTTCTCGACTGGTAGAGTTTTGGGAGAAACACCCCAACTCTAAAACCAGCTTGCTTCTCTGGTACAAATTGACAATCACCGCCAAATGGCAAAACTTCGTAGAGTTACGCGGTATCTTCTCCTCTGCTGATCAGGTTGGAACATTTACAGTCTTCAATATTGGCGGCAATAAGTATCGTCTGATTACCTTCGTCGATTACACATACCAAAAGGTTTTCATCCGTCATATTCTTACCCATGCAGACTATGACAAGAAGGATTGGAAAAAAGATGATTGGTACAAGTAAAAAGCGAGTAGGCCATTATCAATAGCAGACAGAAGAAATATGATTACAACCGACTTTAATACCGACTCCAATAGCTACATTGAGCTTCTTCAGAAATTTCCACCTCGCCCTATTAAATCTGACGAAGAGCTACTTGCTGTTCAAGAGGTTGTTGATGCGTTATTGGACTCCGGTGAGATCACGCCAGAAAAACAAGACTACATCAACGTCTTAGGCATCCTTATTCACGAATACGAAGAGCAGTTTGTCTCTATTCCAGATTTATATGGAGTTGAGTTGCTAAAGGCACTCATCGATGAGCTAGGGCTTAAACAAAAAGATTTAGTGCCTGTTTTCAAAACAGAATCCATTGTTTCAGCAGTTCTCAATGGACAGCGTCAATTCACCGTAGAACATGTTGAAAAATTAGCCGACTTCTTTAAGGTGTCTCCGGCTGTTTTCTTTCGTCGTGTGTCGTGAAGTGTCTAGGCGAAAGGAAGCAGCGTATCCAGCGATCGCCAAAATTTAGCTCGCAACTCATGCTCTATCGTGAAATCGACATCGGGAAACAACAGTGAGAGAAAGTGATGGGATTTGGCGA
>CAKZMO010000536.1 GCA_937128595.1 uncultured cyanobacterium | reverse complement strand
AAGAAGACCGTGTGAGCGCGATGTCCGCCGCGATGCTCTCGCTGGGTGAGCGTATCTCATCTGAACTGGGTCGTGGTGAACTTGAGCAGGTCATGGTCAAAGGTGAAGCTGGCTATGTGATCCTCACCGCTGTCGGTGAAGAGGCCGTGCTGACCGTACTGGCGCGGCAAGATGCAAAGCTCGGCTTGATCTTCTTGGACGTCAACCGGACTGTAGAAGCCCTATCCTCGATTGTTTAGGATAAAACGCCTGTTATGGTGGCTTCAACAGCCTGTACATGCCTGTGGTAAGTGCGATGCTCGAACCTAGCGGCTTGTATTATCCCAATCGCTTTGCCCGACATTTCATGCTGGCGATGCAAGAGGTCATGGGTCGTAATGGCCTCAACGCTATCTTGAGTATGTCCGGGTTAGAAAGCTATATTGATCAACTGCCGCCGGATAACATGGCGAAGCAGTTCGATTTTGCTTACATGGCCGCTATGAGCGAAGCCCTGGAAGATATGTACGGGCCACGAGGCGGGCGTGGTATTGCGCTGCGCATCGGTCAGGCGACTTTTTCCAGCGGTATGAAGAATTTTGGTGCGCTGGCGGGTATGTCTCAGCCAGCCTTTAAGGCATTACCCATGCCCAAGCGTGTGGATCTCGGCCTGAAGGCGTTGGCCGCTGTGTTCACCCGCTTCACTGACCAGCAGACCACCATCGAAGACAACGACGACCACTATCTGGTGACGGTAGAGATCAGCCCAATGGCCTGGGGCCGTGGGATCGACCAACCCGTCTCGCACGCGCTAGTCGGCATGATACGCGAGTGTTTACGCTGGTCATCGCATGGCTATGAATTCCACGTCTATGAACTTCCACGGCAAACGACTGGCGAGGAAAATTTTCTGTTTAAAATCAACAAAACGCCGATAGGGGGTGGTAGCTTTGGATAAGCCCAATATTTTGATTGTCGAAGATGACCTCGACCTCTCCGAAATGCTAAATTCTTACTTCCGTGTGCAAAACTACGAGGTGTTCACGGCGGCCTGGGGCGAAGAAGCCCTCACCATCAGCCAGGAACACGATGTTGATCTGGTCGTGCTGGATATTCGCCTGCCGGATATTGACGGTTTTGAAGTCTGCCGTCGGCTGCGCACCCAACGGCGCACGCAGGATACCCCCATCATCTTCTTGACCGAAAAACGTGACCGCGTGGATAAACTACAAGGCCTGGAACTCGGTGTGGTCGATTATGTGACCAAACCATTTGACATCCAGGAACTGCGCTTACGGGTACGCAATGCCATCAACCGGGCCAATCAACCCGCGTTGCTTAATCCGGTGACTGATCTGCCCGAAGGGGCAATCGTGCTGGAAAAGTTGGAGGCTCTGGTCAACAACAGTGCGCCGTGGGCGGTACTTCAGGTCAGCATCAGCAGTTTGGATCGTTTTCGGGAGATGTATGGCTTTGTCGCCGCCGACGATGTGCTGCGGGCCGTCACACTGATGGTGCGTAACGCCGTGCGTGAATATGGCGGTAGTGATGATTATGTCGGTCACACCGGGGCCGCAGATTTTGTCATCATCACCGATGCAGATAATGTCGTGCGTATTCGTGAACGCATCCAGAACCGCATCAAGCAGTCTCGTGAATACTTCTACCCCTTGAAGGACCGCGATAAAGCCCGGCAGGCGATGGAAGAAAATCATCTGCTATTGAGTAGTGGCGTGGTGTATTACAATCAGGGTCCGTTCACAGATGTGGATCAAATTCGCAGTGCCCTGAGCAATGTGACCACCGTCGAATAATCAACTTTTTCATCATCATGCTGTAAATTCTCACGTCATCCACATGGATGGCGTTTTTAATTCCCCTATACAGCCGTTACAATCACAATCTCTACATCGTTTGCACACGAAAGGCAGAATACAACATGACCTACGATATGACGGGTAAGGTCATCGCTGTGACGGGCGCGAGTGGTAATATAGGCAGCGGGGTGGTCAAGGCATTTGCGGAAACAGGCGCACGCATCGCACTAATTGACCGTGACGCTGGCAAATTATCCCGGCTCATCACCGAATTAGGGGGCGATACCGACAAATACAAGGGCCTCCCGGCGGATTTGGGCGACCCGGAAGCGGTGGATACGCTGATCAATCACATTATTGATCATTTCGGTGGCGTGGATCACCTTGTTCATACCGTTGGTGGGTTTGCTATGGGCGACAACGTACATGATGTCAACCTGGATACCTTCGACCTGATGATGAACCTGAATGTGCGTATCACCTACATTGTCGCGGGGAAGTTCGCCGCGCAGATGGTGAATACATTGACGCCGGGCAGCATTTCGCTCATCCTGGCGCGGGCTGGTGAGAGTGGTGCGAAGGGTAAATCTGCATATACGGCCAGTAAAGCCGCTGCGACTCGCGTTATGGAGAGTATGGCCCAGGAACTTAAAGCGCATAACATCCGGGTGAACGGCATGTCTCCCACCACAGTGGATACACCACCCAACCGCGAATCTATGCCAGACTCAGAC
>CAKZMO010000535.1 GCA_937128595.1 uncultured cyanobacterium | reverse complement strand
TTTAGCATCACGCAAAAACCACAGTTCGGTTGCCATACACCAAGACCCGATTTTGCAGATGTAGGCGTACCGCTCTCGCCAAAACCACCCGTTCTAAGTCTTTGCCTTTGCGAATTAGATCAGCCACTTCATCTCGATGGCTCACCTGCACCACATCTTGCTCGATGATGGGGCCTTCGTCTAAATCTTCGGTGGCATAGTGAGCCGTTGCGCCGATGATTTTCACACCACGGGCATGGGCACGCTGATAGGGATTCGCTCCAGCGAAGGCCGGCAAGAAGGAGTGATGAATGTTGATGATGTTGGGAAATTGTTGGAGCAGCCAAGGACTGACCACCTGCATGTATTTTGCTAGCACGACCAAGTCGATTTTGTAATCTTGCAGGAGAGCAAGCTGTTTTTGTTCTTGTTCTTGGCGGTTGTCGCGGTTGATTGGGATGTGATGGTAGTCGATGCCAAACTGAGTGGCGATCGCCTCCAACTTCGGGTGATTGCTGATAATCAGCGGAATTTCGGCGGAGAATTCTTTGGCCTGATGGCGCAGCAGCAAGTCTAGTAAACAGTGGTCTTGTTTTGTGACCCAGATGGCAATGCGGGGAATCGTATCGGAAAAGTGAATTTGCCAGTTGGCTCCCATCGGTTGGGCGATCGCCTCAAATGCTGGATGAATCACATCACGTCGCAGGTTGAAGCCTTCGAGCTGCCATTCAATACGGGTGAGAAACAGTCCTGCTGCCACATCAGAGTGCTGATCGGCATGAATGATATTGCCACCATTGGAGTAAATGAAGTTCGCGATCTTCGCCACGAGTCCTTTTTGATCAGGGCAGGAAAAAAGCAGCGTTGCGGTAGGGCTGATATGAGACCGATCCTCCATCCAATTTCCCTTGTTGATGAGTGAGCGCAAGACCAACACGAATGTTTGACTGAACCTCTGAGATAAGGTCAGTCAATTCTCAACATCACCATAATTCAGGATGCTCTGATCGTCGCGTCTAATTTTCAGAATCTGAAGACGAGTCTGGAGCGAGTTGTCGGTTCTCGTCTTCGGGTGAGAGTTCCGGTTGAGTGAGCGTATCCTCGGAGTCACCCTCAGGACTCTCCGTTTCGAGCTGAATCCAGTCTTGCAACGGTCGGTTGATGGCACTCTCAAAAGCCGCTGGAATGAGTCGCACTTCTACCTCTTCCGCCCCGTCAGAGTCACTTATCTCTGGGGGATCAACTTGGGCGTAGAGAGATTCATTACTGAAGTCGTAATCACCCAAAACTAGCTCGTGGCGAGTGCCATCTTCTAGTTCGATCTCAATAGTGGCTTGAGGATTGGCAAGGGCATAGTCTGCCAACTCTTCGACAGGCACGGAGAAGGTGCGATCGCTCTCTTCTGTTGCCAGCAGATCCAGCAAAAACGTCACCGTCGCCTCATTGACTGGAGCTTGTTGAGGTTCTTTGAGCTGCCAGGTGTCTGCCTCGTCTTGCTCTAGGTCGAGACTCCCCAATGGCGCTTCGATCGACAAGGCTTCTACGTCTTCTTCAGCAAACGAAAATAAGGGCTGTGCCCCTTCAGAGGTGCGATCGCCATCCTGAAGAGCGGCGATCGCGGCGACACCCAGCACGGCAGCGACACCTACAAGTAGCACAGTCGGTGTTTTTAGTTTCATCAGCCGATTTCCTTCAAAAACTCAACAGTGTACTTAGCGCGTACTTAGCGCCGTCTGAGCCAAATGAAGATGGCTCCTCCAATGCCTAGCAGCGGCAAAATCACCACAGACGACAGCACCAAAATCCACCACTGCCCAGGTTCGAGCAGCAAGCGGCGATTGGTCATCTCCTTCGGTCGAATACTGAGGCTCTGTTCCTCGTTCTGACTCAACCACGCCACCGAATTGAGAAACACATCTCCGTTGAGCTGCTGGTTGACCAAACCGTTAGTGACAAAGGTTGAGTTGCCGATCACCACTAGCCGTGCCTCAGACGCGGTAGAGTCTTCGGCCTCTTCGATTGCGATATCTTCAGGGTCGGTCTCCTCGGGTTCAGTCTCTTCGGGTTCAGCAGCATCCACCTCCTCCTCCGATTCGTCTTCAGGAGATTGGGATGTCTCGGTTGTGCCATCAGCAGGTTCAGCTTCAACCGCTTCCTCTGTCTCGGCGGTATTGGCCTCAACAGAACGGTTCAGCGCCACACCCAACACAAGCGGCCCTTCTACTACAGGAGGTTCTTCCAGGCGAATATTGCCGTCTTCGGGAATTTCGAACGCTTGGGTTTGCTCGCTAGTCAGCAGCAAGGGTGCAGATTCGGGTGCATTGGCCGTATCCACGTCGTCCACGGCTGCTTCTGAATCTGCTTCTGGTGCGTCTTCCAGCGGAGTCTCTGTATCGTCTGTAGCGGCTTCGTCCAACGGTTCGTCGCTCTCACTATTCTGAGTGAGTTCAACCACCTGTGCTTCTGGGTAGAAAGAAATGCCTCCCGCGAAATCCTGAGTGATGGGATGATCGCCATAGTTTTGGGCGAGTGCAGTGGTCAGCCCCAGTTGCAGCGATTCGGCGGTGGAGTCAAGCACAAGCAGGTCGTTTAGCTCGACGCCCCAGTCTTCTAAAATCGGGTCGAGTCCCGGATCAGTATCCGGGTCAATCAGCAACATTAGACCTCCTGTTTGCTGAGAGAAGTCTTGCAGTGCAGACACTTCTCCTGCCAACAAAGGACGTTGAGGCCCCGCGATAATCACCACATCCGCCTCTTCTGGCACCGATCCTTGTTCCGTCAGGTTGAGCGGCTCGATCTGATAGTTTTCGCTTTCAAGCAGGGCGATCGCCTCTGAGATTCCTCCTTGCTCTTGGCTCAGGTCTCGCTCTCCATGCCCTTGCAAAATATACGCTGTGAGTTGGCGATCGCTCGTCGATTGCACAATTGCATTAGTCAACTGCCGTTCCGATAACCCCGCCTGTTCGTTGATGACCTGCACTAGGCGGCGAGAGTCACCCATTTGCAGATGCACCTCTCCCATAGATTGCACGCCGAAGTCTCGACTCAGCGCCACGTCCACTTGCGGATCGGCATATTCATAGGTGAACTGCTCAGACTCACGGCTGTAGTTTTCCAACAGTTCTTGATCAGAACGACTCGGCGCAACGTTTTCATCCCAAAACACCCACACCTTCGTCGGCAGTTCCAGCTCACTCACCACCTCTTGGGTCTGGGGCGAGAGAGTAAAAATCTGGTTTTCGGTCAGGTCAGTGCGGGTCGAATAGCGCACTGTCAAAAAGTTGATCACCCCGATGATGACGATGACGGCAAGAGTGGCAACTACGGCATTGGTGCCAGCCTGAGTCGAGCGCTGGTCAAAAAATTTGGGGAGCGATCGCCAATAAGCTAGCAACCACAGCAGCAAACACACTCCCCCGGCAATCAGCAGCCCCACCGGAACGATTCCCCATGTTCCTGACACCAGTCCTGCTGTGATCCCCATGATTAGCAGCACCGGAGCCAACCAACCGAGAATCTTAAATACTTTAGGATGAAAGGAAAGAGGTTTCATAAATACAGAAAAGGGTAGAAGGTAGACCACATAGGGCTTGAGGCATGGCGTTCTGATGGATAGCGCCAGCAAAGGCACGTTGGGAACGAACGCTGAACGTGATTAAGAACGCTGAAACCGAAATGCCTCAATGGATTGCGCTGTTAAAAACAGCCCCAAAAATACATAGCTGAGAAACAGCACAATACTGCTTGGCTCAAAAATCCCTTGGATGAAGTTGCCGTAGTGTTGGAGCAATGACAAGTGCGCTAAAGCCTCGCCCAGTGGCCCCTGCACATTTTCAGCTAGCCAGTTAACCAACAGCAAAAAGACCATCACCACAAAGGTCAAAATGGCTGCCAAAATCGTACTGTCCGTCAGGCTGGAAATAAACATACCCACCGAAAGCACTGCTGCTGCCATCAAAACTAGGCCCAAGTGCCCAAACAGAAACAGAGTTGGAGACATGGGCGGATCGGCAGAACTGAAGGCGATCGCCTCATAGATCAGCAGCGGCAACACCATCGACACAAAAAAGGTAAGTACTCCCAAGAGCTTGCCCAAAGCCACCGCCCAGTTTGTGATTGGGGATGTCGCGAGGAGTTCCAAGGTGCCGCGTTTTCGCTCTTCGGTATACAAGCTCATCGACAGCATTGGCAAAATGAACAAGGAGATCATCGCCAACCACCCGAGGAAATTTCCCATTACCACATAGGGCACATCGACCGGAACAGAAGTTCCCATCTGCTCGCTAAAGCTGATGCTCGTCATGGTTGACCAAAGGGTTTGCAAGAACAGCACCCCGCTGAGCAACCAAAAGACGGCTGCGATGACGTAGGTAAAGGGAGACATGAAGTATCCCTGGAGTTCTTTTCGATAGATGGCCATGATGTTGCTTAAAACGATTCGCATCTCAGCCTCGCGCTTGTGTGGATAAAGGACTACTCGATTGGGAGTGAGGAATGTTTGCTTTGAGGCTCAACGAGTCAACAAATGTCTAACTGACATGAATCTGCTGAATGAATCTGCCGAACCCCAAACTCTACGCATTCAAACTCATCTTTGAAGAGAGAGCTAAGACATTGACTCATCGTGAAAGACAGGTTCCGTTGAGGTTTCGTCCACCACTAGCTCGTCTTCCTCTGACAAAGTGGCGGGGACAACTCCCTGCTCGGTCATGGTTAGTTCTAGAAATACATCTTCCAAGGTGGCCTGATTGCACTTCATTTCGTAAAGCCGTAGCCCACCATGAACCAGCGCCGCTGCAATATCGGGGCCGATTTCTTGAGAGGCTTGCTCCGATGCCTCTAAGCTGACCCGGATCCGATAAAGTCCTTCTGGAAGGCGATCGCTCTCCAGAGCCTCCATGAACTTGACGCCAGCGATTCCCAACACCCGACCTCCCACGGCATCCAAATCTCCGGAGACGGTGAGGTCATAAGAGGTTCCTCCCTGAAGCTGGGCGGCTAACTCGGTTGGGGTATTGGTAGCAACCATGCGCCCCCGGTTGATAATCGTGACGCGATCGCAGGTAGCGCTGACCTCTGGCAAGATGTGTGTCGAGAGAATAATCGTGTGATCCCCGGCCAAAGAGGTAATCAGATTCCGGACATCGATAATCTGACGGGGATCAAGTCCCACTGTAGGTTCGTCCAGCACAATCACCGGGGGGTCATGGACAATGGCTTGAGCGATCCCGACCCGCTGCCGAAATCCTTTTGACAGTTTGCGAATTAAGACTGAGCGCTTTTCTTCTAAGTTGCAGCGCTGAATCGCTGAGCTGACTTGGGTTTGGCGATCGCCCGCTGAGATGCCTTTCAACCGAGCAACGAAGTGAAGAAATCCTTCCACGGTCATTTCGGGGTAGAGAGGGGGAGTTTCGGGCAGATAGCCAATGTGACGACGCACTTCCATCGAGTCTTGATGGACATCAAACCCTGCAACTCTGGCGGTACCTCGGGTCGCAGGCAAATATCCTGTCAAGATTCGCATGGTGGTCGTTTTGCCAGCTCCATTTGGCCCCAAAAAGCCCAGAATTTCACCCGGCTCTACCGAGAAGGTGACATCTTCAATCGCTGCCATTGAGCCATAGACTTTGCTTAGATGTTCCGCTTCAATCATGGGTGCTTGTTCGGTGGGTAGTGCGTTGAGTAATGCTCAGAAAACGTGAATGAATTTGGGTGGAGTGAGAACACCCTGCGATCGCTCTTGAAGAGTTTTAACTCAATTCAAACAGGATGCACAGGGGGAGTAGCCACAAAAAAGCGTGTCGAGTTTTACATCCTAACAAGTCTTTTACACCCACTTCCTGTCTCTGATCGGGAAGAATGTGCAGGAAATAGCCACGATATAACGAGAATCCTGAAAATAATGATGCTGAGGGCAAATATTAATATCAGCAGCAATTTTCTAAGGCGTTCCCCACAATTTTTAGAAACGCTACAACTGCAAAAGACGACATTCCTTGGGCTCGATTAAAACTCTTTTGGGGCATCGGGGCGATCGCTAGATTCTATATTCACTCTGGGATAGCGCGGCGCGGGCAGCCTAATACAGTACTGAACGGACAGCAGCCGGAACACAACAATCATCGTAGCTGCGATAAAGGAAGCCATCGTAGGATTCAAATCCAAACGCAGCCCCAGAATCAGCACCCAGCATCCGACAAAGGCGCATGTCGCATAGAGCGAGCTGCGAGTTTGGAAAATGATCGGAATTTCGGCCAGCAGCACATCCCGCAAAATGCCCCCAAACACTCCCGTAATCACTCCAAGCAGTGCCGCAATAAACGGGTGCAACGCATACTCTAAGGCATAAGACGCTCCCGAAATGCTGAACAGCGCCAACCCACAGGCATCGACCCCATCGAACAGACGCTGAGCGATCGGATTTGCTGGTCGATACACCCAAGGAATGTAAAGAAACAGCAGGGTTAAAACAAAGATCGCCAGTGGATACTCAGGAAATTGAACCCAAAACAGGGGACGACGGTTGAGCAGAACATCGCGCAATGTGCCACCACCAAACGCATTGACAAACGCCACGATATACGTGCCGACCAAATCCATCCGCTTGCGGCGAGAGGCCAGCATACCAGAGAGAGCCGCCGTCAAAACGGCTCCCACCTCAATGTAATATTCCAAAAACGACAGTCGCTGGATTTGCTCAGCAACGGTGTCTCCAAAGGCAGCAATCAGCACAAGCGCCTATTTGCCCAGCACAAAGTTCACCAGCTTACCAGGCACAACGATCACTTTCTTGATCTCCTTGCCAGCAATGTACTTCTGCGCCAGGTCAGATTCTTTCGCTAACTGCTCCAGAGCCGCCTTATCAGACTGGGCTGGAACGGGGATCGTGCCGCGTGTCTTGCCCATAATCTGAATCACTAAGGCAATCTCATCAACCACCAGAGCTTCTTCGTCCACTTGCGGCCAAGGCTGATGATGCACCGAGTCTGTGCCGCCTAGTCGATGCCACAGTTCTTCGGTCATGTGGGGTGCAAAGGGAGCTAAGAGTAAGAGGAGCGATCGCACGCCCTCGGCATAGATAGGCGAATCGACGCAGTCCGCGTCCGTCAGCGCATTGCTCAGCTTCATCATTTCGGACACAGCCGTATTGAACTGATAGTCACCTTCTACGTCTTCGGAGATTTCTTTAATCGCGGTGTGGATGGCGCGACGCAAATCTTTCTCTGCCTTCGTCAGCGAGTCAGGCAGAGTTGTTGCTTGAATGGAGCCGCTCTTTTCTGCAAACTCTGTGGTCAGTCGCCAAACCCGATTCAAAAAGCGGTACTGGCCTTCCACATCGGCATCATCCCATTCCAGATCCTTTTCAGGAGGAGCTTTGAACAAGATGAACATGCGAGCCGGATCGGCTCCGGACTTTGAAAGCACTTGAGACGGATCGATGCCGTTGTATTTTGACTTCGACATCTTTTCGTAGAAGACTTCGAGCTTGTCTCCAGTGCCAGGGTCTAGCGGATTAGCCGGGTCAGTCACCTGATCTGAAGGAATATATTTGCCCGTCTTGGGATTTTTGTAGGTCAACCCTTGCACCATGCCCTGGGTGAGCAGACGGGTGAAGGGTTCGCCGCAGTTGATCAAGTGGCGATCGCGCAATACTTTCGTAAAAAAGCGCGAGTAGAGCAGGTGCAAAATCGCGTGCTCAATGCCGCCGACATACTGATCCACCGCCATCCAGTCATTGGCCTTTTGGGGATCAAACACCTGGTTCTCGTTCTTTGCGTCGCAATAACGCAGGTAGTACCACGACGAATCGATGAAAGTATCCATCGTATCCGTCTCCCGCTTTGCCTCTTCACCACAGGAAGGACAGGGCACATTTGTCCAGCGATCGAGCTTCGCCAAAGGAGAGGCTCCACGCCCCGAAAACTCCACATCTTCAGGCAACACGACGGGGAGCTGATCCTCAGGCACGGCCACCGTGCCGCAAGAGGGGCAGTGGATTACCGGAATCGGCACACCCCAATAGCGCTGGCGAGAAATCAGCCAGTCTCGCAAGCGATAGGTCACTTGAGCCGTGCCGATCGCCTTCTCTTCGAGATATTCAATCACGCGCTTTTTCGCATCGGGCACAGTCAGCCCATTCAGAGGCCCTGAATGACCCAGCACCCCAGAAGAGTTGTCAATATAGGCTGCCGTCAGAGCATCGGCACTTTCCGCATCCTGATCGGGCGGAAAAACCACTTGCACAATGTCGAGGCCAAAAGCCGTGGCAAACTCAAAGTCACGGACATCGTGGGCAGGCACCGCCATGATGGCTCCGGTGCCGTAGTCCATTAGCACGTAGTCGGCAATCCAAATCGGAATCTCAGCTCCATTCACCGGATTGATGGCATAGCCTCCAGTGAAGACCCCAGTTTTCGTGCGATCGTCTGCCGTTCGTTCTAGCTCGCTCTTGGCGGCAGCTTCAGTCTGATAGGTTTTGACGGCCTCAGCCTGTTCCGCAGACTTGACCTTCTCCACTAAGGGATGTTCGGGCGACAGCACCATGAAGGTTGCCCCCCAGAGTGTATCTGGGCGAGTGGTGAAGACCGGAATAGCATCAGCGCCGCCTTTCGTCTTAAACTCCACCCGAGCCCCAGTTGATTTGCCAATCCAGTTGGCCTGCATGGTCTTGACCCGCTCAGGCCAGCCCTCTAGGGTATCTAAATCAGTTAATAACTGCTCGGCATAGTCCGTAATCTTAAAAAACCACTGGCGCAGCAGCTTCCGCTCGACCATCGCGCCCGATCGCCACGATCGCCCATCACCATCGACCTGCTCATTCGCCAACACGGTCTGATCAATCGGGTCCCAGTTGACCGCCGCTTCCTTTTGATAGGCCAGCCCCGCCTTGAAGAATTCT
>CAKZMO010000534.1 GCA_937128595.1 uncultured cyanobacterium | reverse complement strand
CAACTCATGGATGACCTGCGGTAGGGGCATCGCATTGCGATGCCCCTACCGCAGGTCATTTTTCGAATGTGCAACGCCTTTAGAATGGAGGGTTGGGATCAGTTTTTAGCACCCATAGAAGACAGCGAAGCGTTTACTTTTTCCTGCGATTGCGGCGCACGTTAGCGACACTTGGCGCATGGCTAGAAGGAAAGCCCAGGGACTTGACTACTTGGTAGCGACGCTCCTCTTCTAAGTTCTTGAGTTCGGTGTAATCAACCCAGTGAATGCAGTCTACAGGACAAGTATCGATCGCTTCTTGAATCAGCTCTTCAGAGTCTCCATCTTGCCGTACTACTCGCGATCGCCCATGCTCGGGTTCGATATAGAAAGTATTGCGAGCGACATGAGCACAATGCATACAGCCGATGCAAGTCACCTCGTCTACATAGACCCCTTTCTGGCGAAGCTGACCGCCCAGTTCCGGCTCGAATCCAGTGCGATCAGGGGATTCCCGTAAGTGACCCCCCAACTCAGGTTCAAGCCCAGTTTGGTCAGCAGACAAGGATGGCGTCGGATCAGAAGGCGCGATGTCGGAAGACATAAGCAAGATAGTGATGTTTTACGGGTGTTTACACGATCGAGAGCGGAGCGTTAGGAAAAAGTCGACTCGGCTTTTCTCAGCCTGAAAACCAGCAGCCTGCGATCGCATGTAAAAGCAATCGCAGGCTACAGAAGGCACTTGTCTAAGGCGCGGGATTAACCCAAAGACGAGAGCGAATGCTCTTGACACATTATTCAGCAGGGTAGCCGCGATCGCTCACCTATGCACCCCAGCGCTGAAGGACGAGACGAACAGAACCATCGCTATTTTGATGTTGATCAGCCACTTGAAATCCCTGCTCAGCAGTGGCCGCTACAACCGTTTTGCAGGCATAGCTCTGAGTAATTCGATTCAAAAATCCATCTACGGACAAGGGCTGCTGCCAATACTGCAAGTCAGCAACCAGTTCATATTCCGAACCGTTCCAGCGAAACCCAATGTCGTAACCGTTGTCTTGCTCAATGGCCAAGTCTGCAGCAAAGGTTTGCCCGCGATAACCTCGTACATTAACAGGCCCAGACTTCCAATCGATGCCGTTGTCGCTTAGAGATGCCTTTAAGGTCTCCAAATTACGAATCTGGGTTTTGATCTGACTAAAGTGTGACATGGGTTTTAGTTAGCGATGATATCTAGACAGAAATGAAATCAATACTCAAGACAGAATCTCTACCACTCGCTATGAGTGGTCTGCGCAGCAACAGAGGACTCAGTGAGATTAGAAACTTGTGCAAAGTAGTCTGAAGTTTTTTCTTGCCGCAGAACGCAGCCAAGCTGCTCTTCAATTTTCTTGGTCACTTCGGCGCAGGAGTTGCCCCGAATGCCTGTGACCTTTTCTTCAACCCTGCCATCGGGATGAATAATAAACTCAAGCGTTTCCATCATGTTGGCCGGAGTATTCGGTAAAAGAATGTAGCGCTCTAGCCGTAGTGAACGAGGCGATCGCCCCAGCCCCTAGCAGCGGCTACTTTTGACAATTAGTCATAAATCCAAGTGCCTTCATCTTTAGGAGCTTTTGTTTTCAAAAGTATATAAAGTATGAGGTTAGCATCTTGTTATTTGTAAGTTTCGCTTAATACCACGGTTGAGTCAAGGTGATAGTATTACCAACTCGCGAGTCCTGATCCGCTCAATATGGCTCTTTTGACAGATAACAAGAACAATAAATGACCAGCAATCGCAAACCTGTGTTGATCGTAGTCTGTCCTCATTGGCGAGCGCACGTACCTTTCTACAGAGTTTCTAGAAGATGAAGATCACTGTACACACGCTGACCCGAATAACGACAGCGCAAAGAAAGACCGCTCTGCTGTACATTTCCCTTGCTATCCTATTCGCGAGTCTTCATGATCAAGCTCATAGACTAGTCTCAATGGCATCTATCAATTTTTATTAAAGAAAGGTATTGCAATCATGAAATATTTATTTACATTTTTATATATTTACCCAGATTGATGAAGGCAGATTTAAAACCCGAAGGTCATAATGTGGCAACTTCAATCGATTTAACTCGAAACTCTTGATGTGCAGTGTCGTCAATGAGCTCTATGTGGATACAAAAACTCTATCGACGAATTGCAGCGATCGCCCTATCAACGCTGGTGACAATTCTGATCAGCAGTGGGATCCCGGCGATCGCTCAAGACTCTTCAGCCTCTGATTCGGAGGCAAATGCCGACAAATCTGAGGCTGTGTCTGACACCACAGATTCTTCAGAAGGTGAAGAATCCAGCAGCGAAGCCCCCCAGTCGTCTTCGCTCAATGGATTGGGATTAGAACTGCCGGCAGACCTGTCACAGATCTTTCCTGCTCAAGACACTAATCGTATTGAGCGGGCTTCTGTGCGGCTTAATGGCCGATCGTTGCTCTCTGTATCAGCAATTGCGAATACAGAAGGAAGGTTGGACAGCACCTCCCCCGCTCAGGAAAGAGCAATTGAGGTTAGAAAACGGCTCAAGAATGTCGCGACTCAGGATTATAGCGCTCAAAACTTAGAAGTATCATGGAGCTGGCTGAACGGTTATCCTTTGATTTCTGCTTACAAAGTTCGTAGAGACGAAGGAGAGGATTCTATTTTACTGGGTGATATCTTAACGATCACAACACTTGATACCCATCAGACTTGGATTCCGATTGATGTCAACAATCGAGAAGCACTCAACAACCGCATGGCTGAAGTAGCCGACCAGTGGACGCAAGATATCCGTGAAGGTCTTCTACGATTCAAACATGAGCGATCGCCCAGCTATCTCGTTTCGCAAATGCAGATCGCCTGTGGCTTGATTCTTGGCATGATGACCTTGAGCTACAGCCTCAGTCGTCCACAGAAGCACTTAAAGCAAAAACAGCGCCGTTTTTCAGAAGAAGCTAAACAGACTGAAGAGCCGTTTTCTTCAACAGATGAGCAGACTCGACCAACTGGAATCAATGCTTCCCTGCTTGTAGCACAGCGGCTCAAGCAACGCCAAAAACAAGATTTCAACCGTCTCAACCGACGGATACTGCTACTAGGACAGATTGCTATCTGGTGCAGTGGGGTTTTTGTCATGCTGGGGCTATTTCCCCATACGCGCTGGTTGCAGTCTTTTTTGCTGCGATCGCTGCAAATTCCCGGAAAACTCGCTCTCGTCGTGATTGCGGTTTACTTGGCTACGCGTTTGACCGCCATCCTCATCGATCGGTCTTTTGTTTTGCTACAGCATAGTCCGCAGTTTTTGTTAAGGAACCCGCAACGTCGAGTGCTGCGCTTCTCCACGTTTTCTAGCGTGTCTAAAAGTGTTGTCGCACTGCTGCTATTGTTTGTGGGACTTTTTACCGCGCTCCACGTCATTGGCGTCAATATTGCCCCGCTGATTGCAGGTGCTGGACTGCTGGGTTTTGCGATTTCTTTCGCAGCCCAAAATCTTATTCGCGACTTGATCAATGGATTTTTGATCTTGATTGAAGATCAATATGGAGTAGGCGATGTTGTGATCGTCGGTGATGTTGCTGGTTTTGTAGAGCACATGGGCTTGCGTATCACTCAGCTTCGAAATGAAGAAGGACGGCTCATCACGATTCCCAACGGCAGCATTACAGTAGTGCAGAACCTAACGAAAGAATGGTCACGAGTCGATCTGATGATCGACATTGCTCACACCTCTAACATTGATGAGGCGATCGCCACAATCAAAGAAGTTGCCGAAGAGATGACCGCAGAAGCTCCGTGGAATGACTTGATTTTGGAAACGCCTCTGATGCTGGGCGTAGATCAGCTCAATCATGACGGTTCAACTGTCCGCATATGGATCAAGACAAAACCGTTAAAGCAATGGGATGTAGCAAGAGAGTATCGTCGTCGATTAAAAATTGCCTTCGACCAAAACGGTATCGAAATCGGCATGCCTCAGCAAGCCATTCGATTCAGCACTTCTCTTGACCTGCATCGCAATTCCAATGGTGGCAAGTTTTCCAGCCCTCAAGTTGTAGCCCATGCAGCTACTGCAAGTGACGTTCATCAGAGCTAGAACACTGAATCTGGATCAGCACCAACGAGCAACGTATAGGTGTGGTGCCAATGTTTGTGTCACCATAAGAAGTCCTCGTGGCACTATCTCACTCCTAATGGCAAGCCCTATTGAAACAGAGATTGCTTACCAGACACTGAGATAAAAATTATCGGTCAACGTTACAAGCTGTAGGCGATCGCCGTTTTCACATTATGTAATCCCGAATTGCCAGAGTATAAACTCTAGATAGATTTTTTTACATCTTTTCTCCTATAGTATTCCTGCATCCACAGCGGGCCAAAGCGCGTTGAGGGTTAGTCGTGAGTAAAAGATGCGAGGGTAGACAATATGGGTTTCTTAGGCAGACTTTTTGGAAAGGATGAAGAAGAGAAAGCTAAATCAACGCCCAAGGTAGAAGTTAAGAAAGTATCTAAAGAGAAGTCCATTCCCCCCGAAAAGGTCGGTTTGGACGGCAAACAGGACGATAGTGGATTGGCGAAGCGCGTTGCAAAAGCACTAGATGACGCAGGTGTCTCAGATAATGTTGGCTTATGGGTAGCACAGCGAGATAGCACCGTTGTGTTGAAGTACAACGAAGATGCTAAGGATGCTTTAGATAAGGCAAAGCAGATTGCTAAAGGTGTCGAAGGCGCGACTGATGTAGAAACTGTCCCCAACACCTAACGGTAAACGGCGTTGCACATTCGAAGAATGATTTTGGTAGGGGCATCGCATTGCGATGCCCC
>CAKZMO010000533.1 GCA_937128595.1 uncultured cyanobacterium | reverse complement strand
CTTGACGTTCTAATTCGCTGTTCTAATTGACTTGAACTAACGCTACGATTCTGGTGAATATTCGTGACGGAATGGATAATCCGTACAACACCGGGGTTAATAGACTTCTAGGTATTCCGAAACTTCCCAATCGGTAATGTGATCGAAGAAACGGGATAGTTCGTAGGACTTCACCGTGGTAAACAGGTGACAGAATTCGCTTCCCAGCATGGAGGTTATAGCCGCATCTGTTTTGAATGCTGCCAGCGCTGCATCCAGGGTTTGGGGAAATTTGGTAAAACTTGGATCATCCTCACTCGGCCCCTCCGACATAGGTTGGAGCGATCGCTTGTCCTTGAGTCCGAGCAATCCTGCCGCCAGGGTAGCCGCCGCACTCAGATAAGGATTGCTCAACCCAGACGCGGCCCGCATTTCCAGATGGGTCGCATCGTCGTAGGTGGCTTTGACCCGCACCATTGCCGTCCGGTCTTCAACCCCCCAACTAATGTTAGACGGCGCAAAGGTATGTGGCTTCAGGCGGCGATAGCAGTTGGGCGTAGGGCCAATCAGCGGCATCATCGCTGGCGCATGATCCAAAATGCCCTGAATAAAAAATTCGGCCGTCTCTGACAATCCGTGGGGGCGATCGCCATCCAGAAACGCATTAGTACCAGATTCCTTATCCCATAGGCTTAGATGAAAATGGCAGCAGCAACCTGCCATTCCGGCAAAGGGTTTCGACATAAAGCTGGCTAAATAGCCGAGATGATGGGCGATTTCCTTCACAGAAGTTTTGAAGGTAAACGCCTTATCAGCACCGGCAATGCCAACCCCTGGCCCATAGTTGATTTCAAACTGGGATGGTGCATATTCGCAGTTGTGGGTGATGACGTCAATACCCGCCGCCTGCAAATAGTCCAGCATATCGGTTAACTCTGGTACAAACTGATTGCGCGTGTGGTTAAAGATATGCAACCCATCAAATAATGGCTTCTTGGTTTCGGGATCAAGGAGATAAAATTCAAACTCATGCCCCATCATTACCGAAAAGCCCATCTGATCGGCAATGTCCAACAGGGTCTTGAGTACATAGCGCGGGGCTGCCGTAACTGGCTCCTCTGGACTCCAGTAAGCATCACAAATCACCTTGGCGGTGTCGTCCATCCAAGGCACAAATGACCAGCTTGCCAGGTCGGGAACGATCATGTGATCCCGATATTTACGCTCCTCATGGAACCCCGAATTGGGCACTACCGACGACGCCGTATCCAAGGCCAACGTGCCGCCGTAGAAGTTCAACCCTTTGCGGGCATAGGACTCGACCTTAGCGATGGGAACCACCTTTAATCGAGATGTACCATGCAGGTCAGGGAACTCAAAGCGCACGTAGCGAATGCCGTGCTGCTCGAGTTCGTTCACCCAGGTTGAAATTGCATCTATCGTTGGTTCTGCCACCGTCATTCTCCTGCACGATACCGATTGCCTTACACCGCGTTTAAGTCCCGACCAATACACCACGAGCATTCCGCACCCAGCGCCCACTGCAAGTAACGCTGTGCTGGCTCAAACAACGATGTATCAATCGTGACCCATTGCTTAACATTCAGGAGTTTTAGGATTGGTGCTGTAGCAGGCTTTACACTCCGGGCATCTTGTCAGTTTGGGGCAACAAGG
>CAKZMO010000532.1 GCA_937128595.1 uncultured cyanobacterium | reverse complement strand
ACACCGCTCATTCCTGCTGCTGCGGCAATGGCAACCTGCTGTGCCCCCTTGCCTATCAATTTTTGATGCAGCGTATTGAGTTGCGTCCTCCGCCCCACAAACAGCAATGTTTCCAGCGCATTCAGCCCATAGTTCAGCCCCCGACCCGCATCAGCAAAACCAGGACTGCTCAGGTCTGGCGATCGCTCAGAAATATAAAGGTGCAGATCTCCGTCTACCCGATACTGATCCCGTCCGGTCTGGTTTATATCTCGTCCCGCTATGCCACCTATTTGGGCATCCGAAACCTCACTCTGCTCAATCTGAAAGTGCTGACTAGCAGAGGATTGATTATCATCAGTGGATTCAGAAGTGGGATCGGGAGACGGAGTTGGATTCATCACTTTCTCATGCATCGGTCGAAATGCTGACTCAATCGCTCACAATCACAGTCTCCAGAGCGGATGAGGTTCATCTCCTTTATACTCTCGCTTCAGGAGTAATCGGTGCAGTTTAGAGGAAAGATTTCTGATTTTCTTGGGGCGATCGCCAAAGTGTTCGAGAGGGGCGATCGCTCATTCATTGACTGAACTGCCGTCCAGATAAAACGCAGCTCTTCCCTCGTCCCGTAAACGACAGATTATGATGAGAGTGCCTTAGCTCAACAGGTTAACGAGACTCCCGTGAAGCGAAGACGGTTTTGCATTGTTCATCCTGGGATAGCGATCGGGGCGATCGCCCTTTTCGCGACAGCCTGCACCCAATCCTCCGCAAATTTAGGAATTTTCTCAGAAGAATCCAGCCCGACTTCGACTTCTGAGAGTGATGCTCTGGCGACCGATGCGGCTGATGTGGCTGACCCTGTTCGCTACGACACTCACGAGCTAGACACCGCCATTGTTCATACCGTCTCGATTGCCGCTGCTGCATCGGCGCAAGTGACGGTCATGACTTCGGAGCAGTTAACGCCTCTAGATGACTTAGTGGAATCAGTGGGGGCGATCGCCGCCATCAATGCTGGATTCTTTGATCCCAACAACCAGCAAACCACCTCTTTCATTCGCCTGGATGGGGAAATCGTGGCCGATCCGAGACAAAACGATCGCCTCATCCAGAACCCCGATCTGGCTCCTTATATAGATGCGATTTTGAATCGGTCAGAATTTCGTCACTACCGTTGCCTCAAAGAGTCCGATGATTCCAGCAGTGTGGAAGTCTCTGATTATGCGATCGCTCCTCACAATGCACCTGTGCCCTCCCAATGCCGCATTCACTTCTCCGTCGGGGCAGGGCCGCAGTTGTTGCCTCAGCTTATGTCTGTCGAAGAAGGATTTCTGACCTACAATTCATCGGGACAAGTCGTGCGAGACGCGATTGGCAGTCTGTCGCCCAACGCCCGCAGCGCCATTGGCATCACCGCCGACAATACTTTGGTGTTGGCGATGGTGGCTCAGCGTGGCGATCGCCCCACCCCTTCAGGGCTGTCGCTGCCCGATTTTGCAGATTTTCTAGCGTCTATCGGGGTAGAACAAGCCCTTAACCTCGACGGCGGCAGCTCGACCTCGCTGTTTTATGACGGGGAAACTTATTACGGTCGGCTCAATGCAGAGGGGCAGCCCATCGAGCGATCGGTGAAGTCGGCGATTTTGATTTTAGATTGAGGATTGCAGATTTTGGATTGGGGATTTTAGATTTTGGATTCGGGCGCAGCCATTGTCTTTTATGATGCTTAAGGCTACGCTTGCCTTCTTCATCCATCCTGCTTGCATTTATGAAAGTTGCTACCTGGAACGTCAACTCGGTTCGGACTCGTCTACAGCATGTCACGGATTGGCTCAGCGCCCATGAGGTTGACCTGTTGTGTTTGCAGGAAACCAAAGTCGTCGATGCCGATTTTCCCCGTGATGCGTTTACGGAACTGGGCTATGAAACCTATGTCTACGGGCAAAAATCCTACAACGGGGTAGCACTAATCAGCCGATCGCCACTAGAAGAGGTGACAATGGGCTTTGCGCCTGTTGTGGGAGAGGCGATCGCCCAAGAGTTTGACGATCAGAAGCGGGTGATTGCAGCCACCCTCAATGGAGTGCGCGTTGTGGATCTTTACGTTCCCAACGGCTCATCCATCGGCAGCGAAAAATATGACTACAAGATGCGCTGGTTTCAGGTGTTGCACACCTATCTGGAGTCGGTTCTAAAAAACCAGTCCGATCTGGTGGTCTGCGGAGATTTCAACATCGCCTTGGATGATCGAGATATCTACAATCCCGAAGGCAAAGCCAAGCACATCATGTCGTCGCCTCAGGAGCGAGAAGTGCTGACCCAATCGGTGCTCGATTTAGGGCTGGCGGATGCATTTCGCAAGTTCACTTCAGAGGGGGGCTACTTTAGCTGGTGGGATTATCGCGCCGCAGCCTTTCGGCGCAATATGGGCTGGCGCATCGATCACCATTATGTGTCACCGTCTGTGTATGAACGGGCGATCGCCTGCACAATTGACACAGAGCCGCGCAAACTTGAGAAACCAAGCGATCACACTCCTGTTGTGCTAGAGATTCGTGATCCTTAATTGAATTGAAGAGTTTTTGAGTCAAGCAGCTGATCAACTGACAGAAGCACTGTTCTAGGTTGGTGTTGAGTGAAGCAAACCCCAACACCAACAATGATTCTGATTGATCTTCTGACATCAATCCAACCTTCAGTTTTAGTCAAGTTAGTTCACTGCAGCAAAACAATGACTTCAAGACCAATAGATCGAATGCTCTTCGTAGTCTAGGCAGTTAATTGCAGATTCTGACAAGGCTTTGCTGGGATGCACCGGACACTTGAGGTGATAGTCTGATGTGAAATAGCGACAATTGCTACAGGGAATGCGATGCATTTGCTTGGCACGACTGGTGCCATCTCGCAAGAAGCTAAAGATGCCCCAAGCGACCATGCCAACGAAGAGCCAGGCGATCGCAAAACAGATCGGTACGATCAGGGGCTGGATAAACTGCAATATCCAGACTAGAGCAGTCAGCAACGCCTCGATCATGAATATTCCTCAAACTTAAAAAACTAGCGGAGAAGACTTGGGAACCGATTTTTCGCACTTCGAGGCGCTAAGCTCCTGATCGTTAATGTCGAGGACAGGCAGCGACCTAAAATTCATTCCCTTGGGTCATTCTATCGCGGGAATTGCAACATCCTGAGAAACGGCTTCACATTAGGTTACTCAGGGTGTTTTTTATCCGATTCTAAAGAACCGTCAGCCTGAACATGCAAGACAACTAACGTCATGTCATCTTCGTTGTGGCGACTCATCCCAACAAACTGCTGCACCTGGTTAAACAGATAGTCGAGGGTTTCTTGAGCCGTGTAGTGATGTTCGCAAGAGTGCCGAATGGCTTCGACGAGGTTTTCCTCATCAAAACGACCACCTTTTTGGTTGGCCGCGTCGGTGAAGCCATCGGTGTAGTAGACAACCATATCGCCAGGAGCAAGCTGAACCTGACCGTCTTCGTATTGGGTGTCCATGTCAAGCCCGATGAGCATTCCTTCGGTATCAAGACGATGCAGGGTTTGAGTAGCGGCTTGCCACAACAACGGTGGATTGTGTGCCGCATTGCTGAATGACAGTTGCCGCGTTTTCGGATCGTATTCTGAATAGAACAGGGTGACAAAACGATTGGAGTTTTCCAAATCGCTATACATCACGTGGTTGAGGTGCTGGAGAATACGCGCAGGCGAATGGCGGTTCAACACTTCAGCTCGCAACATGCCACGCAGCATCGTCATGATTAAGCCAGCAGGAACCCCTTTCCCCATCACATCGCCAATCGCGATGCTCCAGCGACTCTGCTCCAACGTCCGAACTCGAATCTGATCGTAGTTTGCAGGAATGAAGTCATAGTAGTCGCCCCCAACGCGACTCGCGTTTTTGCAGCGAGCGGCCATGTCGATCCCGCCGATATCGGGACAGTGTCGAGGCAGAAGCTGCAGCTGAATTTCAGCACCGATTTCTAGCTCACGGTCGAGGCGCTCTTTTTTGCGAAGCTCGGCATTGAGTTCATCATTTTCGATCGCCACTGCCGTTTGATCTGCCACCAAACGGACTAGCTTTTGTCGGGTATCTGTCCAGGCGTAGTTGGAATCTCGACTAAAAATATAGAGCCGACCGCGTTCGGTATTGTTGACTAGAATAGGCGTGCCAAAGAGCTGTACCTCAGTATCGAGCATTGCCATAACTTGATGATCCAGTTCGCTCATCAAATCAGTATTGGCAATGTTCTGCCCAGTTTGGGAAGGTGTGGTTTCGATAATATGGCGGGCAGCAGATTCAATGGCGGCGCGAATGTCTTGGCAGCGATCGCCATCCTGACAATGGAGCCGCTCCATGCGAATTTGACCGTTAGGGCGAAACATTACCAACGCACCCCCATCTGCATCAGTGACGCGGCTGGCAATCAGCGGAGTGAGTTCGAGAAACTGGTTGAGATTCTTCAAACTCCTCAGCGCAAAACTGAGAGAGCTGAGCAAGTCTTGGATTTTATTTTGATCACGGTAAAGCCGCGACACCAAATCTTTGAGCGCAAAGACAGGAGTCGTGCCTGCGGCGGAACTGCTCCCGCTATCTGACTGAGGCGTAGGTTGTCGAGGAACGGGTGTAGCAGTCATGAGTGTAGAAACTGACTGTGTTCTGAGGATTAGGTGAAAAATACTCTATGATCGCGGACTCCCCACAAGACCAGACTGTGAGTGAACCCGCAACGTGCAAACGTCATGTTCACGATATGCACTTAACTCAACGATTTCAGTGCAACCTAGCATCTATAACTATTGCAATGCAACAATCACAGGGGGTAGAAGCATGATCTAAGTTGGCACTCACGGTAAGATGACGTGGCGCTATTCTACAAGATGATACAGCGATCGCCACATCCATCTCAGCAAAATTTGCCTACGTCAAGATCAAAGCTTCGGTAGAACATTGCCAGGGATAGGCATTTCCTCCGAATCAACTCTCTCATTAAGAAATGATTACATCGCTACAGCCAGTAGTCTTAGGACATGATTGTGGGTCTGCCCGCCGCGCCCACAATCTCATCAAATTGATTCAGGCTGACACGAGTTACACGTAAGCCCTATTCAACATGAATTCCTTTAGGAATGAATTTCGACTTCGAGGGAGTGATCATCGTGAAGCTCAGGGGCTGTCCCCACTGAGGCATCCATTTTTGATGAGTCAGATTCAGGTCTGTCATCCGTAAAAGAACTCTCAACCTGGGAATCAGATGCATTCAATCTAGCGAAGCTATCGGATGACGCTTCGCCTTGACGCTGCAGCAAAGAGGCTTCCAAAAGCCCCAAAAAGAGAGGATGAGGATGGCTAGGACGAGAGAGAAATTCGGGATGAAACTGAGTGGCAATGAAAAAAGGATGCTCGGTCAATTCAATAATCTCAACTAGCCGACTGTCAGGGGAAGAACCACTGACAACATAGCCCGTTTCAGAAAAGAGGTTCCGATAGGCATTGTTGAACTCGTAGCGGTGACGGTGGCGTTCGTAGACCACCTCTTGGTTATAGAGTGTTTCAGTGCGGGTTCCGGGGGTAAGCCGACAGGCATACAGCCCTAGCCGCATCGTGCCGCCCAAATCCACAACGTCTTGCTGTTCGGGCAAGAGATTGATGACCGGATTGCCGCTGTCTGGCTCAAACTCGGCACTGTTGGCATCTCCAAGTTTGGCAACGTTGCGAGCCCACTCGATGACAGAGCACTGCATGCCTAAACAGAGTCCTAAGAACGGAATGCGGTTCGTACGAGCATAGCGAATTGCGGCAATCTTACCTTCAATGCCTCGCGAGCCGAAGCCCCCAGGAACAACAATGCCATCCACTCCATCTAGAAAAGATTCAGCACCTTTTGCCTCGATTTCTTCAGAGTTAATCCAGAGAATTTGCAAATCTCCACCACAGACGATCGCCGCATGTTTGAGGGCTTCCGTCACAGAGAGGTAAGCATCCGTTAGTCGCACATACTTACCGACAATGGCAATTTTCACGGACTTGCTAGGACAATACAGCCGCTCGACCAAGGTTTGCCAGTGGGTCAGATCAGGAGTGCGCTGCTCTAGCTGCAAAATCTCTAAGGTTTGATGGGCGAGCCCTTCTTTCTCCAGATTCAGCGGAACTTCGTAAATGCTACCCGCATCTTGAGAGGTGACGACACATTGTTCAGGCACATCACAAAACTCGGACATCTTGTCTTTCAAGCCTGCAGGCAGGGGGCGATCGCATCGACACACCAAAATATCAGGCTGAATGCCGATAGAGCGCAGTTCTTTGACAGAGTGCTGAGTTGGCTTTGTCTTCATCTCTCCAGCAGCAGGAATCCACGGCACCAGAGTCACATGCATGTAGAGAACGTTTTGCCGCCCGACATCTTTACGAAACTGGCGAATTGCTTCCAAAAAGGGCAGAGATTCGATATCACCCACGGTTCCACCAATTTCGGTGATCACCACATCGGGCTGCGTGTTTTTCGCAACGCGTAGAATTCGCTCTTTAATTTCATTGGTAATGTGGGGGATGACCTGCACCGTTCCTCCCATGTAGTCGCCTCGCCGCTCTTTGTTCAATACGGCTTGGTAGATCGATCCAGTTGTGACGCTGTTGAGACGCGACATGGAAGTGTCGGTAAATCGTTCGTAGTGCCCCAAATCGAGGTCGGTTTCAGCTCCGTCATCAGTGACAAATACCTCTCCATGCTGAAACGGACTCATAGTCCCAGGATCAACATTGATATAGGGATCGAGCTTCAGAATTGATACCGAATAATTCCGCGACTTCAGCAACCGTCCCAAACTCGCAGCTACAATGCCCTTTCCAATACTCGAAACGACTCCACCCGTGACAAATACAAACTTAGTCATTCCCTGCTGTCGCCTCCTTTTTCCCCAACTCGTGCTTCACTGCTGCTCGTCGCCAAGTGTGCAACCCATTCATTCTGCCATAGGTCTCCGAGAGGGCTAGGATATTCAGCATTGCTCCAGAAAATCTCTAGGCGCATGGCAAAAACTATACCGAGATAGATTGAGGAAGGGAAGGAATTTTTACGGTGAAATGCGTCCATCCCGGCGTTGTGCTGACAGCGATCGCACCTTGAATCTGCTCAACGAGTTTATGCACAAGCGCCAGTCCCAGACCTGTGCCTGGATTTTTCCACGGATCAGAATTGGGGATGCGATAGAATTTGTCGAAAATGCGATCGCACTCCTCCGGCAAAATCTCAATCCCAGAGTTGCTGACTTTCAGTTGAAACCATTCAGATTGCTGCGTGTCCGGTCTCTCTTCTGATCGTTGTTCAGGTGGAGATACCAGACGAACCTGAACCTGAATCTTTTCGTGACTCGCCGTGTACTTGTAAGCATTTTGTAGCAGTTCACTCAAAACTCGCTCAAAGTAGGCAAAGTCGGTGGTCAGAGGAGGCAAATCTTGAGGTAGGTCTAAAGTGAGTGTTTGCTGGCGTTGGGCAAAGCGTTCATTAAATAGATAAGTGACGTGTGGAATCCAAGTTTGCAGCTTCATCTCGTTCAAAAACAGCGGCTCGGTGTCTGCATCGAGGCGTGACAGATCGAGCAAGTCGTCGATTAAATTAATTTCCCGCTTGCATTCGTGCTTCAGAATATAGAGATATTGCTGCAGCCGCGTCTCAGTTTCAACCCGATCGCGCAGATCGGGAATGGCGTCTAATTCCAACATGCTGGAAGCATTGACGCTTGAATTTGTGTCGTTTGAGCTTGTGTCGTTTGACTCTGTATCCACAGGGTTGGGATTTTCACCGTTTTCCAAATCTCTCTCTTCAGCAAACTCAGAAATTGGCGATCGCTGAGCCTGAGAGTCTAACAGTTGCGTCAACGACAACTCTAATAAGTCCACAGCGATTTTGATGCTAGCCATCGGCGTGCGCAGCTCGTGGGATACCGTGCTGAGAAAGTCGTCTTTGAGGGCATTGAGTTTTCGGAGTTCCTCTACTTGAGACTCGGCGGATCGAAAGAGTCGCGATTGGCGAATGGCGATCGCACATTGGTCTGCAACCTGTTTCGCCAATTGCATCTCCATATTGCTGAATTGCTGATCAACCGGACGAAACAGCCACAAGTCTCCCAAAATGGTTTGATTATCCAAGATCGGACAGGCCAGAATCGAACCAGAGTTCCAATCAGTCATCGAAGATCGATTACAGAACTGGAGACAATCTCCAACTTTCAATTTGGGAAGCACATCGTCGTAATCAGCAAAGGGGCTTGCACATCCGCTGAAGAAAGGAGGCTCATCTGTAGATTCATAGCGGATCACCATCTCCCCCTTCGTTGGATCATAGATGGCACAGTCGCAGCGATGCCCCCCTAGGGTAACTTTCAGCGATTCAACAGCAGCAGCGATGATCAGGTTTTCGTCAAGACTCTCGCGAATGGTGGTGGTGAGTCGTCTCTGCAGCGCTTCAAAGTTGAGTAATTCAGAAATTTGCTGAGTTCGTTGCTCAACCTGAGATTCTAGATTTTCGTTGAGATCGAGAAGTTGAGCGTAAAGTTCAGCCTGTTGGATGGCGATCGCCAACTCATCACTAACCTGACGCATCAGTTCAATTTCTGACGAATTCCAGTCCCGTGGCTCAGAACAGTGATGGGCAATAAACAGTCCCCACAGTTTCGGCTCCGCTGCAGGCACTTGAACGCTCTGCATGAGCGGCAACACCAGCAAAGCCTTCACATCAAACTGATTCAGCAGTTCTCGATAGCATGGGACGAGCTGCGCTTCAGCAACATGGGCGATCGCTGATGCTTTTCCCTGTAGATAGAGCGTTGCCGTCTTGCCGTTGAAACAAGGGTCGTCAATCATCTGATTGAGCATCGACCATCTTTGCTGGGACACCGCTTCGTGATTGACGATGCCACCACCATCTGAGCAAAACTGATAAACCACCACCCGATCCACATTCAGCAACTGCCGCAGTTCTTGGACTGCTGTGTTTAGAATGGCATCGATATCCAGACTTTGCCGAATGCGTTGCAGAATCAGCCGAGCGACCCGTTCTTGCTCGGCCTGCCGTTTGAACTGACCTTCAAATCGTCGTTGTTGCGAAAGAGAATAAAACTGGCAGACGAAGTGAAGCTGAAGCTGCTTTTCTTTTTCCTGAAGCCGGGTCTCGGCATATTTGCGATCGCTCACATCAATATCGATGCCCCGATATCCCTGCAGGACTCGATTGGCATCAAAAACGGGGAGTGCAAAGGTTTCCAGCGTGACCGGATATCCATCTTTGTGAATCAGTGTGTTCTCAAATCGGACATAGGGGCGAGGATGCAGATTCGTTTCTTTGACAATTCGCGCAACTCGTTCCGCTTCCTCAGCAGTCATGAATTCTGTTGATCTGCGCCCAAGCATCTCTTCGGGGAAATATCCCAAAATAGAACTTGCCTGAGGACTGACATAAGTAAACACCGAGTCCAGATCTTCTTCCCAAAGCATCAGCTCAGTCGCAGACAAAAGCGTATAGAACCACGGAACAGTGGTCTGTTTTGCAAACGGTAATTCAAAAGCTGCCAGAGACTGAACTAAGGAGTGAATCGTCTGATCTTTAGCACCACTACTGCTACTGTCTGCTGTGGAACGCGAGGCCACCATCTGCTCAGATTTAGACTGTTCGCCAAGACTCAGTACAAGGTTTTGCGCAGCGTGACGATTTTGCTGTTCGCTCAAGAGTTCTTTGGACTCGCGCTCGTGAGAATTGATCAAGCGGTTTTTGAGTTCTGCATTTTGAAGGGCGATCGCCACTAACACCAGCGCCTGCTCAATTGTAGTTTTGCAAGTCTCTGGAAATGCAGCGGTCGCAGAAGAACTTGCCGCAAGCAATCCCACCACGTGGTTGTCCACAACAATCGGAAATAGATCCCAGGACTGTCCTGACGACAAGTCTTGACACGCCTGCAAGACAGACTGCAATGGCTCAGCATAGTTGGCGATCGCCTCTTCAGGCGCAAGTCGTAGGGATCGAATGGAGGCTAGCGCTTTTTCAACTTCGACATTCTCTTCTATCCCGTGCAAAAGAGGGGCGATCGTAGATGTAGAGGGCGATCGCAGATTGGATATCTTACTTTCTGCTGACTCTTTTCTTGAAGAGATTGGTTGAAAATTGTGCCAGTTCGAGTCCTTGTATTTCCCTTGATCGCCCTCCCCCCTGTGTGGCACAACCCGATCGCGCAGCACATACAAATCCGTGCTGCAACAGTCCTTAGAGGAGCTCGCAGAACATCTGCCGCAATGAATTCGCTCAACGGCATCTTGGCAAATCGTATTCAGCGCTGAGCCGCGATGGATTAAATCCGCAAGATGAGCAACTAAGGAGTCTAAAGAATTTGGAGTAGACATAGGAAAACACACTTTAGATAGCCTAGCTCAACGATGAAAGCGCCAAAGACCAACTCAACACAGAGAAAAAGCCAGAGCCAGACTTTAACCAGACCTTAAAGATAATAGGCTTGTTGTGAAATATTTTTTCAGGGTAGCGAGAATTATTAAAATAAGGCATCTCATTCCTCCCATCGCTAGCGCTGCGATAAGAAAAACGTACAAATCCGGCTACTATCCTCACAGAGCAGCACCGTCATCAAATCCGTCGATGCGGTTTCGATGGCGTTGCACATTCGAAGAATGATTTTGGTAGGGGCATCGCA
>CAKZMO010000531.1 GCA_937128595.1 uncultured cyanobacterium | reverse complement strand
TTTCTACTTAGATTGTGCAGAAGCGATTGTGCAGAAGCGATTTGTGGCTATGTTCAGTACGCTCGGAGAAGGGCGTATTAAAAAGTACCTAATTTACATAGAGCCGATAGCGGAGCAATATTAAGGAAAGCGATTTTATGAACAAGTTCTCACAAAAGCGCAAGCGTCATTTTGCCCAAAACGGTAACAACCATTCACTCGTACAAGTTGATACAAGCCGACTCATTCGGCAAATCAAGAACTCTGGAAAGCTCAGTCGTAAGCAACATCTTCACCTGATGACGGCGCTTCTATCAAATACGATCACAGACCGAAAAGAGCGTCTTTTGATTAGTCAGATTCTTGATGCAGCAAAGGCTCGAGAGATCGAAATGGTGAATTAGATTCACAACTCTATCTGAACTGCTCTCAATAAAGCTATGACGGAGAGTCCCCTAGTCGAGTTGCCGTTCGGATAATTTGTCCAGCCAGCATAGCTGCGCCAAAGCCATTGTCGATGTTTACGACCCCAATACCTGTTGCACAAGAATTCAGCATGGTGAGAAGAGGAGCGAGGCCATTGAGGTGGGCCCCGTAGCCGATGCTGGTCGGTACAGCAATCACCGGACTGTTTGCCAACCCCGCAACCACGCTAGGTAAGGCTCCTTCCATGCCGGCGACAACAATCAACACATCGGCATGGGCGATCAGTTCTCGATTATCAAGCAGGCGATGAATGCCTGACACTCCTACATCCCAGAGACGCTTGACTCGAAATCCACATAGCTCAGCGGTTACAGCCGCTTCTTCCGCCACAGCTAGGTCTGCGGTTCCTGCTGAGATTAGAGTAATGGTGCCGGGATACTGCGGTTCAATATGGCTAGGGGCGATCGCGCAAATTCTTGCCAGCGGCGAATAGCGTAGCTCAGGCAGGTGCGATCGCAAGACTTCATAGACTTCAGGTTCAATCCGTGTCGCCATGACCACAGGCGTGCGATCGCGCATCGCTGTCATAATCTTAACGATGTGCTCAGGAGTTTTTCCCGGCCCCCAAATTACTTCTGGGAAGCCCGTTCGCAACGCCCGGTGATGATCAACGCGGGCAAAATCATCAACGGGTTCGAAGTCGAAATATTTCAGCTTTTCAAATGCGACGTCAGGGGTCACTTTTCCTGAAGCGACCGCACTGAGCAAGTCACGCAATGCATCGGGAGTTGTCACGGTCTTCTTTGGGTCTCTGAAAAACTGGAGTGCAAATACAAGTGCTACTGAATCTGGAGCTTTAGCTTAAGGCATGAGTTGTTGCTCTAGCTGTAGTTCATCAATATTCCACAAACTACCGCCCAATGCGGAATACTCGACTCCTTCGACCCTATCGCGAACAGCACCGAGAGAAAGGGGATTCACAAGATAGACAAATGGTAGATGTTCTTGCGTGAGGCGCTGTGTTTCAGCATAGAGTTCTTTTCGAGCCTCTTCATCTAGCTCTTTAGCCGCTTCGATATAGAGCTGCGAAAGCTTGGCTTCCCACTCTGCAATTTCTCGCCCTTCTAAAGCTTCTTCGCCTTCTTGCGGCTTTTGGTTGAAGGCATGGAGACTACCGTCGACTCGCCATACGTTTGCGCCGCTGTTCGGTTCAACCCCTCCCGTCAAACCTAGCAAGAAGCATTCCCAGTCCAGATACTTGGTCATCTTCTCGACCAAGGTATTGAAGGCGATCGGCTGGAAATCAACTTGAATGCCGATGTTGTCTAGGTCGCGTTTGATTTGCGCCCCCATGGACTCGCGGATCTTATTGCCTGCATTGGTAATTAGGGTGAAGCGCACCGGATTGTCATCCCAATCGACTAGGCGACCATCATCTTGGTACTTGAAGCCAGCGCTTTCGAGCAAGGCTTTGGCCTCATCAGGGTCGTAGTCATAGCTCTTGAGCCCTTCTGACAGAAAATAAGGGCTCTGGATCGAGATTGGCGAGTTTTGAGGTTGCCCCAAGCCTTGAAAGATATTGTTGATCATTGTCTGGCGATCGATGGCATAGGCGACAGCCTGACGAAACTCTTGGGTATTAAACCAGCGCGATTTTGCTGGATTCACTAAAGGCTCTCCATCGCGAGATCCTTTGTTGAGATTGAACGAAATGAAGTTGGTTCCAGCCTGGGGACCGCCGTTGAAAATGGTGAAGTTACCCCGATCTTCTTCTCGTTTGAGGAGCGCAAAGTTTTCCGAAGAAACGCCGATGACATCTAGCCCACCTGAGCGAAACTGAAGCATCGCAGAATCTGTAGACTCGACAATTTGCACAATGAACTGCTGAATAAAGGGCTGTGGTTGCCCGGTATCGTCTTGCTTCCAGTAGTTGGGGTTACGCTCAAAGGTAATGCGCTGGAGGGTGTCGTAGCGCACCATTGTGTAAGGGCCACTGGAAATGATCTGCGTAGGGTCAGTGTCTGTGCCCCAGACCGAGAGAAATCTGGGGTTTCCCTCAGCGTCCGTCTCGTTGACGTATTGTTCTAGGGCGTGTTTGGGTAAGATAGCGAGTCCTCCTGCATAGCGGAGGAAGGGGGCAAAAGGCTCTGGAACCGTAAACTCGATGCGACGATCATCAATTTTTCTGACTGTGGGAAATGCGCCCTCATCGCCAATCCGCAAAATGTCTCGCTCGCCACTGGGAATGGCAGGGTTGAAGTAAATATCGTTGTAGGTGAAGACAATGTCGTCTGTGGTGAACGGTTCGCCATCTGACCACTTCAGATCTTCTCGCAGCGTAAAGACAATGCGCTTTTTGTCTTCAGACATCTCCCAAGACTCTGCCAGGGAGGGTTCTAGCTCGTTGGTAATCGCGTTTTCGCTGAGCAGCCCCTCATAGAGCAGTCCAAAAACAATGGTTGCTTCTTGGCTCGTGACGGGATTGAACGTTTTCGGTTCGCTGATCTCGCTATAGACCAAGCGCGGCACTTCGGCGGCTTCTGTGCGGTAGAGATCGAGGCTACAGCTCCCAAGGGGGATCGCCCCAATTACAAATAACCCAGCTAACAGCCCATATCTCCACTGATGCCACTGGGCTTTCACATCGGTTATGAAGGTCTTGAGGGATTCAACCGAGACTTGCCTTTTCTGAACCATTGCTCCACCATCAGGGCGATCGCCATTGCCAACTCCACTGATCCTAGACGAAACCACAAAAGGTGAACACTAAAGTTTTGAGGAGGGCACTTCGCAATTGTGCTTAGTGGGGGACAGATCGACGTTTCGCGGTATGAATCGATACAAAACCTTGAGCAAAGGTGCAGAAAAATGCAGTTTCATTTATTCTGTAGCCTAGTCGAATGAGAGTGAACGCGTTACCGAGTGTTTATCTATGAATGCAAATATGAATGGGGGAACCCTTGCCCCTAAGATGAATTCTGGCTCGTCTCCTCACTCCCATTCTTCGGCGTCTAGCCATCGCCCTTCAAATCATTTCACTTCAGGAAAGTCATCTGATAGCGCTCAGAACAGCTCTCAACAGGGCACCTCCAGCGCGTCTATTCCGATCAATTTATACAGAGAACTAACGGCTGAGCTGCAACAGACGCAAGAACAGCTCAGGGCTATGGGCGATCGCAACGAGACTCTAGCCCAACACAATCAGCAACTGCGAGCAGAAATTTCTCAACTGGTGAGAGCTGTCCTCCAAGCTCGATATGCAGCCAACGCCTTACAACCAGATGCTCCAATCATGCCGGAACTCGACGCAGCTCTGAATCAAGGAGGCGCAAATCCGGAAGCTCCAAAACAGGCTCAAAATCATTCTCTGGAAGATGCACTGGCTGCTGCTCTAAACCAACAGGCGAGTATGATGCCTCCAGGAACGGCTTCCTCTCCTGCAAACCATAGCGATGCGTCGTCTCTAGCTGATGCGCTGTTAATTCAGTCTGGAGCAAAAGGCTCGATCAAGATGCCGTCTCATCCGAGACCGATGGGTACGACGCAGTCTCATGCCTCACACTCTCCTAACCTGCACGAAAAAGAAACCACTCCTGTTTTCAGAGGATGGGGAATCGTTGCCATTGTGATGATGGTCGTGGTAGCTGGATTTGGCATGGGGTTTGCCACAACGCTGTGGCTTCAGCATCGCAGCGGTTCAACTTCTCAATAGTCGGCGTTGCACATTCGAAGAATGATTTTGGTAGGGGCATCGCATTGTGATGCTCCTACAGCAGGTCATCCATGAGTTGAATCTTTCCGCATCATTCCATGCTGTGCAACGCCCAATAGTCCCTATAGTCTCTGAGATTTAGTTTTGCTGCAGAGCCAGTTGAGCTAGTTGTTCGCATTCGTGTTGGGTCACTCGATGGCGAAACTCAAACAAATCACTGAGCTGCGATCGCACTATCCCCCCAACGAGCGGCTCGCTGATCCACGAAGCAGGCAGAGCAAATGTGACACTATCTGTTAGTATCGTGCGATCGCCGTCTGGTGTGAACTGATGGCGATGAGTCCATTGCTCAAACGGCCCCTCGACTTGAATATCAGTAAACAACCGCGCTGATTCGTAATCATTGGTATGCCTTGCTAACCAGCGAATCGGCAAGACTCCGAAATAGAGGCGGAACTCAGTCTCCGCACCTGGCCCTAGTCCTCCTTCTCGGCGCAGCACCTCTACAGGCTGCCACGGAGGCGTCAGAATATCGAGTACGTCAGGTCGCTCATGAAATCTCCAAACGATGCTGGCTGGGGCTTGAATCGTGACAGAGCGGGTGAATTGAATCATGAGCAAGTCTGAGCTTTAAGAGAACGTTCGAGAAGTTCAAGCGCTTCATAGATGTCATTAGCACGCAGGTGCTAGGACGATGCCATGAAAACCACTTATTACAGATCCTATCCGAGTCATGTTAGCCCTGCATGATTCCGCATCAATCCTTTTAGAAGCGTGCTTCCGGGATTGAGCCGTAACTTAGAGGTCAGAAATTTGAAGCATAAAAAACCATCTCTGGTTTCTCACAAAGGGGTAACATTATCTCTTGGGTATGTACCAGAATCCGTACATTTCCCATGCTTAACTAATATTTGTTGTCGAGGTGACTAGAGAGCGTCCTATGGCAGAGACATTTATGTTTAACGCCTTGAGAGAGGCCATTGATGAAGAAATGGGACGCGATCCAACCGTTTGTGTGATGGGTGAAGATGTGGGTCAGTACGGTGGCTCTTACAAAGTCACCAAAGATCTCTACGACAAATATGGTGAGCTACGAGTGCTCGACACCCCAATTGCAGAAAATAGTTTTACGGGGATGGCCGTAGGCGCAGCCATGACGGGATTGCGCCCCATTATTGAAGGCATGAACATGGGCTTTTTGCTCCTTGCCTTCAACCAGATTGCTAACAATGCAGGCATGTTGCGCTATACATCGGGCGGCAACTTCAAAATTCCAATGGTGATTCGTGGCCCTGGCGGTGTTGGGCGACAGCTCGGAGCGGAACATTCTCAACGGTTGGAAGCCTATTTCCAGGGGGTTCCAGGGCTAAGGCTGGTGGCTTGTTCAACGGCTTATAATGCCAAGGGCTTGTTAAAATCAGCCATTCGCGACGATAACCCGGTGCTGTTTTTTGAGCATGTGCTTCTCTACAACCTCAAAGACAACTTGCCGGAGGAAGAATATTACCTACCGCTGGACAAGGCTGAGGTGGTGCGTCCAGGCAAGGATGTCACGATTTTGACCTATTCTCGAATGCGTCATCACTGCACACAAGCCGCAAAGACTCTGGAAAAAGAAGGGTTTGACCCAGAAATTATCGATTTAATTTCTCTCAAGCCGCTCGATTTTGAAACCATTGGCGAGTCGATCCGCAAAACTCATAAGGTGATCATCGTTGAGGAATGTATGCGATCCGGTGGTATTGGTGCAGAGCTGACTGCGTCGATCAACGATCGCTTTTTCGACGAACTGGATGCACCCGTTTTGCGCTTGGCTTCCCAAGATATTCCGACGCCTTACAATGGCAAGCTGGAAAGCCTAACCATTGTGCAACCCCAGAAAATTGTCGAAGCCGTTCAAGATATGGTGGCGCTCAAGATTTAATAAACTCAAAGGGCGTCGGCTGAATTGTTTTTCAGGATGAGCATTCGACAATCGCCATAATGAGGGGTGGAGTATTATCCTTAGCCTCTGCGGGGGGTACGCTATGTGCGAGCTTTGCAGGGGTGATCAATTTTAAGGGGGTGCTCACGTCGAAGCGATTCCTGGAACTAAATTCCTGCAATGTAAATGTTGGCTGTTACAGTCGCCCGAGTGGATGATTCCCTAGAGCGAAGGCGATCGCCCTTCAAACTCGTTAGGCTAGAAGAGAAGGTGTATTACGAGCGCCAAAATCTTCTATGGACATTCCACTTGTGGGTAAAATTCGTCGTCCTCTTCCCTGGATCATCGGTATCCTGGCAGTGGTTTTGGTTGGTGGAGGTGCTGTTACGTCGCTGATTCTGAACCGTCAGCGCTTGAGCCAGGTCGATGTCGAAGCGTTGACCGTTCCGGTTGAAGCGCAGCCTTTAGCCGTTCGCATTACGGCGAGTGGGTCTGTGGAGTCAGCGGAGTCCGTCAACCTCAGTCCGCAGACCTCCGACGTGCTAGCACAGCTTTATGTCGAGCAGGGCGATCGCGTTCAGCAAGGTCAGGTGATTGCTCGTATGAAAAGTGATGATGTGGAGGCAGAGGTTGCGCGAGTTCGAGCGCAAGTCGAGCAAGCCCAAGCACGATTGGCGGAAGTGCGAACGGGGAACCGTCCGGAGGCGATCGCCCAAGCTGAGGCTCAGGTAGCTCAGGTCGAAGCCCAGATTGAAGATGCAACCGCTCGGGTAGAGCTAGCTCAAAGTCGGCTCGAACGAAATCGCGACCTCCAAGAGGGCGGCGTCATCTCCTTAGATGAGCTAGAAGATTACGTCAACGAGGCTCAACGAGCGCAGGCGACTCTAGAACAACAGCGTCAAGCGTTGCGTGAAGCTCAAGAAGCCCTTGATTTGCAGAGACAAGGGAGTCGAGTTGAAGCTGTTGCAGAAGCAGAAGCTCAGCTCAGAGAGGCGATCGCCAATCTTCGGGCTGCCGAAGTTCGATTGGAAGATACCTATGTTCGAGCCCCCTTCTCCGGCATTATTACTCAAAAGTTTGCAACAGTTGGAGCATTTGTCACGCCTACCACGTCTGCATCAGAAGCGTCTTCAGCGAGTTCATCCGCCATTGTGGCGCTGGCGAGTGGCGTGGAGGTCGTTGCTGAAGTTCCAGAAGTAGACATTAGCTCTATCTACCCGAATCAACCGGTTGAAGTCACGGCGGATGCTTTTCCAGACCAGGTGTTTGAAGGGCGGGTGAAGCGTGTTGCTCCTCAAGCGATTGTTGATCCCAGTCGAGGTGACTTTGTTTACTTCGAAGTCGTGGTTGAGTTAGTGACTGGGTTAGACAAACTGCGTCCTGGCATGAAAACGGATGTCATTTTTATTGGGGATGAGCTTCAGCAAGCACTGGTTGTGCCTACGGTGGCGATCGTCAGCCAGGAGGGACAGCAGGGTGTTTTGGTGCCTGGAACCAATGATCGTCCGCGTTTCCGGCCTGTGACTTTGGGGCCACAGGTTGCCGATCAGATTCAGATTCTCGAAGGGGTTGAAACGGGCGATCGCATTTTCGTCGAGTTGCCTCCTGGACAAACGTTGGAAAATCTTACTTTTGGACGCCAAAACGATGAAGACGAGGACTAGCGAAGTAACCGTAGGTTTGTTCCAACACAAGCTGTCCTCATCAGATATCGTTAGCGTCAACATGTGCCCCAGTATTCGCTTATCACGGCCTCACCATGGATTTTCTCGAAAGCTTAAAAATGGCTATCAAAACCCTTACCGCCAGCAAGCTGCGGTCGGGATTGACCATGTTAGGAATCATCATCGGCAATGCATCAGTGATCACAATGGTGGGTGTCGGTGAAGGTGCCCAACGCTATGTCTCTGAACAGATTGAAGGGTTGGGGCCAAACGTATTATTCGTCGTGCCCGGTTCTCAAGAAACTCAGCGAGCCACATTCAATGTCCCCAAGACTCTTGTGCTAGCCGATGCAGAGGCGATCGCCGAACAGGTTGCATCCGTTAGTCAAGTTGCGCCTGAGTACAATGACCGCGGCCTCATTACGCGAGGCAATCGGACGTCGAACGCCACTATCGTCGGCACCACTTCTGGATTTCTCTCCGTCCGAAATTTTGAGATGCAGCAGGGACGGTTTTTCTCTCCTCTCGATATGCGTCGGAGTAATCCTGTTGTGGTGCTAGGGCCAGACTTAGCAGAGCGGTTAATGGATAATCGTGACCCGATTGGACAACAAATTCGCATCAAAAACGTTAGCTTCCAAGTGATTGGCGTCCTGGATGAAAAAGGCTCGAATCTGGGACTGAACTATGACGATGCGGTCATTGTGCCTATCACAACCATGTCCAATCGATTGGTGGGGCGGACTTCTCCTTATGGTGTTGAGCTGACTTACATTAGTATTTCTGTTGACGACGAAGATCAGATGGAAGCCGCAGAGTTTCAAATCTCGAATTTGCTGCGTCTGCGACACAAAATCGTTGGAGAAGACGACTTCACGGTCAATAGCCAGCAAGATTTACTTGAAATCACAGGAACCATCACCGGAGCGCTGACAATTATGTTGGCGGCGATCGCAGGCATCTCTCTGCTGGTCGGTGGCATTGGCATCATGAACATCATGCTGGTGTCCGTCCGCGAGCGCACCCAAGAAATTGGCCTGCGCAAGGCGATTGGCGCGTCTCAACAAGATATTTTGCTCCAGTTTATGATTGAAGCGGTGATTCTGGCTGCATCTGGAGGCGTCATTGGCACGGCAGTCGGTGTTGGTGGTGCTCTACTCATTGGGGTTGTCACACCGTTTCAGCCCGGTATCTCGATTGCTGCTGTTGGAGTTGCCGTCGTCGTATCAGGTGGTATCGGCCTATTTTTTGGGGTTGTGCCTGCCCGTCAAGCGGCAAAACTCGATCCCATCGTCGCTCTCCGCAGTGCCTAACGAATTTGTTGAACGCTCCGCAGTTTTCTTATCCTGAATCATCTTCACTATGAGCCAAACCATCATTCGCCTAGAGCAGATTTCTAAAATCTATGGCGAGGGTAATACAGAGGTGCGTGCATTGTCCGAGGTGTCATTGCTGGTTGAGTCGGGCGAATACTGCTCCATCATGGGGCCGTCTGGCTCAGGCAAGTCAACCGTAATGAATGTGATTGGCTGCCTCGATCGCCCCACCGCAGGTCGCTATTACTTGGATGGCGTAGACGTAGCAGGTTTAAACGATACGGAACTGGCTCACATCCGGAACCGCAAGATTGGTTTCGTGTTTCAGCAGTTTCACCTGCTGCCCCAGCTCACCGCACTGGAAAATGTCATGTTGCCGATGGTGTACGCCGGTATTCCTAATGGTGAGCGACAGGAAAGATCGGCAGAGGCTTTGAGCCGTGTTGGTCTTGGCAATCGACTGAACAATCGTCCGAATCAGTTGTCAGGCGGGCAACAGCAGAGAGTGGCGATCGCCCGTGCTATTGTCAATCAGCCCGTCTTGCTTCTGGCGGATGAGCCGACAGGAGCACTCGACTCTCAAACTACAAAAGAAGTTATGGCAATTTTTGAGGAGTTAAATGCCAGCGGTATCACGGTGGTCATGGTCACTCATGAACCAGATGTGGCTCGTCTGACCCACCGCATTGTTTGGTTCCGCGACGGGGAAGTGCTCCACAACAATCTTGCGCCAGAAGCATTGGGAGAAGTCGCAGTTTTTAGCTAAAGACTGACATCACGTCACACTTAAAGGTGGTTCGCGAACCGCCCTTAAGTGTGACGTATGACTCTATCTACAATTTGTGCTCACTTGGACTGCTCGCGTGCTTCTGCCCAAGCTTCTTTCATGCGACCTAAGTTGAGCGAAAACTCCTTCCACCCCAAAAATCCGTTTGGCTTAGGATTAGACTCGTCCCAAGAGGTGGATATGGCTCCGTAGCTTAGACCTAAGACGCCTAACCCAAACAGTCCCAGACTAACCAACAAAACAGCCGTCGTAGGCAGCTTAACTCCCTGAGTCACCGCAAAGTAGCTCACGAAAAAACTAGAGACCCCAAAAGCAGTTGGGATGCCGCAAAACAGCGCCATCCGCTTGACCATGCGGCGACTTACTTCTTCTGGAATACCGCTTGAAGCCGATCCCTTTGCTCGCTTTGGACTCGACTTTCGTGCCGAATCCTTTTTCGAAGCCGTAGCAGGCTCAGAAGACGAGTCTTGCTCATCTCTCTTTTCTGCTTTTTTGCGATTTCGACTGGGCTCAAACGGCAATCGATTCGCTTCTTGAGTATCGCTTTGAGAATTTTGTGACATGCACTTAGGTCGTAAACCAGTAGACCACTAAACTATCCACGAATTCCAAGCCTTGTAATCAGTTCTCTGTAGCGAGCTTGATCCTGCTTGAGAATATAGCTCAGTAGACGCTTGCGACGACCAATCATGCGCAGTAAGCCGCGTCTGGAGGAAAAGTCTTTCTTGTTGGTCTTTAGGTGAGAACTCAAGCGATTGATTCGCTCAGTCAACATTGCCACCTGAACATCAGCAGATCCGGTATCCGTTTCGTGGATCTGGTACTCGTTAATGATGTTTTGCTTTTGCTCTTGAACCAGTACCATGAGCTACTCTTATCCCGTGTCTCTAAAATATCTTGTGCAGTCTATTATGTTATCACAGTTGGTTTTGAAGGATCACCGACTTAGCCAAGCGATCGCCTCTCGAATCCAAGTTTCCGCGTCTTCTGTTTTAGACAGTGCTTTCATTTGGCCTACGGCTTGCAGGGCTTGCGCAATTTCTTGAGGCGTATAGCCAAGGGCGATGAGCGTCATTTCCACATCTTCTTGAACCGTGCCTACAGGACTTGCATCAGGAGCCGTTGACAGCCCTGATTGCTGTCGCCACTCGGCCAGCTTGGTTCGCAGTTCTAGAGAAATGCGCTCTGCGGTTTTGGGGCCCACCCCTGGAGTTCGTGACAGGAGGCGAGTATTGCCGTTGACGATGGCTTGCACCAGTTCCTTGAGTTCGAATGTGTCGAGGAGGGCGATCGCCAACTGCGGGCCAATGCCGCTCACCGCAATCAGCTGCCGAAATAGGTCACGTTCAGATAAGGAAGAAAAGCCGAAAATCGTCATCTGGTCTTCCCGCAGATAGAGATGCGTGAAAATTTGAAGTGACTCTCCAATGGCAGGAAGCTTGGGAACCATGCGAGGCAAAATTTGCAGCTCATAGCCGATATGGTTCACCTCTAGAGTGAGGACGACTCGCCCTGCACTCATTTTCTGAATGCTTACAACGGTTCCCTGAAAGTAGCTGTACATGGGCGATTGGATGAAACGGCTGAATTGACGACTAAAATCTCTAGTTGGAGACTGAAGTCAAGTGACGTGCAGAGAAATGGTATCTCATGAATGGCGAAATGGGCGTTGGCTTGTCTAGGCGTAGCCTGTATCTCCTATCAAAACGAGCGCGTGAAGTATGCAGAGTTTTCCAAAAATAAAGCTAATTGCTGTCGGCAAGGTGAAAAAGCGCTGGATTCAAGACGGAGTCGCAGCTTATGCTAAGCGAGTTCCTGAACTGGATGTTGCCGAAATCAAGGACTCGACGCCAGAAGCTGAAGCCACAAAAATATTGTCGATGGTGAAAGGGGGCGATCGCCTCATCGTCTTGACAGAAGAAGGCCGTTCTTATTCTTCGACGCAACTGGCAGAATTCATGGGTGGTGTCGATTCAGGAACATTAGTCTTCGTCATCGGTGGCCCCGACGGCATTGCTCCCTCGCTAAAGCAAGCGGCAACTCAGATGCTAAGCCTTTCCGCTATGACCTTTCCCCACGAGCTAGCGCGATTGCTCTTGATTGAACAGCTTTATCGTGCCAAAACGATTCTTCAAAACGGCAGCTATCATAAGTGAGTTCTGAAGCCATTGCCTAAAGCGAAATGGACGGAATTCCTAACAATTGCGCCATAGGCCAGTGACCATGCTGTTAAGGATGAAACCCGTGGTAATCATCGCCAGCTTGCTATTGGGATTGCCTTTCGTGGCGATCGCCCTTTTTTTCCTGTGGGCATCGTCGAGCACGCGATCGCCGGATGAGTATGAGGCGATTGTGTCTTACGGCGATACCGTCGATGCGGTGAACTCGGAATCCATCACCATCGCCACCTACAACCTTGGGTATTTGTCGGGGCTGACCAACAATCTGGCGGTAGCAAGGCAGGCCAAACTGTTTGAAACCAACTTTCAGCAGGCGATCGCTGCTTTTTTACCACTCCAGGCTGACATTCTTGCCCTTCAGGAAGTGGACTTGGAGGCGCGCCGCTCGTTTCGACAGAATCAATCAGAAGCCTTTGCCCAAGCATTGGGATTGATCTCAGGGGCGATCGCCATCAACTGGGATAAGCGCTATGTTCCTTTCCCCTACTGGCCGCCTTCAATGCATTTTGGTCAGATTGTTTCTGGCCAAGCGGTACTGACTCGATTCCCTGTTCAAGAAAATCGTCGTATCGTGTTGCAAAAGGTAGCGGGCAAACCGTTTTTCTACAATGCTCTGTATCTCGATCGGCTGGCTCAAGTCGTGACGCTGGAGATTGGAGGTCAACCACTCGTTATCATCAACGTTCATCTAGAAGCATTCGATGAACCCACTCGCCGCCAGCAAACCAAGGCTGTGCGATCGCTCGTTGAATCTTATGGCAATGGGGTTCCTATCATTTTGCTGGGGGACTTCAATAGTGTGCCGCCTAGTTCAGAATCCCCCGATCCCACCATTCAGATTTTGCTAGACATGCCGTCCCTGAAGCCTGCTTTTGCGGAAGAAATTCAAGAGTATTCTGCGTCAGGAAACGAAGGAGAGGCGATCGCCACCTTTCCCTCAGACCAGCCTGTTGCCAAGCTAGATTACATCTTCTATACGCCTAGTCACATTGAGGTGACGAATTGGCGCATTGTAAATGAAGCAGGGCAAGCCTCAGATCATTTACCCATCGTGATGGAGTTTCGACTACGCCCGTAACTCTGGCTAATGCGCCCTTCAGCTTAGGATGACGCTTCTTTAGAGATAGAGGATGACGCGGCAGATGTTGATGATCGTTCAGAACTCGGTTCTTGAAGGTTGGGGGGTGATTGAGTCGGTGTTGATGCAGAAGCTTCAGCCGCCGCTTGCGCGATCGTTTTTGGCTTTGAAACATCTTGAACTCGTAGCGTCAGACCAGCGGCGATCGCCATAAACACACCCCCCAACACGACCGCAATTAAGCGATCATCATTCAAGAGATTCTGCATGATCCAGCCCAGTCCTAATGAAGCGAAGACTTCGGGCAGCACGATAAAAAAGTTGAAAATCCCCATGTAGATGCCGCTCTTTTTGGGCGGTAGAGAACCCACCAGAATGGCATAGGGCATGGCTAAAAGACTGGCCCAGGCAATTCCCACACCAACCATCGACAACAGCAACCAATATTTGTTGGTGACGAGTAGCAGCGAAAGCAAGCCGACCGATCCACACAGCAACGAAATCATGTGAGCTTGTTTGCGGCTGGTGGCTCTTGCCAGTTTGGGTAACACAAACGAAAACCCGACGCACACAACGTTATAAGCCGCAATGCAAACCCCAGCCCATTCCACGCCTTCGGTATATAGTCGCGTTCCTTCGTTGACGGCTCCAAAGACGTTGTGTGCAACTGCGGGTGGAAAATAAAGAAACATGCAGTACATGCCGAGCCAGCTAAAACACTGCACCCAGGCCAACTGTCTCATTGTGGGGGGCATGTCTCGGAGGGCGATCGCAATCTCCTGAAGGGTACTGACAATTCCCAGGCGCTTTTCTTGCTGCTTTTGAAAGGCTTCCATATCTTTTGGAGGACGCTCTTCGGTTGTGACAACCGTCCAAACGACGGAACTCAAAAAGGCAACAGCCCCAACGTAAAACGAAATTTCAACCGACAGAGGCACAGCTGTATTCGCACTTTTGCCCACCAGATTGAAGACATGGCTGAGAACCCAGGGTAACGCTGAGGCTGTGATCGCACCCAGACCAATGAGCAAACTTTGAATGGCAAAGGCGCGGGTTCGCTGGTTTGCAGGCACAAGGTCGCCCACAAAGGCTCGAAACGGCTCCATGCTGACATTGGCGGCGGTGTCGAGTAGCCACAGCATTCCTGCGGCCATCCACAAGCTGGAGGAATTGGGCATTCCGACCAGAGCGATGGAGCTAAAAATTGCGCCCACGAGAAAATAAGGACGGCGACGACCTAGAAAGCCCCAAGTGTTGTCACTCAAATTGCCAATAATCGGCTGCACGACGAGTCCAGTTAAAGGAGCTGCCAACCAGAGAATTGGGATTTGGTGAGCATCGGCTCCCAAGTACTCAAAGATGGCACTGGTATTTGCCATCTGTAGACCCCAGCCAAACTGGATGCCAAGAAAACCAAAACTCATATTCCAGAGTTGCCAGAAGGTGAGTCGTTTCTGTTGCATAGTGCCTATTGCGTGCGTCTGCTATCAGGAAAGCCCAGGGCTTGCTTCTATACCGTAGTTCAGAACACCATAGAGAAGAAGAGTCGGGGAAATTGCAGTGATTTCAGCCAGCAACTCAACACTCGAAACGTTAAAAGCAAATTTCTCAAGCAACGGTTTCTGAACGATATCTGGTCAAAGTTTGTTGGAGTGAAGTCCCCCAAAACCGTGAGGAGAAAGAGCGATCGCCTCTCATCCCTTTCTAATGCGTGAGATCTACAGCCCTACTTTCACAGCGAGTCATCCTCAACTTCTGGCTTCAAGTTCCGTTCCATGAGAGCTTCGACGGCTTGCTGCGGTGTAATTCTGCCACTCAGCAGGTGGTAGACTTCCTGTGAGATTGGAACGGGAATCTTTTCCCGAGAGGCCAACTGAACCAGGGCGTTTGCAGTATTGACTCCCTCAGCCGTACCCTGAAGCTCATCCAGAATAGTGTCCAGCGTTTTGCCTTGAGCCAGCCCGTAGCCCACTCGGTAGTTGCGGCTTAAGGAACTGCTACAGGTTGCTAGCATGTCGCCCAGTCCAGACAAGCCGAAAAACGTCTCAGGCTGTCCTCCCAAGTGAGAGCCGATGCGAATCACTTCTGCCAGCGCTCGCGTGATCAACGCGGATTTGGCATTTGTTCCCAGATTCAGACCGTCACAGACACCAACGGCGATCGCAATCACGTTCTTCAACGTTCCACCCAATTCTGTTCCTAGCGGATCGGTGTTGGTGTAAACGCGAAAGACATCTGAGGCAAAGATCGTTTGCACTCTCTCAGCGGCGGCTTCATGTTCACAGGCGGCAACCGTCGCTGCTGGAAGCCCTTGCTCGATTTCTTTCGACAGATTGGGGCCAGAGAGCACAACAACCGAATGTTGGGGGAAAGCCGCTTGCCAAACTTGAGATGGTGTTTTCAAGGATTTCGATTCCAGCCCTTTCGTCGCTGTGACGAGAATGACAGCACGAGGCAGCGAGATTGCTTTGAGCCGCTCGGCCATTTCCTCTACGCCTTTCATCGCGATCGCCACTACAATCACATCGGCTCCGGCGATCGCCTTGGCTAAATTATCTCCCTGACGATGAGACCAAGTCTGGACTTGATGCCCAGCTTTAGTTGTAAGAGACGCCAAAGCTGTCCCCCAAGCCCCCGTTCCGAGTACAGCTACCCTCGCACCTTGGGATTCGTGGACTGGATGGGTGGACTGAGCGGCCTTCGTTGACCACTCCCCCTCAGCCAAGTGACGCGTCGCATCAGCAGATACCGACGAGTTCTCAGCGTTGGGATGGTGGGGCGTTGTGGGGTGAGCCATGGGTCTGTTACTTTCTACGTCACTCCCGTGGGAACGGACGCGTCTTCTCGCTCAGGGGCGATCGCATAGTCGGGCTGGCAGTTGTTTTTCACATAGGTGTGATACTGGGCAATCTGGCGATCGCACTCTTCTTCGCTCCAGCCACAGTGACGAGATAGCGCTTCGGTGATGCCGGGAAGGGCATCGTAGCCATAGTTGGCATGCATACACAGAGTTGTCCGGCGACGGCAAATGTCTACAAGGGTAAATGCCAGTTCTGACTGCACCGCATAGACTGCCTGTGCTTTGATATCAGGACGATAGGAGACAATGCGCTCTGCAAGATCGGGATTTTCATCCGTCAGAGAGAGCACGTTCATCGTTTTTGCTCCGTAGATCGAAAACAGATGAGCAATGAGACGAATGGGGAAGCGATCGCCATACTTGTCTACTACCTCTTTGGTTCCCGGATCAGTGGCCGTAATCGCTCCAGGAAATAGCGCCTTGCGAGTTTTGCAAGCCGGAGCTTTGCGTCCCATCTTTTTGTAAGCCGCGTCAACCATTTCCTCACCCACCTGCCGGAAAGTGGTGAGCTTGCCGCCGATGAGAGAAATCATGTTGTTTACCCCTTCTTTGGCATGGTCGAAGAGGATGTGACTGCGGGTGATGCTGCCAGGTTTTTTGCCTTCCTCATAGGGGAGAGGGCGCACGCCGGAATAGGTGAACTTGACATCGTCGCGGGTAATGCGAGCCGAGGGGAAGATCCGATTTGTCTCTGCGATTAGGTAATCTACTTCGTCGTCACTGGCTTTGATCTGATTGAGATCTCCGGTGTACCGTAAGTCGGTTGTTCCTACGAGATAGAGCCCAAGCCAGGGCACGATAAAGAAAGGACGGTTATCTGCTTTGGCTTCCACATAAAATGCGGTGTCAGGAGCGCCAGGGAAGGAATCGATGATGATGTGGCTGCCCTTGGTTCCACCGATTTTGCGAGTCGTTCCAATGGCGTTGGGTTGTCCCAGTCCACACACTTTGTCAACCCAAGGACCACTCGTGTTGATGACGACAGCGGCTTTTGCGGCGTTGACCTCAAATGTTTCTCCCGTGATCTCATCGCGGCAAGATAGACGATTGATGCGATCGCCCTCACGATGGAGCTGCGTCACTTTCACATAGTTGAGAACCGTCGCTCCAGCACTTTGCGCTGACGTGACATTTTCGAGGCAGAGCCGCTCGGCGTGTTCAGCCTGACCATCGTAGTACTGCGCCCCACCCGTTAGTTGCTCAGGGTTCACAGCGCGAAAGAGTTGCTTCAGTTTTGGCTTCGGCAACATCCGATGGGAAGGCAACGTTTTGTCGTAGCTCAAAATATCATACAAAATCATTCCTGCCTTGATTTCCCAATAGCTGCGGGAGCCATACTCGTAGATGGGAATCGTCAGCTGGATCGGCTGCACGAGGTGAGGAGCAGTCTTTAAGAGGATTTCTCGCTCTTGAAGAGACTCTCGCACTAAGTTGAACTCAAATGATTCGAGATAGCGCAGTCCGCCATGAACCAGTCGCGTAGACCAGCTTGTGGTGCCACTTGCAAAATCGTTTTTCTCAATCAAAATAGTGCGTAATCCTCTCAGGGCAGCGTCTCTAGCCACCCCTGCCCCATTGATGCCTCCGCCAATAACCAGGAGGTCATACTCAGTGGATTGAATTTCTGGATAATTTCTCATATCTGGGATGTGTCAAAGTAGTTCTCTTTGCTTGCACCTATCCTAACTGCTCCAAACGAGGCTAGCTGTAGGAAAGCAGCACTACCATGGCTTTGAAGTCTTGTCGTCAAACGTCGCGATCGCCTGCTAGTCGGGCGATCGCGACAGTAAGAAGGTTTAGACAGGTGTCAGCTCTTTCATGATTTCTTCGTTGCCTGCGGCTTGAGCTTCGCGGAACAGGTGGTTTGCCCACTGCTGCACGTCGTAGCGCTTGATGGCTTGATACATGCGCGTCATCCGCTGCTTTTTCTCTTCCTCTGACATTGATAGAGCCAAATCAATCGACTCATCCATGCGGCTGGAAGAATAGGGATTGGTTAAAATTGCGTCTGGCAGTTCCACCGCTGATCCCGTGAATTCTGAGAGCACCAACATGCCATCTTTGCCTTCATGGGCCACGACATATTCTTTGGCAACCAGGTTCAACCCATCTCGCAAAGGCGTAATCCAGGCGATGTCTGCTGCTTTGAAAAAGGCAATCAGCTCTTCAAACGGAATTGATTTGGTGAAGAGGATGATGGGCGTCCAGTTGAGCTTGGCAAAGCGACCGTTGATTTTTCCAGCTAGCTGTTCGATCTGGCTTTGAGCGGTTTTGTAGACCCGCATTCCTGAAGCGGGTGTAACGGCTGTGGTGATTAGGTTGATCTTGCCGTGCAGGTCAGGGCGGCGCTCTAGCAGTCGCTCGTAGGCCCACAACATTTCACGGTTGCCTTTCACATAGTCCACTCGACCCGCAGACATAATCAGAGTGTTTTCTCCAATATCTTCGCGGATCTTGGCAATCCGTTCCTGGGTTTCAGTCTTTTCCAAAATGGAGTGGATCAGGGCTGGATTTGTTCCTACAGGAAAGGCATCTAGATAAACGTGGCGATCGCCATATTTGAGGCAGGTCGTCAGTTCAGGCTCAGCCAAAGCCGTACCGACAGAGGTGAATGCTGGATCAACTGGGCCACGCTTCACAACTTCGACGGAACGGGCACTGCGAGCCGCCTGGACAAAGTTTTCCACATAGCGAGGAATGTGGAAGCCACAGAGGTCACAGCACAACAGGCTATCGATGATGCTTTCACGCCAAGGCAATACGTTGAAAATATCGGCTGCAGGAAAGGGCGTGTGGTGGAAAAAGGCGATTTTCACATTCGGCATTTTCTGACGAATGTAGTAAGGCGTTAGCCACAAGTTGTAATCGTGAATCCAGATGAGCGCATCGTCGGCTGCTTCTTGGCAGGCAGCTTCTGCGAACATTTCATTGATGTGCTGGAAGTTTTCCCAATCAGAAGAGTCATAGGTAAACTGCCAAGGAAACGAGTGCAAAATCGGCCAAAACGCTTCTTTGGAGGTGATGTGGTAAAAATTCTTGACCTGTTCAGCTGTTAGCGGAATCCGGCGAACGACAGTGTTTTTACTGCCTCCATCTTCCGTCACACCGTCCATGGTGACCCGTTCTTCAAAGTTGACTCGCTGCTTAGGAGTCACCTGCTTCCACGCAACCCATGTGCCGCTTTCTGCGTTCAGGAAGAAGCTTTTTAGGGTGGGCACGATGCCGTTTGGGCTTTTCTTCTCTCGGTAATAGGTTTTGCCGTTTTCCACGACCTCGTCATAGGGTTCGCGGTGATAAAGAATAACAAGTGATGATTTCATACCACTGCCTCCTGTTAATAGTTAAAACGTTTGCTGGATGGGGCATTCAGCCCACTTCAAATCAATATGAAAAGTGAGCCCACACTAATGTCTCATCCCGCTGATCAAGGGACAGCGGAATCTGTTGAATCAGCTAAAGAATTGGGGTTAAGCCTCGCTTCTTCAAATCCTTACACTCTGAGTATTCAAGCCCTGAAACCACAAAAGCAGCGACGGGCTTGCCTATTAAGACTCCCGCGCTGCTGACTTGGCTGTGCTGAACGGATGACATTACTGTCTGTAGCCTTTTCGTTATCTGCTTGAATTTTAAGCGACATTGCTTTTTCTTAATCAAGCTTAATACTGTTTGAGTGGGTGCATTGTATCATCCACCTCTGGTTTGATCTTGATACTCATAGCTTACAAAATTATTTCCCGTTCAGAACTTTGTCCAACGATAGATGACACGAAGATGCTTGCAGAGTACAGAACAACGACATCGGAGATCGCAAAATAGTTGGCAAAGGTTGAGTCGGCGATCGCCCGTTCAAGGCTGTCAGCGTCATGAATAATGCCGACTCAGGTACTAGCAGTTCTGACATAATCCGAACGTTTCGTTTCGATTGCCTCTGGACGATGATTCGCTACCAAGGATAGAACTGGATGGGTCATGAAATATCGAGGGTCTCTCTGGCCTTTTTGTCTGTTGCATCGGCGTATGCCGTTTTGATTGCATCGGACGGATGACTCCACTAGAGTCGATTCGTAAGTTCAATCTCAAGGTCTAAAAGTCACTGACTAGCTGATTGTCCTCCTTGAAAGGGGATATGAATTTTTAACTTACCTAACTTCTTTGAACAGCAGAAAAGATTTTGAGGGAACCATCGTCGTACAGTTTGTAAGAACGAATCCTGACATCAGTTTGTATTGTCAATAAACTCGTAGATGAGTTCCCGTCTGATGGGTCTTGTCCCAGATGGCTCGAACTCGCCCAAATTGTAGGTTGAACTGAAGTAACTGAAGCGGATGTTGCAGTTACCGTTCTATTTCATTGCCTAATTTTCATTGCCTAGTTAAGAGTTCTATCGGTTTTTAGAGGGAGTCAACAGACATCGTGAACATTGCATCATCATCTACCTCAAAGATTCGGTTGGTTGAAGATGCCACCCAAGAGCTCATGGCATGGGCAACAACCGTCAACGATTCGGATGAGACCTACTTTGAGCGAGGGCAGGTGCTGGCTCGTCGATTAGGAGCCCACTACCGAGAAGATGGGTTAACGGAGATTGGGTTTTGGACTCCAGAACTTGCTGGTGAGGTGATTCAGTCAGAAAGATCAATCTTTTTGGAACTGTTTACACCCGTGGAACCGGTGAATTTTGGAGCGAAGCAGCAGCAGATTAAATTCCGGTGCGATCGCCTACCGCTACCACAGCAGGGAGAATACATCTGGGGTGTTTTGGAAGGAGTTCAACCCGGCACTCGTGAGCAGATGGGCTCGCTTTATTGGCTGCGCTATCTAGATGCCCAAAATATTCTGCAAACCGTGCGCGATGTAGTTGCTTACTCTCTACCCTATGGAGTATTTGGGCCGGCTGAAGTGTATGACATGGCGCGAATTGAGCGAGAGCGCGCTGATTTGCATTATTTCCAGGCAACGGGACGCAAAAAGCCAGAGCAATCGGTGTCAATTCCAGAACCAGATGTTTCTCACGGGCCTGAATCGACTTCCTCTGTCTCTTCTGGCCCCCTCATTGGAACGATGCAAGCCACGAGTGAAGGCTCAACGGTTGCGGTTCAGACTCCAACCCAACCCGTACCCCCTCAGCCGCAAGTCACCATTCAAGATGAGGTGGTAGGCATTCCTCGGATACCTGCCCCTGTGAATCTGCTCCAACTGCATGTCGCAACGGCTTCTCCAGAAGGAACCCTTGCCGGACTTGCCAACCTGATTCAAGACATTTCTGACAAGCTAGAGCGAGGAGAGGATCTAACCCCTGCGGAGCAAAATTTCATCGGTTACGACGGCGTTCAATTGCTTCCTGTTGAGCCGACGATTGAGTATCGTCACGATGGTGACAACACCGACACCGAATTTTTTGCGCTTCCTTCTGACCTCAGCCTAGCGATGGAACAGGAGGCTGTGGATCTGCGTGTCACCATCGGTGAAAGCTCGTCTCCAGATGACAGTCGCGAAATTACGGTAACACTCCGCAAGCCCGATACTCAAAACTGGGGGTACGACATTCCTATCCTGGGTTCTTCCGCAACCAACCCTGCTAATTTGGGTAGCCTGCGGCCTGATGAGATGATTGATTGTCTGGCTGCCTTCCACAACTTCTCTCAGGGGCCTATTCAGGTCATTTACGACCTGGTGTATGGGCACGCTGATAACCAGGCTCAGCAACTCATCGGGCGGCAGTTCTTAAAAGGGCCGAACATGTATGGCCAAGACTTGAACCACCAGTTGCCGGCGGTGCGAGCAATTTTGTTGGAAATGCAGCGCCGCAAAATTAACACTGGAGCTGATGGGATTCGCGTCGATGGAGGCCAAGATTTTCGTTTCTTTAACCCTCTCTCTGGTCGCGTAGAGCAGGATGACGCCTATCTGTTGGCGATGAGTGATGTTGTTCAGGAAATTGGTGGTTATCAGCGGCTGCTGTTTACTATTTTTGAGGATGGACGGCCTTGGCCCCAAGAAGGGTGGGAAGAAACCTCTACTTACCGCGATCTGGTTGACTTGCGTTCGGAATCGTATCAGTGGGGGCCGCTAATTTTTGCGCACAACACTCCGGTGCTTAAAGGCTTTTGGGATCTCAAATGGCGACGGGTCACGGAAGTGATGGTGCAGGGCGATCGCTGGATTACTGGATGCGCAAACCACGACACGGTGCGTCGGGGCAACCAGATTGATCCGAGCAAAGATATTAATTGGAATTTAGGCGAAACGTTGCCCACCGCGCTGAACAATGCTTACGACAATCCTGCGGTGAAGCTGTGGGTCTATGGCTTTTGTCCGGGATTGCCCATGGATTTTATCAATGCGCTGATGCACGCCACATGGGGCTTTTTCCGCAACACGGACGATCGCTATGGCGTCAAGGTCGCGTCTGAAGAAATAGGGTTCTTGGACTGGCAAGTGACGCCAGAACTGTACCAGGAAACGTATGCTTTCAAGCGAGTTAAGCTCTTGGGCTTTGACAAGCTAGACTTTCTGCGTCAGTTTTGCCACGCTGTATCAGCGGCAATGGAATATAGCGATTACGACTTGGAGCTTGTGGCTCAAATTTGTCAACGTTGTTTAGGCGATGACTTATCCCTTTGCGAACTGCCGTCGATGGGAGCCTTGAATTTTCCCGATCGCCCAGAATTTATGAAGCAACTGGATGTGCTGACTCTTAAAGCCTTTGCTAAAGCCTTTATGGAGGACATGCATGACCTCAGCAACATCACATACACTCTTGACAAGGTGGATCCGGTGAGGACGAAGTTCAATCTGCAGCTCAGAAGATACCGCCAGGCGCATTCTTGGGTACGCGAAAACCTGGGTGGACTTGATCGCTTCAACCGCCTAACGGATGACAACTACACCTTGTTCTATGGGCGACGGACTCAGCATCGACCCACTGTAGAGCACGACCCTGCTGCAAATTTAGAATCGTTGGTCATGGTGACGCATATGGGGGGTGATCCCGTTGAGGTGGCGATCGCCGACTGGCTACAGTTGGACTTGAGCGAATGGCAGGTGGCGATCGCCACGCCTGGGCTTGAGATTCCAGATGACTTGAGCGATCTAAAAGTATTTGAACTCAGGGATATGCAGGGCATTTTGCTAGAGAAGAAGATGACAACCTAGCTGCGCTCTTCGGTGTGTCTCAGTCCTATCAGCGATTCTCGCCTGGGACAATAGACGGATGTATTTTGAAGCACTGTGTGTGATTGACCAAGGCGGTCTGTCATTCAGATCGGGTTTAGGAAATCAAGTTGTGATTGATAAACTTAAAAACGAAGGACGCGGCACTGCCGCGTCTTATATCGCAGATGAGCTGATTTCCCGCGTAAACCGCCAGCTTATTGATCCAACACTTCAGGCCAATTTCCATCGGCTTTGGCAATATTGCCTTCGATATCTTCTGCCCATCTCTCCTGAATGCGCAGATCGTAGTTGAGATAAAGCTTGCCATCAACGATGCGCCACGCCTCCGGATCAATGGGGGCAGTGTTGCCTTGACTCACAGCCCAAGCACAATATCCTCCATACTGAGGCGCATAGTCTTCTGGAGATTCAGCAAAGAGATCTCGATGTTCGGCGCTAGCAAACTGCCAGGTTGTGCCGTTCCATTCATACTCAAACTCAGATGTGCCGATGACGACTTGCCCATCGGTGAAATATGCGACAGGGTCGGCTCCACGAATGGCGATTCCATCATCTGAAAAATAGCTGACTGACGTGTCTCCAGCGCAAGGATTGGCTCCGGCGCAGGGATCAGTCGCGCTGACCTGAGCATCAGCATCAGAAGAGTCTGAACTAACGACATCTGTTGTTCTAGAGCCTGAGCAAGAGGCTAAGGCAACCGTCAAAGTGGTGGCGATCGCCACATTTGCCCAATAGGAAATACTCATCGCAACACTTCTGATTTACAGTTAACGACTGATTCGAGTTGTTTAGCTGCCTGCACAAGGATCAGCAGCGCAAGGATCGGCTGCACAAGGGTCAGCAGCACAAGGATCGGCTGCAGCACAGGGGTCGGCGGCGCAGGGATCAGCTCCTTCCGTCTGAGTCTCTCCAGCCGGATCGCTAGTCGTGCCACCAGAGCAAGCACCAAGACCCAAAACCAATGTGGAAGCGATCGCCAGACTTGCCAAATACTTAACTTTCATAGAATTGACTCCTTTTTAATTCTTGTCGAAAACAAATGTGATGATAAACGTTAGTTGACGCCATCAAATCTTATGCTCATGAGAAATTGCTGAGATTACAGTAGGCAGAGCATTAATTTTGAACAAAATTGAGTCGTCGGGCGATTTAGCCATCACTTCTACTCTTCATTTAGATTTAGACGGAATTTAGATTTAGACGGACTGAATTTAGATGGTCTGACC